>JAQWBQ010000100.1 GCA_028706295.1 Bacteroidales bacterium
GGTATATAAATCCGTTGCTGTTCATGATCGTTGCGGCTGAAATCCCTGAAAACACCGACTACCTGGAATAAGACGCCATTGATGTTGACATATTTGCCCATGGCAACCGTGTCGGGCGCTTTAAACAGCGCGTCTTTCACCTTTTCACCGATCACTGCCACCTTACGGAAATCAACGATGTCAATGTTGTTCAGGAACCTTCCCTGGATAACCGTCAATTCCTTTATTATGCCATAATCTGGATGACAGGGTGAAAGAAAGAAAGTACCATAATTGTTTTTATAGGAAGTGAGTATATTCCCCATGAACAAGCGGGCCGACATACGATCATAGCCGGGTACCGTCTGCTTAAGTGCCTTATAGTCTTCATTCGTGAACCTGATCTGACGGCCCACCTTCATTCCTTTGTAGGTCATATTGGTCAGCCCGCTGCTGATCCAGACTCCGTTAATTGCTCCACCCCGGAAATTTTCACGGACACCATTTTCAAGCCCGTTCCCCGAACCCAGCAATATGATCAGCATGAAAATCCCCCAGGCAACACTGAACCCGGTCAGAAAAGTACGGAGCTTGTTTTTTTTCACCGTACTGTAAATCTCCTGCCACTTATCGAGTTCGAACACGGTCTGTTTTTTAATTGTTAACGATGTCGGTTATCATTCCGTCGGTGATACGGATTGTTTTCCGCGTACGCGCCGCAATATCATGTTCATGGGTCACGATGATCATGGTTATTCCTTCTTTGTTGATCTCCTGAAGCTGATCCATTACTTCGAGCGAAGTCACTGAATCGAGCGCTCCTGTGGGCTCGTCGGCCAGGATCACTTTGGGGTTAGTGATCATGGCCCGCGCTATCGCAACCCGCTGCTTTTGTCCTCCCGACAATTCCGAGGGCAAATGGTGCGCCCAATCCCTGATCCCCATCCGGTCGAGATACTCCATCGCGATCAGGTTGCGCTTTTTACGTTTGACATTCTGATAATACAGAGGCATGGCCACATTTTCCATGGCATTCTTGAAAGAGATCAGGTTAAAGGACTGGAAGACGAATCCCAGCATTTTATTCCTTAATTGTGCGGCTTTTTTCTCACTTAATTTATTTATTTTCAGCCCATTAAGCAGATACTCTCCCTGGTCGTAGGTGTCCAGGATCCCGAGAATGTTTAACAGCGTCGATTTCCCGCTGCCGGAAGCTCCCATCACGGAGATCATATCCCCCTGTTCGACATTGAGGTCGATACCTTTCAGAACATGAAGGCTGTTCTGACCGGTAGTGTAGGATTTATGAATGTTTCGGATCCTGATCATAAATTATAAATTGAATTTTTAGTTATTGTGACATAAGACAATAGGGCTGGTAAAATGTTACAATTTAAACGCAAATTGTTCATTTTTCGCCTGTCGGAAGAGATAAAATCGATAAACAACCACAAAGAAACGCTGAACGAGAGCTGCAACAGGATGAGAGCACCCCGGGTCGGATGGTTTTTCTACCTGGTGTGGTTACCGGGAATACGGGAAATAAAAAACTGTACCCGGGAACTCAGTTTCTGGTTAGTTCCTGAAAGACCTCTTCCAACCTTTGCTCTTCCTGGTGTAACGAAAGAACAGTTAATTGATGGTCGACGGCAAACTGAAACACGTTGGCCCGGATGTCGCGATCCGCTTCCGGGGCGAGCATCCATGCCGGTGATGCGCCGGCTTGATCTTTTGCTCCGGAACGAACCAAAAGCATGGGGCTGGCCTTTAACACGCCGGGAATCGCCAGGATCAGTTCGGAAGCGACCGGCGAGCTGAATTCAACCCGGATAACCGGCCGGGAGGCAGAGAGGTGCTGCAGGTTCTGGGTCGTGTCGTCAGCAACAATATGTCCTTTGTGAATGATGATGACCCGGTTGCAGATAGCCTCAACTTCCTGCATGATATGGGTCGACATCATGACCGTCTTTTTTTTACCGATCTCCCGGATCAGGTTCCTGATCTCGAGGAGTTGATTGGGATCAAGTCCGGAGGTCGGTTCGTCGAGGATCAATACCTCCGGATCGTGCAACAGCGCCTGAGCCAGACCCACGCGCTGACGGTATCCTTTCGATAAGGAACCGATGCGTTTATGTTGTTCAGTTTCAAGTCCTGTGAGTTCTATCATCTCGGCGATCCGGCCATCAATATTACTTTTAATCCGGTGTGTCCCGGCGCAGAAATTTAAAAACTCGCGGACATACAAATCCAGGTAAAGTGGATTGTTCTCCGGAAGATAGCCAACCTTTTTGCGTACCTCCATGGATTGCTCAAGGATGTCGAATCCACAAACAGAGGCATCCCCCGAGGTGGGAGGGATAAAGCAGGTTAAAATTTTCATCAGGGTGCTTTTACCTGCTCCATTCGGGCCCAGAAGCCCGACAATCTCGCCTGGTTTGACCTCAAGGGAGATTTGGTCAAGCGCTTTCTGCCTGCTGTAGATCTTGGTGATATTTTGTACGGAGATGGACATGGGGAAAGTTAAAATTCAAAATCAGGTATTGGGTATTGGCCATTTGACAACAGGCAATGGGCAATAGGCAATAGGTAATAGGGGAAAAAAATAATTAAAATTTTCACATTCTCAAATCTTCAAATTTTAATTCGTAAATCGTAAATCATGTCAATCGTAAATCAATTTTATTTTCCGGATTTTTAAACCGGGGCAAAGGTAGGGAAAAATTATTGACCCTTTGGTTTCTGGTTCGGCGATACCGAAAATGAGCGGGTTTGCAAATAGTGACTTGATGTTCCTCGTAAAATAACTCCATTTAATGTGAACCTGCTTTGCATTCTCAACAAGATGCAGCATTGACAAATCATTTCAGCGGAGATCGTTTCTTTTTCCGGTATCTGAGAGAATAGGTCATCAATGCCGCGATGAATAGTATTTCTGCTACCGAAAAGAGGACCCAGTTAAAATGGTCCGGGACGTAGCCGGAAGCATATTCCTGCACAACAACTTCAGGGGAGATGGTTATAATCTTAACCATCGGAAATTTTTGAAGCATAAAAATGAGGTAATCACTGGTATAGGCGATGATTGTGATTACGGAACCGGCGATCAGCAGGAACCATTCGGAGGTGCGGAGAGGCGCTTTGTGTTGACTGCTGTTAAAAACGGTGATCAGGACTGCCAGAACGATCATCGTGACGGAGTTGATCAGGGGGGCGGCGACCGGTCCGGTCCAGGGACAGGGGATCAGAAAGAGAAGATCCCAGGTAAAGAATGAACCGGGCTATCCGACCAGGAGAAAAAGAAAGAGGTAATAGCAGATATCCCAGATGGCAAAGGCATAGATAAAAACCGCGAACCTGACCAAAGGCTTTTTGACCGCGACAATTCCGAGGGTGATCAACATAATGATGGTAGCGGTTTCCCGGAGCAGTTCGGTGATAGTCAGCCGGAATCCCAGCGCTTTTATTGGAAAGGCAAAGCCTTCAGGATAAAATACCGTACGCAGGTAGATGACCACGGCGCTTTCGAGGTAGCCCATGGCGACGGCAAAGATTCCGATCCACAATAAAATAAATCCGGGTTTATAAAAGGTTTGTTTCATGATAACGGGAGGATACAAAAACAAGTTAAAGATAATGTAAAAAGTCGGGTTCCTATACCGGACAGGGGATGATTTTCCGAAATTTCAGCATGAAAAAACGATCAGGTTCCCACGTATTTAATAAATCCTGACAGGTGTTCCGGGATTTTTCCCGCCAGGAAATAGGGAAGATTCAGCAGGTAATAAGTCTTGTTCCGCAATGTTTTACATTGCCTGATGCCGGGTTTTTCGGAGGAGAGCCTGACGGCAAAACTATGGGGCGCTGAATCGACAAACTGGTGCAAAGCCCGCAACCGCCCGGGTTCCCCTGATCTGACCATGACCGGGATCAGCAGTCCTTCGAACGGGATCACGAAATCGACAGCAGCGGATGATTGTGCTTTTGCCCGGGTCCAATAAAGAGGCGCCGGAGGAAAACCGTACCCTGAAAACAGACCGGCAGGTTTTTGATCAGATGTTGGCTTTTGCGACCCGGAGCCGGGTTGGTACAATCCGGAGGCAGTGATTTCCTGGCCCGCCACCTGCCGGGCGATCTGACCTTCGAACAAGGAGTTCATGTCAGTCACTTTGAACAATGGTCGTTGAATGCCTGAAAAAAAATTCACCATTCCGGTATCGATCATGTGCAGCCGGGGAAATTTTTTCAGATCCGGTTTTACCGGTAAACAGGAATCGGTCAGCGGATACACCAACCGGAGCAGGAATGACTGTTCCAGGGCATGGAACGATCTTTTAATTTCCCTGCTTCCTTTGTCGATGTTCCCGAAACGACTGAAACTGATCCGTGAGGCTGCAAAGGGGTAACTGTTTTGCATTACATCATGAGCCAGATCCCTGCTTTTTTTCCCGTTCAGGACCAGATCAATGAAGTCGGAAATTCTTTGTCCTATGTTTTCATAGATCGTTTTCAGACCTGAAAAACTTCGTGTTTCAAGGTAGCGTGAGGCGATTTCGGGCATACCTCCGATCAGGGTGAAAAGGTGAAAATAGTTCAGGAGCCGTTCATAGGCATAATTTGGAACCGGGATCTGGCGGAATGCCTCCAGGGCAGGCAGGTCACCGGTTTCGATCAGGAACTCTTCGAACGTGAGGGGGGGCAGATAAAGGGGTTGGATAGATGAGGTACCTTTTCCCATCAAAGTGGTCATTTCATCGGTGATGACCGAAGAGATGGCTATGATGAGGGGACCCCCTGTCCGGGTTGGTTTTGACCGGACGGGTTCAGGTTGGTTAAAGAACCAGCGAATAGCGGCCGGGCACCGTGCGATTTCGTCGAGGATGATGAGTGTTCCCGTACCCCTGATCTCTTTTTCTTTAATGAAACTAAGGGCCGGAATGATCTCCCGGGGATCGGACTCTTGTTCGAAGAGAACCCGGTCTGAGGGGGTATTGAGGTCAACATGGATGTGGTTGCTGAATCTGCCGGCGAACTGATGAATCAGGGAGGTCTTGCCAACACCGGCGGCGCCGAAAAGGCAGAAAGGCTTGTGACGTGGCAGGAGCGCGTTCAGAACACGGAACATATTTACATAAAATAAGGCATAAAATTACAAAAAAATGTAACAAAATAAAGGATAATTAAAAAATATGAAATTAATACCATGGATATTCAGGGTGGTATGGAAATTAGTTCTATCTTTGCACCCCTTTTCAATGAGAAAGGATTCATTTAAAAACGATAAGAAACGCATGAATACGTTAAGTTACAAGACCATAAGCGCCAATGCGGCCACGGTGACCAAGGATTGGGTGCTTATTGATGCCGAAGACCAGATACTGGGACGTTTGGCTGCAAAGGTGGCCATGCTTCTGAAAGGCAAGACCAAGACCAACTACACGCCGCATGTGGACTGTGGCGACAATGTGATTATCATCAATGCTGCTAAGGTAAAGCTGACGGGCAACAAGGTTCAGGACAAGGTTTACCTGTCGCATTCAGGTTATCCTGGTGGTCAGAAAGAGATCAATCCGGGAAAGCTTCTTGTCTCGAAACCGACGGCTGTTGTGGAAAAAGCCATTAAAGGGATGTTACCCAAGAACCGGCTGGGTCGTGACCTTTTCCGCAACCTGTACGTCTATCCCGGGCCCGATCATCCGCATCAGGCACAGCAACCAAAACCCATGAAATTAACCTCAATCAAGTAATATGGAAGTAATCAACACCCTTGGCAGAAGGAAGACTGCCGTTGCCAGAATATATCTGAAGGATGGCCAGGGCACCATCACCGTGAATGGCCGCGATTATAAAGACTATTTTCCCACTCCGATTCTTCAGTTCAAGGTGACCGAACCTTTCGAAGTGACGGCCAATCAGGGAAAGTACGATGTCAAGGTAACGCTCGACGGCGGAGGCATCCGGGGTCAGGCCGAAGCTCTTGCATTGGCAATTGCCCGTGCACTGTGTGAAATCAACGAGGAACACCGTCCGGCCCTCAAGGCGAAAGGACTGATGATGCGCGACCCCCGTATGGTGGAGCGTAAAAAGTACGGACAGAAGAAAGCCCGTAAAAGATTCCAGTTTAGTAAACGTTAAAATTTCAGAATTCATAGATCCATTATATGTCACGAACCAACTTTGATGCATTACTGGATGCGGGTGTACATTTTGGTCACCTGCGCCGCAAATGGAATCCTGCAATGGCCCCTTATATTTTTATGGAGCGGAACGGGATCCACATAATCGACCTTTATAAAACCATGGCAAAAATCGATGAGGCTGCCGCCGCGTTGAAACAGATTGCCAAATCAGGGAAAAAGGTGCTCTTCGTAGCAACCAAGAAACAGGCCAAGGAGATTGTCGCCGAGCATGTCCGCAGGGTGAATATGCCTTACGTTACAGAACGCTGGCCCGGCGGGATGCTTACCAACTTCGCCACCATCCGCAAGGCGGTACGCAAAATGATGTCGATCGATAAACTGATGGCAAGCCCTTCCTATTCCAACCTTTCGAAAAAAGAACGGCTCACCCTGACCCGTGAACGGGCCAAACTGGAGAAGAACCTCGGCTCTATCGCCGACCTGAACCGGCTCCCTTCGGCTATTTTCATCGTCGACATCCTGAAGGAGCACATTGCCCTGGCTGAGGCGAAAAAACTGAATATCCCGACTTTTGCAATCGTCGATACCAACTCCGACCCGCGTATGGTCGACTTCCCGATTCCGGCCAACGACGATGCATCCAAGTCGATATCGCTGATCGTGGGCACTATGATGGAAGCCATCGAAGAGGGACTCGTTGAACGTAAACTTGACCGCGACAAAAAGGCAGCCGATGAAGAACGGGGAGAGGGTGAAGATCTCGAAATGAGATTGCAATCGCAGGGTCTGGCTGATGAGGATGAGGAGGAAACCGATGAGGATGGTATCAAGATCGTGAAGAAAGATTTTGTCGATACCAAAGTGGCAAAGATGAAAGGCCTTACCCCAGAACCCGAAGATAAATCGAAACCGGCCCGGAAAAGGATCAGTAAACCGGCTCCCGGAAGAAGCAAAAAATGAATTTTATCATAAAACTTTAATATTTTACGTATGACAATTACCGCAGCCGATGTTAATAAATTGCGCCAGATGACCGGTGCAGGGATGATGGACTGTAAAAAAGCCCTGCAGGAATCAGAAGGCGATTTCGATAAAGCCATCGATTATCTCAGAAAAAAAGGTCAGAAAGTGGCTGGCAAACGCGCCGACCGCGATGCCAACCAGGGTTTCGTCTATGCTAAAACCACTGCCGATCAGACTTTCGGGGCCGTCATCATGGTCAACTGTGAAACCGATTTCGTTGGCAAAACCGAAGATTTCATCAATTTCTCCAAGGAACTGCTTGATCTGGGCATCAACAAACGTATCAAAACTGCCGCAGAACTCCTTCCCATGACTCTTGGAACCACTACCGTCGAAGAACGGCTGAATGAAATGCTCGGGAAAACGGGTGAAAAAATTCAGATTGCACACTTCGAAGCCATCGAGGCTCCTGTTGTCTTTGCTTACAACCATTTCGGTAACCGTCTCGCTACAGTAATCGGGTTGAATAAAAAGGACGGGAAAAACGTGATGGAGATTGGTCACGAACTGGCCATGCAGGTCGCCGCCATGAGTCCTGTTGCCGTTGATAAGGAAAATGTGACCCAGGAGGTCATCGACCGGGAAATGGAGATTGGAAAGGAACAGGCCCGCCAGGAAGGAAAACCCGAGGAGATGCTCGACAAGATTGCAACGGGGAAACTTCAGAAATTCTTTAAAGAAATGACCCTTCTGAACCAGGATTTTGTGAAGGATACCAAAAAAACCGTCCGTCAGTACATTGCCGATCATGACAAAGAGTTGATGGTCACGGGATTCAAAAGACTCCAATTGGGAGCGTAAAAATATCTCAAGGAGAAATAAGGGATTATCTTACCGGATAATCCCTTTTTCTTTTCACCCATAAATCTGATTTCAGGATTTCCCTAAAAACTCTTTACACTATGGGTTCTGCACCGAAAAAGGAGACTGTACGCAGGATGTTCGACGACATCTCCGGAAAATATGATTTTCTGAATCATTTTTTTTCTTTTGGCATTGATCATCTCTGGCGGAAAAAACTGGTGCGGTTGCTGGCACCCTCCAGACCCTTATCGATCCTTGATGTTGCCTGTGGTACAGGCGACCTGGCCCTCTCTCTGGCACGGCTCCGACCGCAAAGGATCGTGGGAATAGATATTTCGGAAAAGATGCTTGAAATCGGCAGGCAAAAGATCTCCCGGAAGGGTCAGGAACCGGTCATCCGCCTGCAACAAGGCGATGCAGAGCATATTCCTTTTCCTGATAACACCTTTAATGCAGTCACGGTCGCCTTCGGGGTGCGGAACTTTGATGATCTCGGGCTGGGTTTATCAGAGATGCGCCGAGTTCTAAAGCCGGGGGGGTGCATGCTCATCCTCGAATTTTCACACCCCGCGGCATTTCCCATGAAACAGCTGTACGGATTTTATTCGCATGCGGTCATTCCGGCGGTTGGAAGGCTCATCTCAGGCAGCAGAACGGCCTATACCTACCTGCCTCAATCGGTGGATGCATTCCCATCCGGAAAAGATTTTCTGGAAATTCTCGACCAGCGCGGACTGGCTCGCGTAAATCAAATAAGCCTTACCGGTGGAATTGCCTCAGTATATACCGGAGAAAAATAAAAACTGCAATCCTGCGTTAAACCTTTCAATGAGTAAAAATCTTTTATTGAAAGCCGGTGGAACCGGCGCCCTGATCCTGGCGCTGGTCATCTTATTTTTCCCCAAACAGGCGGCAAGCCAGCGAAACATCGTGCTGAACATGCCGAATTACGATCAGGAATTGTTCCATTTCGGTTTCGTTTTAGGAGTCAACCAGAGTTTTGTCACCATCCGGCCTATCGCCAATCTGAACTCCTATACCTTCACAAGAAGTTATATGCCTGAAGATATTCTTCCGACACCCGATTCTGCACGCGTACTCTCGGTGACCGCAAGATCCATCCCGGGATTTGTGATCAGCATTCTTGCCAACAT
Organism: Bacteroidales bacterium; assembly: GCA_028706295.1. GTDB lineage: Bacteria > Bacteroidota > Bacteroidia > Bacteroidales > FEN-979 > CAIVAT01. The sequence continues at coordinate 9,098 of JAQWBQ010000100.1, forward strand.
GCGGATGGGTGACCATTTCGACCTTCGCTTCCTCCCGTCACTGGCTTTTGGCGACCGGACCCTCGAATACAACATCAGAACCTTCACCGCCATCCCGGGCGGTACCGACTCTGCCCTGTTTACAAAGACGAAAAAAGTTCCATCGACCTATATCAGTTTTCCGCTTGAAATCAGATACAAGGCTTTCCGGTACAACAATTTCAGACCCTACCTTCTCGTCGGGGCCCAGTATTCTCTCGATCTGGCCTCCAATGCCAAAAAAAGGGAGGCAAAAAACCGCGATGAAAAGATCGTGAAATTCAATGCTTCCGATTTCTATGCTGAAGCGGGAGTGGGCTTTGATTTTTATAACGAATGGTTTAAATTCGGGGTTGAACTGAAGATGATGTACGGCTTTCTCGATGTTCTGAAACACGAAAATAATATCTACACCGAATCCATCGAAAAGCTCAATTCCAAAATTTTCCAGCTTTCACTGACCTTCGAATAAACCGGATTCCTTTCAGTTTTGTTATATTTGTCAGCCTAAACCGTCAACCATGGCACGAATTGCTGTTTTCCCGGGATCGTTCGATCCGGTGACCAGAGGACACGAGGATATCGTGCACCGGGCTGTTAAGCTTTTCGATAAAATCATCGTAGCGGTAGGTGAAAATGCAGCAAAGAAATCGCTCTTTACAACAGAACAGCGGCTGTCATGGCTCCGGTCGGTTTTTGCTGATGAAGCATCGGTAGCGGTTGCCTCCTACACGGGGCTGACGGTTGATTTCTGCCTGAAATCCGGCGCCGGATATATTTTACGCGGCCTTCGTTCAGTCGCTGATTTTGAATTTGAACGGGGAACAGGACAGATGAATAAACTGATGGCCCCAACCATTGAGACGGTTTTCCTGCTTTGTGCCCCGGAGTTTTCTGCGCTGAGCTCTACCATCATCAGGGATATCATCCGAAATGGAGGAGACGTAACCCGGTTTATTCCGTCGGGGATTGTGATCGCGAACCCCTGACAAACTGTCGTGCCCGCAGTTCATCTGTGAAATTTCAACAGGTAATGCATGCTTTTTGTTAACTTTGCATTCAAACCGTTCAGGGTGCAGTCAGCAATTCGATATTTCCTTGTTTTCCTGGTACTGGGATGTTACCTCCCGGAGTCCTTCGCCCAGAAAATAACCATCAGGGGCACCGCACCCGGGGCAGAACGCAAGATGATCAGGATCAGCACCCCCGGTGACCTGATCACTTTTCTCGAAAAGCCCCTCGCCGTTTCGACTGTCGATTCGGCCGGAAATTTTAACCTGTCGTTCCAATCAGACCATACCCTTTTAGCCATCCTCACCATCGATTTTCATAAGACTGAACTTTTCCTCGAGCCCTCCGGGAACTATTCCCTTCAGATCGCACCGATGAGTTACGATGATCTCACCGAGATTAACCCATTCCTGCAGTCACAGAATCTCTCCTGCAAGATCCTTGGTGCAGGGCCCCAAGAACTGAATGCCGTTATCGAAAGGTTAAATGTTCAATACAGCGACTTTCTGATGGATAAGTTCAAGGAGTTGTATAACGACCGTAACAAAACCGTGCTTGATACCTTTAAAATCAGGCTAGAACGTGAGTTTGGTGATGTGACTGATCCTTACTTCAGGGTATATTTTACCTATAAGATCGCCTCCCTCGAACTTCTTACCCAGACCCGGAGCCAGTGGCAGATCGCACGGAAGTACTTCATCGAACAACCCGTCACTTATTTTAATGTGGAGTACATGGATTTTTTCAACAACTTCTTCACAAAATACATCACCGTTACCTCCAACATCCTAAGGAAAGTTGACTATCAGTCGCTGTTAAAAAATACCGATCCGTATAAAACCATTCTGAAAGCCATGGCCGCTGATACCCTCCTGAAAAATGAACAACTCAGGGAATTGGTACTGCTGAAAGGCATGATGGAGCTTTATTATACCCCAACCTACAATCAGGATCAGGTTCTGACGGTGGTTAAGAGCGCATCGGTGACTTCGAAATATGACGGGAACAGACTGGTAGCCGATAACCTTTACAAATTTCTTACAAAGCTGCGACCCGGCACCCCTGCTCCTGATTTTAACCTGAAGAACCGCGACCAAAAGATGCAATCGCTCCGTTCCTTCAAAGGGAAACCGGTCGTGATGAATTTCTGGACCACCTACTGCGAAGAATGCCTGAATGAGATGGATCTTCTTAAACCGATCTATGACCGATACAAAGACCGGATCTCATTTATCAGCATTTCGGCGGATAAGTCGTTCTCCAAAATGAAGTTTTTTATCAATCTCAAGAAAGATTATCAGTGGA
>JAQWBQ010000101.1:0-7554 GCA_028706295.1 Bacteroidales bacterium
ACCTATCAATCATTTTTCCGGAATATTCAGGAACGGAAAGCCGCAGAACTGACCATCAGAGAAAGTGAGGAAAAATTCAGGACCCTGGCTGAATGCTCGCCCAATGCCATCATGATCTACCAGGATGACCACTGGGTCTATACCAACCCTGCCGGGGAACAGATCAGCGGTTACCCGGCCGCGGAATTGCACCGGATGAAATTCTGGGAATTCATCACCGAGGAGTACCGTGATATGATCCGCAACAGGGGAAGAAGAAGATTGCAGGGGGATCAATTTACCGGAGATTACGAACTGAAAATCAGAACCCGTAACGGGTCGCAACGGTGGATTCATCTCACGGCCAACAGCCTCTCTTATTTAGGGAAACCGGCCGGGATTGTGTCGGTAGCAGATATCACCGACCGGAAAAGAATGGAGGAAGAGTTGCAGATTGCCCTCGAACAGGCGCAGGAATCCGACCGGCTGAAATCGGCATTCCTGGCAAATATGAGCCACGAAATCAGGACTCCGATGAATGCCATACTCGGGTTTTCAGACCTTCTGGGGCAACCCGAAAACACTCCGGACGAACAGGCTCATTTCACCAGTATCATCCGGAATGCAGGTGAACGGTTGATGCACATCATCAACGACATTATCGATCTTTCAAAACTCGATTCCAAACAGGTCAGGATCACGCCGACGGTATGTAACATTGGAAAGATACTGCAGACCACGGTTGAGGCTTTCCGGGAATCGGAGCTCCTCAAAAAGAAACCCGGACTCCTGCTGATAACCGAATTCGACGGGTCGGAGCATAATCTGATTACGGAGACCGATGCCATACGGTTGCAACAGGTCCTCGACAACCTCATCACCAACGCAATCAAATACACCAGTAAAGGAACGATCACCCTGGGCGTTCATCTGCTCAAGAAGGATGGCCGGGAGGTTCTCGAATTCTATGTCAGCGACACCGGGAAAGGCATACCGGCCGACAAACTCCGGATCATCTTTGAACGGTTCCGCCAGGTTGAGGAGCAGGAATACCGCGAAGGAGCCGGACTGGGACTCAGCATCTCCAAGGCGCTGGTGGAATTACTGGGGGGAGCGATATCGGTGGCTTCCGAACCGGGAAAGGGAACCACATTTTCATTCAACATCCCGTACCTTCCGGTGAAAACCATTACCGCTCCGGCGCCGGTAAAAACGGCTTCGGAGCAACCCGATCTCCGGGGAAAGTACATCATTGTCGCCGAAGATGACGACGATACCTGGCTGTTCCTGACCGTAACGCTGAAAGGAACCGGCGCTGAACTAAAGCGTGCCACCAACGGGAAAATCCTCATGGAGATGTTAAAAGACCGTATGGCCGACCTGATCCTGCTCGATATCAACATGCCTATAATGACCGGCTATGAATGTATCGCGGAGATCAGGAATAAACAGTACCCGGTGAAAGTCATAGCCCAGACAGCTTACGCCATGACTGAAGAACGAAATCGCTGTCTGGCGATCGGGTGCGACGACTACCTTGCCAAACCCCTGTCGAAGACCGGTTTGTTCACCTCCCTCAAGAACATTCTTCCGACACTGTAAACCATTCAGCACAGTTACGGAATTAAAAACCCTTAACAGCTTTTCTTGATATGGCAAGAACTGCCCATTCTTAAAATCTTATACAAGAATTTGAATATATCGTAACAGTGAAATGGGGATACAACGCTACTTTTGCGACCGATATCCGGTAATTCTGAATCTTAAATCCAATCAGTACATGAAAAAAGTATTTCTGAGTTTCGTAATTATACTGGCAACTTTCGCAGGTCAGTCACAAATCGTATTCGAAAACAACTATCCGGGATCGGCAGCCCTGACCAGGTTGGCTATTTCAGGGGATAAGTATTACATGATGGACTGGACCAACAACAAATGCAAGATTTATAATACGGATCATTCCCTCTGGAAAACCCTCGATCTGACGATTCCCACCGGATGGTACCTGTACGATATCCGGTACGTTTCAGAAACCCTTTTCAATCTCGACTCCAAGGTGGAGCTGGTTTATGTTTATTACAACTATAACACAACGCTGCAATACTATACCTATGCCACCAAAGTGATTAACGAAGATGGATCGGTTCTGCTTACGGTCCAGGGCGGGGGATATTCAGAAGTTGCGACGACCTCCGGAGGAAACCTGAAATTCCTGGTCTATGTTTATGATTATTCCGTAAGCCCTTACACGGTAAATACCCAGGTTTATTCCATCCCCGGACAACTGGTATCGGCAGAATCAACCCCGGATCCACAGGCCAGACAAGAACCATTCCCCAACCCCTCCCGGTCGACCGTAACCATCCCCTTCAGCATCCCCGAAGGCGCCTCCGAAGGCGCCTCCGAAGCAGTGATCACCCTCACCGACTGGACCGGCAGGACGGTTAAAACCTATCCGGTTAATCAGTCCGATTCGTTCCTCAGAATCAACACTTCCGGCATGCCGCGCGGATTGTACCATTACCAGGTACAGGCATCAGGCAACATTTATTCAACCGGAAAAATAATTTTCGAATAAATCGCTTTAGTATCACTATTCTTTGTATCTTTGTAGCCGTATTAACCTTAAAAAATTAAAATCATGAAAAAGAATATGGGTACAACAGATAAGATCATCCGAATTGTGATCGCAGTATTATTTGCAGTTTTGTTTTTCACCAAAGCCGTAACGGGCGTGGCAGGGATCATTTTGCTGGTTCTGGCCGCGGTCTTCATTCTCACCAGCCTGATCGGATCCTGTCCGCTTTATCTTCCCTTTGGGATCAACACCTGTAAGAAAAAATAATCCTGCCTGATTTCAGGGAGAAAAAGCACATTTTATGAAACATTCAGTGGAGACCTCGTGGAGGGGTAACATGCTTTTTGAAGCAACTGTAAGCGGGCATCCGGTTCTGATGGATGCAGCCACGGCGGCCGGAGGCGCGGATCAGGGCGCCCGGCCCAAGGAACTGATGCTAGCCGCATTGGCCGGGTGTACCGGGATGGATGTAGTTTCCATCCTGAAAAAAATGCGGATCGACCTTGACGGGTTGAATATCAGGGTCGACGGCGACGTGACGGAAGAGCATCCCAAACACTACAACCGGATGCATATCACCTATGAATTCAAAGGTAAGGAACTTCCCATCGAACAACTGAAAAAGGCTATTGACCTGTCGCAGGAAAGTTATTGCGGAGTCTCGGCCGTTTACCGGAAAACGATGGAGGTAACTTATGAAATCGTGATCATTCAATAAAATCATTAATTCAATGGAAACAATCTGGTATATAACCGGAGGACTGTTGGTGCCATTTTTTAGTTATGTCTTCTATTCGTGGTGGAAGATGAAAAAAATGCCAATGGGCCCCGAAAGTGAAAAGATCAGAAACCTTGATGATAAAAATTTCAACCATCAGGTCGGCAACGGGATCGCGTTGGTTGATTTCTGGGCCTCGTGGTGCATGCCCTGCCGGATGATGACGCCCGTTCTGAATGAAGTCGCCGAAGAGGTCGATTCCTCCGTCAGGATTTGTAAAGTCAATATTGAGCAGCATCAGTCAATCGCAAACAGGTTTTCGGTCAGGAACATTCCTACCATGCTGATCTTCAGAAATGGAAAGGAAGTTGACCGTATCGTCGGAGTAAAATCAAAGGATTTTCTGATCAGAAAAATTAATATGTTAAAATACAAATGATTATGGACTATTATTTCACTAAAATACTGAATTGCGGGATGGCCGAAGCCGAATCGCGTATTCTTTCCACCCTGAAAGAAAAGGGATTCGGACTCATCACCGAGATTGACATGAAACAAAAACTCCATGAAAAGCTCGGGGTTGATTTAATGCCTTACAAAATATTGGGAATGTGTAACCCGGGCTTTGCTTACAAGGCGATACAGGCTGAGGAAAAGATCGGAACCATGCTTCCGTGCAACATCCTGGTTATCGACAAAGGAAACGGTACCACTGAGGTGGCTGCCGTTAATCCGCTTGCATCCATGATGGCGATCCGGAATCCCGCTCTGGGTGAACTGGCCCATGAAGTCACGAATATCCTGGAAAAGGCGGTTGCGGAACTTTAAAAAGCAATCCTGACAGGGATTTTATTTAAGAATTGCAAATGCGTGATACCGCGGATGGGCCGGGGCTGCCGGTTTACCGGTCTTTCAGGCAACGGACTGAAAAGCCGAAGGTCTTGAAATTCTCGATGCGGTAAACGGCGTCGTCATCGTTTTGTAAAAACCTTGACCAGGCGCTGGCTGCATCGCAGGTCGTGGAGGTCCAGAAGAAGCAATAATCGTCGAGGATCTGAAAGGACCCCCGGTCGCCCCGGTAGCCTCCCGGTAATGCCGTGAATCCGCTTTCGTTGGTTCCCCCTGTGTTAGGCTCGCTCCAGTGGGTGGTACCCTCTTCTTTCAGTTTTCCTCCGGCAACTCCTTCTCCGCCAAGTGATGCAGTAAGTTCAAACCACTCCCCGTCGGTTGGAACATGGTAACCCGCAGGGCAGATTCCCCGGCTGTCATCCACTGCATGCCAGTTGTACAGTCGCCCGTAAGTCACGGCGAAGATCGCATCGTTGTCGTAATTACAATAGGCTGCCTCTCCCCTTTTACTCCATTTCCTCCCGTCACCGACTTCAGGGATCGGATCACCGTTACTGAAACAGGTTGACTTCAGATTCTCACGCAACCAGGTCTGCTTCCCGATTTTTATCGTGTGATATACATTGCTGTCGATATCGCGTACCTCATCGGTCACCAGCATTGGCGCGACCGAGCCGACTGTTTCCCGGACCTCTTTTTTACAGCTCCTGCAACCGGATTGTAAACACAACACGATAACCAGGCCAGCCGTCAGGAGGATACCGGTAACACTGCTGTTTTTGAATTTTTTCATATACCGGTCATTTTGAACGTAACGTTCGTTTCATGTGTTAATAATTTTATATTTCATCAGCCACATGGAATATCCATTATTATCATTCACGATTTGCATGAATCTGGTTCCAATGATATTTCATTCGTAAATCGTAAATCTTGTTCAATCGTAAATTTTAAACAGACTCTCTATGCCAGATTTTCGGTATCAATCACGCACACACCTTACGCTGAAACCGCTGGTCCTCACGTCGGCGGTGCGCCCGATATAGGCATCCAGGTCTTCAAGATAACGGAACCAGGCCATATTGCCCGTGGTACCGGTCGATGACCAAAAGAACGCGTGGGATTGCATCAGGTAGAACATACCGTCGAAACTGCGGGCCCCGGCAGGCAACGCCGTGAATCCGCTTTCGTTGGTGGCCCCTGTGTTCGGACTTAACCAATGCAGGGTATCCCGTTCTTTCATCTTCCCTCCGGCAACAGCTTCTCCTCCCAGGTGATCAATCAGCGTTTGCCATTCCTGATCGGTAGCCACATGCCATCCCGCGGGACAAATTTGCCGCAGATCGGTTACGGCAAACCAGTTGTAAAACTGACCGTAAACCGATCCCAATGCCGTATCATGCTCGTAGGCACACCGCGCGCCGGTTGTCAGCTCACTCCAGGCTGTATCCTCCACGATCACCGGAATGGGATCACCGTTGCGGTAATGGGTCACTTTCAGATTTTCGACCATCCAGGTCTGGGTTCCGAGCGTAAGCGTATGGTAAAGGTTCCCATCGGCGTCGGTAACTGTGGTCGGAGCCGGGACCGGGTCGTCTGATTTCTTTTTACACCCGTTCATAACAAACAACAGCAGCAGGGCCGGCAGGATCAGGCCCGGAATCAGTGATTTTTTCATATCGCTATCAGTTTATTGCAATAAAATTAAAACAATTAAGTATAATTTCCGGCAACGGATGATTAATTTGTATTTTTATACTGTGTTACTGCACTCAAATCCTTGTTCAGTCAAATGAACAGCAAAGGGCTAACGCAGGTATTCCATCAGGGTATTGAACTCAAAATATGGGTGAGGGATTTTCGGCAATCATCTTAGCGGGAGGACGCAGTCAGCGGATGGGGTCGCCCAAAGCGTTGACCCTTTACCGGGGAAAACCGCTCATTCAATATCCCCTGGATTTGGCGGCGATTGTAACCACCGTTACCTTCATCTCGGCCAACGGCCATGACCTGGACCACCTGGGGTTCCGGGTAATTCCGGATATCTGCCCGGTCAAAGCGCCCCTGGCCGGAATTCACGCCGGGCTCACGGCTTCGCCGTACCTTTGGAATCTGGTACTTTCCTGTGACATGCCCGGTGTTTCACTCGACCTGATCCGACGATTATGGCCCTTGCTGAACGATGAATTTCAGATTGTAGTCCCGGCGCATCATGGATTTGTTGAACCCTTGTGCGGGTTTTACCATCAATCACTCCTTCCTTTAATCGAAGCGAATCTGAAATCGGGGAAATACAGTCCGCTGGACCTGATCCGGGAAGCGCCGACCCGGCTTCTGACCTTTGAGGCTGATGAAGAGCATACCGCCCTTGAGCTGTTCAGAAATATCAATACGCGGGAGGACCTGGAATAAAAATGATTTCGGCATGCACAATTTCAGCATCCGCCGGCAGCCTTCTTCTTTTTCTTTACCGGAACAACTGCCGGTCTAGCAGTTTTTGAATCGGAAGGAGCAGCTGCAGTAGTTACGGCTGCAGCTCCACCGCCGCCAAGCGCCATGGAAGCAGCCTTGCGGAAATCGTACCGGGCGATTTCATCGTTGGGGCTGTTATTTCCCGGTTGTGCCGGGTTAAGTACCGTCTCAAGCCAGTAATTCAGTCCGCCCTGCAGCACATAATTGTTCTGGTAACCGAGTTGACGCGTCAGCAGCCATGCTTCATTAGCTTCGGTGGATCCGTTGGAATAAAAAATATTCATCTTGGTCGACTGATTCAGGAGGTCGGTATTCTGTTCAGATAAAATATCCTGCAACGGGATGTTGATCGCCCCCGGGAGGCTGTATTGGTCGAATTCGCGGGGATTGCGCACATCGATCAGTTGAACCGACGGATCTTTTTTAATGATTTGATCAGCCACCTCATCCGGTGAGATGAACTGCGTCCCCGTGCGGATCTCCGCCAACAACTGTTCGGCAGTCAGCTTGTACGGCCGGGTCGTATTCTGTGGAACCAATGCAATTATCACCGCCAGGATCAGCAGTACCAACGTCAGAAAATGTAACGGCTTCATACTGTTTTTATATTAATTGTTTTTTGACTCTTAATTTTAAACTTTAAATTATTGTTTTTCCCTTATTCGCTATTCCCTATTCGCTAATCGCTATTCGCTAATCGCTAATATCTAATTCCTATTTTGACATTTGCATTTTGCATTTTTCATTCTTAATACTCTTCTCTCGGGAACTTCTTCTCAACCCATTCTGCCACATAAAACATTGCCAGGGCCATCACCACGAGGAGCAGTGCAAAGATGCCATCGCTGATATTCAGGGCGGTTGATATTTTCAGGTTGCCCATGGGCAGCGCTTTGTACATGGTCTCAAAGAGCGGGTAACCGAAGGCAAACAGGTAAACCCCGATAAACAGACCCAC
>JAQWBQ010000101.1:7654-11415 GCA_028706295.1 Bacteroidales bacterium
TGACTGATTGACTGATTAATAAAATTGAGTGATTGAGTGATTGAGTGAATGAGTGATTGAAAATGTGCTAATGTGCTGATGTGTTAATTTGGGGATTTGAATTCATTTTCCTGCTTATATCCAGTTTTTGCGGAAGAAATAGGCCAGTCCGTAAGCTGCGCCGAAGATGGCCATCATGGTTACAATGCCGCCCAATGATAGCACTGCCATGCCGCTGAGGGCCGATCCGCTGGTACATCCCCGGCCAAGTTGCGAACCCAGTCCGAAGAAGATTCCGCCCATCAGGGCAAACGCCAGCCGGCGCCGGGAGGTGATCTTTGGGCTGTGTTCTACTTTGAATTTCAAGCGGCCGGCAATTGCTCCTGAGAGAAATCCCCCGACAATGACGCCAAGCATCTGGAATACCAGCCAGTTCTTCATCGGCGATCCGGGATGTTCTTCGCGGTACTCCTTAAAGAATTTGGCGTTTTCGGTGTAAGCTGGAGCGACAGCCGAAGTGCTGGCGACCACCGCGCTTTTAATGGCGCCCGAAGCGCCTAAGCCACGACCTGAAATAAAATTCGCGGCCAGCAGGACCAGTCCGAGCAAAACACCCCCGATGTAGGGGTTCAGATATCTGTTTTTCCGGGGAATAGATGATGTTTCCATGCTTATTGATTGATTGATTGAATGACAGATTAACTGATTAATAAAATTGAGTGAATGAGTGATTGAGTGAATGAGTGAATGACAATTGAAAACGGAAAATTGAAAACGGAAAATGAAAAATATAAAACTTCATACTCTATTCGCTAATCCCTGATCGCTAATCCCTTCTTTAAATTTAATACAAGTACCTGCTCGCCTGTCCTGCATAAACCATGATGAATCTTAAAAACAGTCCGCCGATCAGCACCAGCGATGCCGTGATCAGAATGGGTATTTTGTAACCGAGCAATTCCAGTATTTCAAGAGCGGCAGGAAGCAGCAGTCCGAGGATGACGACAAATATCCAGAAAACCTCGGTATAGGGTCCCCCCAGGAACATATGGGCGGCGTCGATCTGAACCTGTGTGCTGGCTAAAAAACCCATGAACATGTGGATGATCAGGAAGAGTTCGATTCCGATCATCATCAGGTCGATCCGGCTGAAGAGGATCCGTTCGGAATGATTTTTTGACATCAGCATGATCACCGCGGCGCCGGTGGAGAAACTCGAAGCGAGAAACAACGGTCCCAGGATGCTCGTATTCCATAAAGGCCGTGCGTTAAAGGCCGAAAGCAGGATACCGGTGTACACTCCGAGGATCACGGCCGAGATCAGCATGACCCAGGCCAAAGCCGTCCGGTAACGGATAAACCAGGTTTCCCACCGGTTCAGGAATGCGAACCTCCAGTTCCAACCCGGTTTCAGCTCTTTCATCCAAGTGGCGATCCAGATGACCGACAGCGGGGTAATGACCATCAGGGTCCAGGCTCCCCACGACATGGGTGATTCAAGCCGCAGGGTGAGGTAGAGTTGCCAGAAATAGGCCTTATGGTTCAGGTCGAGAAAAAGAGCGCCCAGACCAACGACCAACAGGAAGGGCGTCAGAAAGGGTGCCCACTTTACTGCAGCCGGGTACTCCTTTTCACGCCCCATGATATAATATAGCGCCGCGAAGAAAAGTATTCCTGCCGCCACACCACCGACAAAAAGGTAGAGGGGGATCTGCCAATGCCAGATATGGAGGGTGGGATCCACCATCGGGTTCATGCGACCGCTTACGATAAGCTCTTCTCTCATGGAAATCAGATTAAAAAGTAAAGATTGGGATCGGTACCGGCTTCCGGGATGAGCCGTTTGAATTTTCTGCGCTTCAGTACCTGAGAAATTTCGCTTCGGGGATCGTCGGTATCTCCAAAATAGAGACATTTGGTAGGACATACAGCCACGCAGGCCGGGGACAATCCCTCTTTTACCCGGTGAATACAAAAGGTGCATTTATCGACGTAGCCTTTGGGATGCGGGTAGCGTGCATCGTAAGGGCACGACGAAATACATGCCCCGCAGCCAATACACTTGTGCGGCGTCACCAGCACAATTCCACCGTAATCGTAATGACTGGCTCCGGTGGGGCAGCACCGTACACACGGGGAGTTGGTGCAATGATTGCACCGTTCCGACCGGATCTCCATTTCAAGTTGGGGATAGGTTCCGTCGTTCACCTCCACGATCCACTCCCGGCAATAACCGATCGGGACCTCATTCTCAGTCTGACAGGCAACGACGCAATCGGCGCAGCCGACACACTTTTTGGTATCAATGGCCATGGCGAATCTCATGCCTTCACCTCCATATTTGGATTCTCAGTAATGAATGTTACAAAATTCCCGCGCATCCCGGTTCCGCCCATGATGGGATCGGTATGAACCCGGGAGATCAGCGCCGAATCGCTCACCCCTTTCCCAAAAGTCCGGGTGAGCCGCGAATCGGTATGACCAAACCCGTGGACGATATACACCGAATCCCAACGAATCCGCTCGGTGATCCTGACCTTGGCCGGGAACGGAGTAATGATACCGTCCTGGTTTTTAAGCCACACCTCCTGGTCTTCTTTAAGCTGCCAGTTTGCGGCTACTTTTGGATTCACCCAGATCTTATTTTCCGGCATCAGGGCCGCCAGGTTGGGATTGTTCGACGTACGGCTGAAGGTATGGTTGGGAGCCCGGCCATAGATCAGGCGGTAAAATCCTTCGGGCGGTTCCTCGTGCGGCGTGTACCTTGGCAACGGGTCAAAACCAGCCTGCTCCAATTGTGTCGAATAAAGCTCAATTTTTCCTGAAGGAGTGTCAAAAACCGGCGGATTCACATCCGAAATATAGAGGTCACCCGAAGTCCGTTCATATTTCTTCACTCCGAGGCGTTTCATCTCATCAAGCGATGAATCCATTCGCTTCAACTTATAATCAAGAAACTCCTCGAAGTCCTTCCAGTCGAACCAGGCGCCCAGCCCCATTTTTCGGGCAAGCTCGCGGGTGATCCACCAATCAGGCTTCGAATCGTATTTTGGTTCGGCAGCAGGCATCCGCAAGGCGATCACCGGTTCGCGGTGGTGGTCGTTGCGCAGTACATCGTAGCGTTCGAGATAGGTGCACTCCGGTAAAACCACATCGGCCCAGCCGGTGATCTCCATCGGCATGGTATCGATGACCATCAATAGTTCGAGATGCTGGATGGCTTCCAGGGTTTTCCGCGTGTCCGGCATGGTCATGTTGAGGTTGCTGCCATTGACGATCCAGCCGCGGTACTGGAAATCTTTCAGATTCCCGGGAATCGAGCCATCGACGATCGCGTTGGCCAGCGGAAGATCGGTAAAGGGGTACAGATCGCCGAGTACGTCGCGCCACGATTTCCTGACCGGAGGGAAGAGGGGATGCGGATATTCGGGAATCTCACGCGCCTCGGGAAGGTAAAACCCGCCCCGGCGTCCCCAGGAGCCCAGAAGGGCATTGAGAATGGCAATGGCCCGTGAACGCTGGGTGTCATCGCCGTACCAGGTGACATGCCGTCCCGGGTGGACGATCACTGCCGGTGCGGCATTGGCCATCTCTTTCGCCGTTTCCCGGATCCGGTTGGGGTCAAGCGTGGTAATTCCATAAGCCCATTCGGGAGAAAAAGGCTGAATATATTCCTTTAGTTTGTCAAACCCGATCGTGTATTTTTCGACATAATCCTTGTCGTACCAACCCTTGTTGATGATGACATGAATCCAGGCTAACAGCAGGGCGATATCGGTAGC
>JAQWBQ010000146.1 GCA_028706295.1 Bacteroidales bacterium
GCGCTGAATTGATCTCAAACAATTAATAAAACATTAAGTTTATAGTACATCAATGAAAGAAAGAAACATCAGGAATAGTATTATTGAATTGACTCGTTCATTTTTTCAGGAAAAATTTGGTAATAAAACATTTTCTCCTGGCAAAGATGCCGTCCACTATGCCGGACGGGTCTTTGACGAAAAGGAACTGGTGAACCTGGTCGATGCGTCGCTCGATTTCTGGCTGACTGCCGGACGGTATTCCCAGGAATTTACCGAAAAACTGGAGGACTTCCTGGGGATTCCGAATGTCATACTCACCAACTCGGGCTCCTCGTCCAACCTCCTGGCACTGACTGCCCTTACCTCGAAAAAACTGGGCGCCCGGCGGCTTATACCCGGCGACGAAGTGATCACCGTGGCGGGCGGATTCCCTTCAACCGTGGCCCCCATCGTCCAGAACCGGCTCATCCCGGTATTTCTCGACATCGAACCCGGAACTTACAACATCGACGTGACCCATCTCCGGGAAACTGTCACCCCGAAAACAAAAGCGGTCATGCTGGCCCATACCCTCGGAAATCCCTTTAACCTCAACGCGATCATGGAGGTGGTGCACGATCATGACCTCTGGTTCGTCGAAGATAACTGCGATGCCCTCGGCGCCCGTTACAACGGGAACCTTACGGGAACCTTCGGCCATATTTCGACGGTCTCTTTTTACCCGGCCCATCACATCACTACCGGCGAAGGTGGATGCGTGGCCACGCAGGACGACCTGCTGGCCCAAATCATCCGTTCGTTGCGCGACTGGGGCCGCGATTGTTACTGTGAAGGCGGCGAAAACAACACCTGCGGCAAACGGTTCAGCCAGCAATTCGGTACCCTGCCACCCGGATACGACCACAAGTACGTCTATTCGGAAATCGGATACAACCTCAAGATGACCGATATGCAGGCTTCCGTAGGATCGGCACAAATGGAAAAACTTCCCGGCTTCATTGAGGCAAGACGACAGAATTTCACCCGGATCTATGACGGATTGAAAGACCTCGAACGGTACCTCATCCTTCCGGTGGCAACCGAAAACGCCGATCCATCCTGGTTTTCCTTCCTGATTACTGTACGTGAAAACCTGGGATTCACCCGAAATGAGCTCGTCGAATTCCTGAACCTGAACCATATCGAAACCCGCAATCTCTTTGCCGGAAACCTGCTCCGTCACCCTGCCTTTATCGATATTGAGCACCGCATCGCGGGCTCCCTCGAAAAAACCGATTTCATCATGAACAATACCTTCTTTGTGGGTACCTATCCCGGCCTGACCGGTGAAATGATCGCATACATGGTCGGTAAATTCCACGAGTTTTTCGACCGGCTGAACAAATAACAGCGATATGGCGACACCGAAAAAGATACAAGCAACCGTTTCGGAAGTGATCCGCCACTCCGGTACCGTCATCGGGTATAGTTTCACTCCCGAAGGAAGAATGCCGTTGTTTAAACCCGGTCAGTTTCTGCATCTTGCCCTCGATCCTTATGACCCAAGTCAGGGCTGGCCCGAATCAAGGGTTTTTTCCCTGGCCAATGGCCCGCAGAGCAACGTCATCCGGATCGTGATCTCTATAAAAGGAAGCTATACCGCCCGGATGGCCGCTGAAATAAAAGAGGGAACAACCGTATGGCTGAAGTTTCCCTATGGAAACTTTACATTTGAAAATCCCGGAAATACCCTGGTATTGATTGCCGGAGGAACCGGAATATCACCCTATATCAGCTTCCTGGAACACTGCCTGCTGTCGGGCCGGAGCCCGTCGGTTTCGCTCTACTACGGGATCCGCGAAGACCGGTTCCTCATCTTTGGACCGGTACTTCAGCGTTGCAGGGAAACCCTTCCGGGATTCCGGTACACGGTATTTTGCGAAGATCCCGGCCATAAGATTCCCGGGGCGCTGACCGGTATCCTTGATATTAACCGGATCGTTGATGAAAGCAGCGCCGGTTCCGGGTTTTACCTTTCCGGTCCCCCTGCTATGATCGAAAATTTCAAAAAAATCCTGATCCAACGGGGCATCCCGGTCGACCGGATCTTCGTCGATGAATGGTAACAACCAACCTTAAAATCATGCAGGATGAAACGCATAAGTATTCTGACGGCCTGTTATAACGAAGAGGAAAATATACAGGAACTCTACCGGCAGGTAAAGGCGCAATGTGATAAAGTACCCGGATACGATTTCGAGCACGTCTTTATCGATAATGCATCCACCGACCGGACTGTCGCATTGCTGAAAGAGATTGCCTCGGAGGATAAATCCGTAAAAATCATCGTTAACGCCCGTAATTTCGGCCATATCCGGTCACCCTACCACGGGATGATGCAATGCAGCGGTGACGCCATCATATCCATCGTGGCCGACCTCCAGGATCCGCCAGAAATGATCATCGACTTCATAAAAAAATGGGAAGCGGGATACAAAATCGTCACCGGGGTTAAAAATAAAAGTAAGGAAAACAGGATCATGTTCCTGATCAGGAAATTCTTCTACAAGATCATTGAAAGCATATCAGAGACGGAACAGATCAAGAATTTCACAGGTTTCGGACTTTACGACAAGCAATTTATCGATGTGCTTCGCAAACTGGATGACCCTTATCCCTATTTCAGGGGAGCCATCTCCGATCTCGGTTATGACCGGGCCGAAATTCCCTATACCCAACCCAAACGCGAAAAAGGGAAAACCAAGAATAACTTTTATTCCC
>JAQWBQ010000025.1:0-42072 GCA_028706295.1 Bacteroidales bacterium
AAATGGCGAAAAGAATTCAAAATTCAATGAAGGGAATAGATATTAGCGAACAGCGAATAGGGAAAAAGAAATTCAAAATCCTCAAATCCTCAAATTAGCACATGAGCACATTCAGTCAATATTTGTCCGCAATTCTCAGTCTCCAGTCCGCTCTTTGTCAAACTCTTCGTCAAACTCTTCGTCCGCTGGTTAAAGCATAACAATCTTGACAAGTTCCTGCTTCCCGTTGTACACAATCCGGCACAGGTAAATTCCCGGAGTAAGAAAATCAAGCATAAAGGTCTCCTTTTTCATTTGGGGAAGATCTTTTTGCAGTACTTCTGAACCATTCATGCTGTAGATATAAATCCGGGCTCCCGAATGGATATCTTCAGGTACGAATTCGAGGGTCACGATACCGGTTGTGGGATTGGGATAAATCAGAATTCGCTGATTTGTCATGGGCTCCACCGGATCTTCATTGCCGGCCGTTACATTAATGAATGAAGGCGCCATGGTACCGCAGAAAGGCCCGGTCGGAGCGATATATCCGTGCATCATTCCGCCGTTGTATATTTGGGTGCCCGGCATAAACAAAATATTCACACCCGCGATAAAGGTCACATAAGAACCGCCGGTCACATGGAAGAACGAACCATTCCCGGCTACGGTTATGGTGTTTAATGCATCGAAGCAACTGTTCATGCCGTTGGAAATTTCCATGTTCTGTACCACCAGGTTCGACACCACATTGGCCATGATTTTAAAGGAAGCATCGCTGTTGTCGGTTATAGCGTTGTCGCTGACACTGGTGATCCTGATCCGGTAGTCGATTCCGACCTGCTGATCAGCCGGGATGGTCCATGACCAACTGCCTGTCGAGGGTGTTGAAGATACCAGGGTTTCATAATAGGTCTCGCCCTTAAGCAATTCTATCTTCACATTTTCACTGATATTATCGGTCCAGGTAATGTTCTGAACGGAACCCTGGATCCAGTATTCGCCGCCATCGGGTGTCAGCACCGTGATAGCGGGTACGATGTTCACGGTCATGATGATGGTATTTGAAACCGCCGGATTCACCGAGGCACAGGAATGACCTGAAGTCATCAGGCAGACGACCTGATCACCGTTGACAGGAATATAAGAAAATACCGGAGTATTGTTCTGCTTGTCCACACCGTTGACTTTCCACTGAAAGAATGGCGCATTACCGGGATTCACGGGGTTTGCGGTAAAGGTCACCGGAATGCCTGAATTCACCGGGTTTGCCGATGCTCCGATGGTAAGACTGACAGGGATAACCGAAGGAACCTGCATGGTAATTCCATTTGACATGACCGGATTTTCGTCGGTACATTCCTCACTTGAAGTCAGCCTGCAAACTACAATATCGCCGTTCGAAGGGAAATAGGTGAACACCGGGTTGTTGACGCCTGAATTAATCCCATTGACCTTCCATTGATAAAAGGGCGTCGTGCCGCCGTTCACCGGAACGGCTGTCAGCGTTACCTGCGACTGGGGGCAGACCGGATTCACATCCGGACTTATGATCACGGAAACCGGAAGATTGGATTTGACAATCATGATCACCGGATTGGATGTTGCCGGATTCCCGGTCACATTCGGGGCATTGGAAGTAAGGACACAGGTTACGACATCCTGGTCGACCGGGGTATAACCATACGCCGGACTGTTTGTCCCCACGTCAATCCCATTGACTTTCCACTGATACTGCGGATCTGTTCCCCCGTTCACCGGTGTTGCCGTGAACTCAATATAAGAACCGGCACAAATATTATTGGCGGTAGCGGAAATGGTGATCCCGACAGGAAGGAAGGTCACCACCATGTTCACCGGATTGGAGATGACCGGATTCACCGTTACACAGATGATATCGGAGGTCATCTCACATACCACCTCATCCAGGTTATTGGGAACATAGGTATATACCGGACTGTTGGAGCCTACGCTTATTCCGTTTACTTTCCATTGGAAAACCGGTGATGATCCGCCATTCGTCCAGGTTGCCGTGAAGGTCACTGCTGTTCCGGGCAAGACCGGATTGGCAGAAGGTGTGATCGCAAGACTTACCGGTTGCAGCGGGTCAACCGTCATCTGAATGACATTTGATGTTGCCGTTGTGTTGGTAACACACGTAAGGCTGGTGGTTAAAATGCAGCTCACCACATCTCCGTTTGAAGGTATATAGGTGAAAAACTGATTGTTGGTACCGGCATTGATCCCGTTGACTTTCCATTGATACGATGGCGCAGGCCCGCCATTGATATGATATGCCGTGTAGGTAATCGGTCTTCCCTGACAAACAGTGCTCAACGGAGTCGTAATGGAAACACTTACGGGAACAGGCTGAACCGTCGTCATTTCGATTGGATTGGAAAAGACCGGGTTGTTCATGGCACAAGAGATGCCTGAGGTCATTTCACAGGTAACCACATCGCCCTGCACGGGGATATAACTGAAGGTCGGCCCGGCCGACACGGCGTTGATCCCGTTGATCCTCCACTGGTAAACAGGTGACAATCCTCCGTTTACCGGATGGGCCGTAAAGTAAGCCGGGGATCCGATGCAAACGGTACTGGATGCGACCGTGATGCTCACCCCGACAAACAACTGGTTATCTACCGACATCCGGATGACATTGGATGTGGCAGGGTTTCCGGTTATGCATGAAGCATTGGATACCAAATCACAAACGATATAGTCATTGTCAGAAGGAATGTAGGTGTACGACGGGTTATTGGTTCCCACGAGGGTATTGTTGACCCGCCATTGATAACCCGGCGATGATCCGCCATTGACGGGGGTCGCCGAGAAGGAAACAGGCGTTCCGTTACATACCGGGTTTTCCGATGCAGTAACCGTCACACCCGGTTGGAGGTTCGGATTGACCGTCATGATCACCTGGTTCGAAACAGCCGGATTCCCTGTTGTACAAAGCTCACTGGATGTCAACTGGCAGGTTATCAAATCATTGTTATCAGGTACCAATGAGAGTACCGGATCATTTGTTCCCGTGATGATTCCATTCCGTTTCCACTGGTAGGCGGGTGCAGCGCCACCATTCACCGGATGGGCGGTGAAGATGACCTGGGAGCCGACGCATACAGGATTTGCAGAAGCGCTTACACTGAGCGCTACCGGATAAATTTGTTGCATGACCATTGTAACAGTGTTCGACAGGGCAGGATTCCCGGTGGCACATCCCAGGTTGGAAGTCATCTCGCACCAAACCTGATCATTATTCTGGGGAACAAAAGAGTAGGCAGGTGTGTTGACTCCGACGTTGATCCCATTGACCTTCCACTGATATACCGGTGTGGTGCCGCCATTAACCGGTGCAGCCGTGAACGTCACGGTACTTCCCTGACATGCCGGGTTCGTTGAAGGCACAACGGAAATTCCTGCTGCCAGCGAGGTATTCACACCCATGGTTATGGCATTGGAAGTTGCCGGGCTGCCCGTAGGACAATTCACTGAAGAGATCAGGGTGCAGGTGATCACATCGCCGTTGCCAGGAGCGTAAGTAAAGACCGGACTGTTTGGGCCGATCTCTGTTCCGTTCTTCTTCCACTGGTACACCGGTGTATTGCCTCCGTTGACAGAGGAGGCGGTAAAGGTGACCGGGGTGCCGCTGCAGACCGGGTTGGCTGAGGCAATAATGGAGACCGACACCGGAACGGAAGGTATCAGCGCTGTGGTGATCACATTCGATATGGCAGTAGGGTTCTGGATACAGGTAGCATTGGAAGTCAGCTCACAGGTGATCAGATCGCCGGCCGAGGGAATGTAACTGTAGGCGGAACTGTTAGAGCCGACGGTTATCCCGTTCTTCATCCATCGGTAAACAGGAGTTGTCCCCTGGTTCGAAGCCGTTGCTGTATAGGTGACAGGCGCCCCGGAACAGGACGGATTTGAAGAGGCATAGATCAGCACGCCCACAACCGCCGGGGTTGTGATGTTCATGATAACGGCATTGGAAGTAACCGGATTACCTGAAGCACACGACAGGTTAGAGGTCAGGGTACAGGTGATCACGTCGAAATTCTGAGGAACGCAGGAATACGTCGGCTGGTTGGTTCCGACCGGTACTCCGTTTTTCTTCCACTGGTATCCCGGGGAAGTACCGCCGTTGACCGGGTAGGCCGTAAAATGGACAGTCGTTCCGGCACAAACATTATTGGTGCTGGCCAGAATGCTCACGCCTGCAGGAATTGATGTAGTTACCGACATGTTGATAGCATTCGAGGTTGCCGGGTTTCCGACCGGGCATACCACGTTCGAAGTAAGCACGCAGGTGATTATATCATTATTCGCAGGGGTATAGGTATAGGTCGAATTGGTAGCGCCGCTGATAGCCGTGCCATTTTTCTTCCACTGAAATCCGGGGAAAATACCGCCGTTGACGAATGCCGCAGTGAACGTGACCGCTGTGCCTGAACAAACGGGATTGGCCGATGCAGTGATGGATATGCTCACAGGCGCTGGTGGCATGGCAGCTATGTTAATTGTATTCGAGGTGGCAGTGGTATTCGAGATACAGGTGGCGTTTGAAGTCAGTTCACAGGTTATCGCATCGCCATTTGCCGGTGCATAGATGTAAGTTGAATTTGTTGCGCCGCTGATGTTCACGCTGTTTTTCTTCCATTGATATCCGGGTGATGAGCCGCCGTTGACCGGGGTTGCGGTAAAACTTACGGAAGTCCCCTGGCAGATACCATTGGCTGATGCATCAATGGTCACGCTAACCGGAACCGGTTGATTGATGGACATGGTAATAGCGTTGGAATTGGCCGGGTTCCCCGTGGCACACGTCAGATTCGAAGTCATCTGACAGGTAAAAACTTCGTTATTCAACGGAATACAGGAATAGGTTGAATTGGTGGCCCCGGCGATGTTGACCCCGCCTTTCTTCCATTGATATCCCGGTGAAGAGCCGCCATTGGAAGGTGTTGCAGTAAAAGTCACGACAGTTCCCGCGCAGGCCGGGTTTGAAGAGGCCGAGATCGATATTCCGGCTGTAAGCGCTGAGTTCACAACCATGGTGACCGCGTTTGAAGTCGCCGGGCTGCCGGTGGCACAGTTCGCGTTGGAATTGAGCACGCAGGTGATCACTTCACCGTTGGCCGGTACATAAGAATAGGTTTGATTTGTGGCGCCGCTGATGTTCACATTGTTCTTCTTCCACTGATACCCGGGCGATGAGCCGCCGTTTGTCGGGGTCGCGGTGAAAGTTACCTGTGCGCCAATGCAAACCGGGTTTGATGATGCCACAATGATGATTCCAACCGGGGCCGAAGGGATAACAGTCATGACAACCGTATTCGATGTCGCTGTGGTATTCGAGATACAGGTGGCGTTTGAAGTCAGTTCACAGGTAATCGCATCGCCATTTGCAGGAGCATAGGTGTAGATCGAATTGGTGGCGCCACTGATGTTCACGTTGTTTTTCTTCCATTGATACCCCGGCGATGAACCACTGTTGACCGGTGTCGCGGTAAAGGTCACGGATGTTCCCTGGCAGACATTGTTGGCCGAAGCTCCGATGGACACGCTCACCGCAGCCGGCTGGTTGACCGTCATGGTAATAGCATTCGACAAAGCCGGACTGCCCGTGGCACAGGTCAGGTTCGATGTCATTTCGCACGTGATCGCATCATTATTCAACGGAATATAGGAATAGGTCGAATTGGTGGCCCCGGGTATATCGATCCCGCCTTTCTTCCACTGATAACCCGGTGAAGAGCCGCCATTTGAAGGTGTTGCGGTAAAAGTCACGACAGATCCCGCACAGGCCGGGTTTGAGGAGGCCGATATCGTTATTCCGGCCGTCAGCGCTGAGTTCACAACCATGGTGATCGCATTTGAAGTCGCCGGGCTGCCGGTGGCACAATTTGCGTTGGAATTGAGCACGCAGGTGATCACTTCACCGTTGGTCGGTATATAAGAATAGGTTTGATTCGTGGCACCGCTAATGTTCACATTGTTCTTCTTCCATTGATATCCGGGCGAAGCGCCGCCGTTGACCGGGGTGGCGGTGAAAGTCACGCTTGTACCCGAACAGACCGGGTTTGAGGACGGGGAAATCGAAATGCTGACCGGGGCCGACGGGTTGACGGTCATGACCACAGTGTTCGATGTCGCCATGGTATTCGAGATACAGGTGGCGTTTGAAGTCAGTTCACAGGTAATCGCATCGCCATTTGCAGGAGCATAGGTGTAGATCGAATTGGTGGCGCCACTGATGTTCACGTTGTTCTTCTTCCATTGATACCCCGGCGATGAACCACCGTTGACCGGTGTCGCGGTAAAGGTAACGGACGTTCCCTGGCAGACATTGTTGGCCGAAGCTCCGATGGACACGCTCACCGCAGCCGGCTGGTTGACCGTCATGGCAATAGCATTCGACAAAGCCGGACTGCCCGTGGCACAGGTCAGGTTCGATGTCATCTGACAAGTGATTACATCATTATTCAGTGGAATATAGCTATAGGTCGAATTGGTGGCACCGGGAATATCAGTCCCGCCTTTTTTCCACTGGTATCCCGGTGATGATCCGCCGTTGGAAGGGGTTGCTGTGAAAACTACTGTACTGCCGGAACAGACAGGATTAGAGGAGGGCGAAATAGAGACTCCGACTGGCATTTGGGCATTGACAGTCATGGTAATTGAATTCGATGTCACCGGGCTGCCCGTCGTACATAACTCGCTTGATGTCAATACACAAGTTATGGCATCATTATTTGACGGAATATAGGAATAGGTTGAATTGGTTGCCCCGGCGATTGAGGTGTTGTTTTTCTTCCATTGGAATCCGGGAGTGTTGCCACCGTTGGCATAAGTGGAATAAAAGGTAACTGTTGCACCTGCACAAACAGGATTGTTTGATACTGAAATGGAAACACTGACGGGAAGACTTTCCAGTAATTGAATATTATCAGTGGCAGTGGAAGAAGTATTACCAGCCGCATCTCTGAATTTGGCATATACGGTCTTATTTCCCGGCGAAGAGTTGCCGCCGTTTGTGGAAAGATTCCAGGATTTGGAAGTTGTGTATGTTTCCCAGGCTGACCAGGATACCCCGTCGTTGCAGAATTGCATTTTGGAGACTCCACTCAGGTTATCGGTTGCATTGAGCGTTAACGTTACATTTGTCAGGCAGGTTGTTGTTGAGCCGCTGTTTATTGATATTGTGCCCGATGGATTTGTCACATCTATATAAAAAGGTCCTTTATGTGTGGCGGATGAATTCCAGTTCCCAACATTATCTTTTGTACGGATATGAAAATACCAATTATTGGCATTTGGAAGAGTAGGGCTTGTAGTTGAATTTCCTGTTCCCATTACCGTTGTTCCGGGTATAGTGGTGGAAGTATTATCCCATATCCAGGAGTATCCTGCGATACCGCTTCCATTCCCATCACTCGCACCCGACCAGGAAATATCTATAGTCGGGTCGTTGCTCCAGGTACTGGTTTGGTGTGATGAGCTTGTGATGTTGGTTGGATTTGAGGGAGCATTTGAATCAATATAAAAGGGCCCAATATGAACAGCCGCGGAGTTCCAGTTTCCGGCAATATCTTTGGTCCGGATATGAAAATACCAGTTGTTTCCATCTGCAAGCGCCGGGCTGGTAGCAGATGTCCCGGTCCCGGTCACAGATGCCCCGGGAATCGTCGACGAGGAATTATCCCACGACCAGGAATAACCTGCTACGCCACTTCCGGAACCATCGGAGGCACCTGACCATGAAATGCTGATCGTATTATCGGCACTCCATATGTTAATTGTATGCGAAGAACTTGTAACGTTTGTCGGATTACTGGGTGCGGTTCCGTCAATAAAATAAGGGCCCTTATGCACTGCCCCCGAATTCCAATTTCCGGCGTTATCCCTCGTTCGAATATGAAAATACCAATTATTACCATCTGTTAATGAAGAACTTGTGGTGCTGGTACCATTACCATTTGCAGTTTGATCTGGAAGAGTAGTTGATGAAGAAGAAAATTCCCACGAATAATCCTTGACACCACTAAGATTATCGACAGCTCCGGACCAATTCATATCAATTGTTCGATCAGTTGACCATGAAGACAAAGTATGTGAAGAGCTTGAAACAGTCGTTGGATTTGATGGGGCAGTATTGTCATAATTAACATTATGATTATTATTCTTCTCCCACATTTGCTGAGCGTAACCCCAATCAGAAATATAATCGTTAAAAAAATCATATGCCAAATCAGGATCGTGATTTTTAAACGAAGTGGAAATTTTATTGAAGTTAGTATGCGGATAGCTCGATGTAACAATTTCAGTCCATATATCGTACCATATTGCCCCTTCGGTCCATTCATCCCTGTCACAAGCAGCATTTCCCCCAGTATTGGCTGAAATATCCCAAGTTGAGATTGCTGTCCAGCAATAGATAGGGTCTTGTCTCATAACAACCGGAATGAATCTTGCCCATCCTTCAACAACGCCATCCACACTTGTTGCATTTGCACATCCACCATGATTTGAATTACCGCTTCCATATACTGGAAAACTTCCTCCCCTCATGACTGCTTGTACACAATGTGCATATTCATGAAAAAAACTGTTCGTGAAAGGATAAAGCATATAATCATTATCCCATTTATTGAAATGGATATGGATATCCGGATCAGCGGTTGCATATGGTGATGAGGTACTATTCAAATTTATATAGATATCGATGTTATCCATAGTAAAATTTGTAAGATTTTTGAAATAGCCGAATGCCTTAGAGCAATCGAAAAAGGCATGGATACCTTCATCAGCACAAGTACTGTTTGAACTGCTCAGGGTCGGAGCAGTTACCGACATCAACTTGGTTTCCCCAGAGTTCACCCAGAAATTACTTGTTTTAAATGTAATAATGTCATTGAATAAAGTTGTCTCATCTTTAATAACGAATTTTTCTGTTCCCCCACCCGTTGTCCCATCACCATTGACATGAAAGATAAACTTTACTTTAAAATAAAGATTTGCTCCAGACCCAATATCCACATTCCCAAATGAAAAATACCCGGAATTATCATTGGGATGTACCCAACTCGATCCCTGGACGTAGCTTGTAGGAAAAAGGCCGTATTGCGTCACACTGTTATTAACAGCTTCAGTCGAAAAAATTGTCGACCCCAGTTGAGTATCCCAGATCAGGCCAACTTTATATAGTTCAATTTGAATGCCACGTAAAGGATAACACTTCCCATTTGGAAATGCATATGTACATATTATACCTGAGATATTTGCGGTTCCCAATGGTGCATCGTTCTGCTCAATGTTACTAGTATTTGAATTAATATCATGAACTTCTTTTATATCACCTTTGGAATTCCCAACCTGTCTAAAGCCAAAACTCTTTATTCTCTTTATTTCCAGTTCATCAACAACAGAAATTTTGATTTGCTTCCCAAATTTAAAAATTTTTGTGTCGGTAACGATTCCGGTAATCAAATGATCACCGATTGATAGATATTTGACAGAAACCATAATTTTTTTATCTTGTGACACCCCTTCCCATGATTTTACGATTGATGAGTCTGATAAAATGTTAATATTCAAAGAATTATTTTTTAACAAGCCTTTATTAGAAATTTGAAATGTAAGATTTATTTTGCTGTTTAGAGTTGTATAAATAGTTATTGGAGAGGTATTTGTATCTACAAGGTACTCTTTTGAGTATTTAAAAAAACATTCGATTGGTATTTCTTCATGATGGAAATTTACAGAAGTACCTGTCGGTTTGAAATTCACCCTGCTTTTTGACGGTCGAATATCTGTCATAAGAATTATTGATGACATTATTAACACAATCCTTGCAAAAGAAAAAAAGTTTTGTTTTGACATAATATATATATTTAATTAAAAAACAGACACATAAGCATTTATTAGATAAATTTTCGTTTTTAAATCATACTCAGGCTTCAAGAAAATTTAAAGTCATTTTCCTTTAGATGCAGTAATTTCATTAGGAACAGTACTTCTTTGATTAAGAACCTGTTCCGATTTCGTCTAATCCAATAAAATAATAATTAATACCTCAAATATAATCATAATTTAATATTAAAAAGCATAAGGTAAAAATTATGAAGAATTTCACTTTCCCAATTTAATAGTGGATATCTTTTCCAGATCCCCCACCCGCTGAAGAAGAAAATATTTTTTGTTCTTTGGCAGGATGGATTGGTATTCTTGTCCGTGATAAATACGCAGTGATCATGGGCTGGCCGGTGTATCATTCCGGAGGTTTTCTACTTACCATTCCCGCGATCAGATCCTTCTCACGGGTTTCTGCCATCTCAGTTATCAACCCTTCACCCTCCTCCACCGGGTTTTATGTTGTAACAGTATTTAGGTGATTCTATCGAATTTAGCTTTGCTTTTTTCATAATTTTTCGTATATTTCCATCTTTCAAATGAAGCAATTTACCCTAGGAGGTGATGGGTTTGTAGATTGTTGTTTTTATGGCATGTTCAATATCCCTGAGGGATGAAGAAATTGATATTCATTATTTTTCTTTTATCCTGGATGAACTGTTTGTGCCAGGAAACTGATACAATGGCTTTCAGTAAGACAAAAAAAGATTTCAGAGTCCTTCCCAAAAACAGTGTTTACCTCGAATTAGGCGGACCGGCGTTGTTGGTTTCGCTTAATTATGAACGCGTTTTCCCCCTTGGAAAATGTTTTTATTTATCCGGAAGAACAGGTATTGGCGACCTGCCT
Source organism: Bacteroidales bacterium (assembly GCA_028706295.1). Taxonomy (GTDB): domain Bacteria; phylum Bacteroidota; class Bacteroidia; order Bacteroidales; family FEN-979; genus CAIVAT01. Next base: position 10,748 of record JAQWBQ010000025.1, read on the forward strand.
TCTTTTTATAATACCCTTTCGGTTCCTTTTATGATGAACGGGATGTACCAGGTTTCGAATAACTTTCTGCTTGAATTAGGGATTGGAATGAATCTTACCTACACTTTTTGGCCGGATTCTAAAGGCGGTGGGGGTCTATTTGATTCTGGTCCAATCGAAAGTGGAAGTTTTTTCGATCCATTATTGACATGCCTCGTCGGGATCAGGGTTCAAAGTAAGAAAGGGTTTTTGTTTCGGCTGGGATTTACACCGCTTATTGAATTGACAAAGAATTCAGAAAAGGGAACATTATATAAACAATTCGGCATGAATACTTCCTTCGTGCCATGGGCAGGCATCAGTTTTGGCTACAGTTTCAAGGTTAAAAAATAAAATGTAAACACATGGCAGTGTCTTCAGATCTCCCTGATTTACACTGTCGATTTGCTTTTCTTTTCTTATTTAACCGGACTACAGAAGTCCAGAGTTTCTCAGGATTTCGCCGAGGCGGGGTTGTTGTTCGGCATAATCGTGCAGAACACCCAATATATTTTACGTTGTTCCGCTTTCATGGGGCGGAGCGAAAGTTTACGGTCCCAGTATGCGAAACCGAACACGCTGACCATCATCGCCGTAAAGATTCCGATAATGGCCCACAGGAAGTTGAAAAACTGGTCGAATCGTTCATCCATTGTGGTGAAACGGGTATTCATTTCAGACCGCAGATCAGGAAAAATTACTTACCAAGGCGACCTTATGATCTTGATTGTTTGAATGAATCCGTTGATAGAAACTTTTACTAGATAGAGCCCTGGTTGCTGCGATTCCAGGGAGAAATCATGCTTACGGCCAGGTTCAAGGTTCTTTTGTTGGATCATCCTACCCATCAAATTGTAAATTTCTACTTCAACCTTTTTTTCGCCCGGATCGATAGAAAATTCAAGCACAAAGCGACCATTAGTAGGATTGGGTAAGATTGTGATTCCAAGAGAAGTATTTAGTGAATCTCTTTCTTTGATTTTCATACTGGAATCCTTTTGGGAAACGGCTGATGGCAATGATGGAGATTGGCAGAAAGGACCGTTGGGAGCTATATAACCCCACAGATACCCTCCATTTTGGACAGTCGTGGTTGGCAAAAAAGAGATTTTCTGACCTGCAATCAGGGTGGCACTGCCACCAGGTTGAACAGTAAAGTTAGTTCCACCTCCTGCAACGGTAATAGTAGAACCTGCATCAAAGCAATTGCTTTGACCGGATGCGATCGTAATGTTTTGTAGTGATGATGAATTATGAATAATGTCATTAACATCCCTTAACAAAAGTTGATACCCTGCTGATGGGTTGGAATAATGAAACTGGGAACAAATTCCAATAAGCATAACCTGGTCTGATGGGATCATTTGTCCAACAAGGTTTGAGTTGCTGTTAACTCTTACTTGACATATCTGTCCTCCGGACGCTACATTATAATTGGTATTACCTGAAAATATACCTCCGGCATTGTAAAATGTGACATTCATCATCTTCACCAGTGTCGATTCATTTTGTTCATTCATCCCATCAGGCGTAATTAATATAGGTTCCGGAATTGGTTTTGGGGCGACAGAAGTAATCCAATTGACCGGGTCAAGCTCAAGTAATTGGCAGTAATTTTTAATAACGCCTTGGATGAGAACTGAATCGCCTCTTGAAATGTTATTGACCGGACTTCCATAAGCTGCTATACCGGCTGTTGTGTCCTGGAGATACCGAATAATTCCAAGTTCCGACCCATTCGTTACTATTCCACTTATCAGTACGGTGGATCCGACAGGCATAGCTCTGGCTGCCGCAATGGTCATTGGTTGTGTTGGTATTGAAGGATTTGTGACATCGATGCAAAAATCATTTGCAGAATATTTAAAATCAGGGATGTATTTAAAAGTGACCGGCATGTTTATATCATTACCGGTAAGTTCTTCAAAGACAATCGGTATTATCCAATCACCTGCCGAAGTAAAAACATAATGAGAGGTACATTCAAAAGGTGCATTATGTGCATAAGGCGTTGGTTCCGTTACATTGTTGGGTAGGTTAACACAGTTTCCGGAGATATTTATTCCTGTCAATTTGTTCGTTACTAAATCAAAACCCCGGGCAAAAATGTCCGGCTGTGAATTGTCTGTTGACCATGGAACCTGTGTGTCGAGCCATGTGAAAAACATCTTCTTTCCATCCATTGATGTAGCAACATTTACACGATTGTCCTCGCTCGAACCACCAAAGTTCCCTCTGAATTTTTTCAGATGCCCAAGATTTTGTCCCTGCCAAGAGCCACCACCATTGGTGGAGTAAATATTAAAAACGGCAAAACAACTATCTGAATTCGATATCGTGTAATCTGATTCTGTCAAACCCACAACAACTCCGATGTGTGGATTTCCCCACTTATCGACTGCAAGATCGCAATCATAAGCAGTTGTGTATCCAATCTGATCCCGTGTGGGATATGGAGAAGAAAACAGTTGCTGTATACGGTAATCGGAAAGCAAGGTTTTAATCCCATTTATACCATTTGGTCCGTCGAGTTGTATGGAGTACGGTCCTGACCAGGTCAATCCTGCATTTACGGATTTAAATAAAACCGGGTAATAATTTTTATAGGCTCCGGTTTGAGTGGCTTCCCAATTATTGACAAGCGCAACAATCCAGGCCGTTTGCCCGTCAGGCGAAAAAGCTACGCGGGGTGTTTTTGGTTTTTGATCATTATCTGAAAATAGGAACAAATAACTTTCGGCATAGGTAAAATCGCGGGAAGCGGCATTCCAGGTACCCCGGTTCAAAATCAGTGTATCATAATACAAGAAATCTGATTGGTTAAAGGCCACATCGACACTTAATGCGATTCCCTGTTGAGAAATTGTGAAGCCATCAGGTATATAATGATTTGGATGAGGTGAGTTCCAGATGAGATGTTTAGTTGAGTCTGCCTGATTTACAAGATTTTGAATACCCCTGCTGTATCCACCCCATGTGTTTGTTACATCCGATAAATTTGCCGCAAAATAGCCAATATATGCGTTCGAAGGATCCGTATTTCCGAGTGGATTGTATAATGCTGCTTGCGGATAACGGGCCGCATCAGCATAATAGGTACCGCCCGAATTTAATGTAGCGGCATAAACCTGCCTGTTATTAGTCCAATTGACTAAGGATTGACCCAAGGTGGTTCCAATATCAGCAGCCAGGTAACCGGATAGGCTGGGAGGTGTAGTTCCTGGTCCCATCCGGTGAAAATTGATTACAGTTTTAAGGTTATCATCCGCCCAAACCATTGTCCGTTGTCCGCCATTAACACCGTATCCTAAACCATTTGCTGATGTGCCTAATGTAATTACAGCGTTTGGATTGATTACCAGCTCGTTACCATAAGCTGTTCCAACTGAGTTGGTGGCATAAGCTCTAAAATAATATACTGTATTAGTCGCTAAACCCATAATAAAACCGGTAAAGGTCCCTATTCCACTCCCGTCACTGGTATGACTGTTAGTAACAGTTGGATTTGGAGAAGCGCTCCAGCAAATACCTCTGGCAGTTACCGAGGCCCCTCCATCGGAAGTAACATTTCCGGAACAGTTTAAGGTCGATTGAGTAATATTTGAAAAAGAGGTAGTTATCACCGTGGGAGTTTTAGTAGCCGTGCATAAATCAATCACACAACGTACAGAATTTCCGTTCATCTTTTGATCATAGTTCGAATAGACTCCCTTATCAGAATTATATAGCCAATAACAATTACCCTGAGTAGAATCCGATTCTGTGGATGACCAAATTACGGATGATTCCTTCAGACCAGAAAAAAAACTCCAGCCAAACCATGATAGAACTTGACCTCCTCCAAGGGCGGTAAAGCCACTTGAGTTCGTTGCACCGGTATTGGGGCTCAGCCAATGAGTAAACCCCGTCTCCTTCATCTTTCCACCTGCACTATAACTCCCACCCAATAAGGATATCATTGCGATCCATTCCTGATCGTTCGGGATATGCCACCCTGATGGGCAAATGCCCTGCACCTGAGTATTGGGAACGGGATTCCATGAGGAAGTGTCAGAGGCTCCGTTCAGGTACTGAACCATCTCACCCCATTCATATAATCCACCATAAATATTGCAGTTTGATTCAAGATCGTCATAACAGTATTTCTCAGTAATACCATCATTTGTTTGACTATCGTAAGAATTTATTCTATTGCCAATATTGAGATTTTGTGCCATCCAACAACTGTTTCCAATCAAAACAGTGTTATATGTCCTGCCATCCCGGCTATCTGTATAAGGAGACCCACAAATAAAACCAGGTAGGGTTACGAAACTCATTAAACTACCGTAAGTTGTTCCAATACTGTTTGTGGCATAGGCGCGAATGAAATAAACAGTGCTGGACGTCAATCCTGAAATGGTACTGGTGAAAGTACCGGTGCCTGATCCATCAACAGTGTGATTGTCGGATATCGTCGGATTAGCAGCGGTACTCCAGCAAACACCCCGGGCGGTCACTGATGCACCGCCGTCGTTTATTACATTTCCACCAGAAAAAGCAGTCGTTTGTGTGATATTCGTGGCTGCGGAGGTTGTTACCGTAGGTGAATACGTCGAACTTCCCGGATTTCGCATACACCTTACTGAGAACGCATTCGTTTTGATGCGGTTATTTCGGGTTACTGTTAGTCCAGAATATACCAATTCCCTGACATAACCATCTGTTAAGGTGGCTTCTGAGGAAGCTGAGAAGCTGGCTGTTGCTTTAATCGTAAAGTTAGTTCCAGACCCGCCGTAATAACCTGCTCCAAATGCACTGAATCCACTTTGGTTGGTTGCTCCGGCATTTGGGGACAACCAGTGTTCAAATCCTGTATCTTTCATTGAGCCACCTGCAATGTTCACTCCACCAAGAAAATCTGTCAGCGTAGTCCAATCTGAATCCGACGGAACATGCCACCCTGATGGACAGATCCCTTGAGCGCCTGGCGTCGAAACGTATTGCATCATCTCATTCCATTGATAAAGGCCGCCGTAAACATCACAGTTTGATTTTAAATCACTGTAACAGAATTTCTCAATCTCTCCATTGTTTGTTTGTGACTGTGAACTGTTAATTTTAAGTCCAATATTCAGATTTTCTTTCATCCAGCATTGTGAGCCGATCTGAACAGTATGATAAACCCGTTCACCATAAGTAACTGTTGGAATTCCTGAACAAGGCTCTCCTGAATTGTATACAGTTACGGTGAAAGTACAAGCCCCGCCTGAATTTGAAGCCGTTGCATTAAATGAGTTAACACCAGCATTCATTGGGGTTCCGGTTGCGGTAAGAGTGATCGTTTGGGTTCCCGCATTTAAGAAAATTCCCGAGCCGCTAAAACTATAACCGTTGATAACCCCAGTTGTCACGGAATATATTCCGGGAGCAGCCACTATTGCCTGCATCGTCACCGTACTTTGAGCGGTTAATGGAATTCCTGAGGAGTATCCGCCGTTGACTGTTGCATTTATACAGGAATTACCGTTGCCGATTGAATAGGAAGCAACGGGAAATGGTCCGGATACCAACATTTGTATATTGGGTCGATCTGTTTTTAATCCTGTGTAAGGGGAATTGCATCCGGAGGTGGAAGTTCCGTCAAAATAATAATGTTGGGTCAAATTTGGAATCGTTGTACAAAAAACGGTTGAGCTTGTTGTATATGAATTATTATCATAACATATTTCGATGAGTAAATTAGATCCGTCCCAAATGAATGGAGTCTGCAATTGAATCATCTGCCAGCCGGATGATGGCACTGCATATGTTCCGCTATACACAGTTGATGTACCTGACTCATAGCCCGCTGACAAGTTTGACCGTGTTGTATTTTTTATTTTGATCTGGAACCCGTTCATAATTTGAGTCGAGACAGTGGAAATGTTTAATCCGATTTGGGTTATCGACATTCCTGCAATACCACCCGCTTCTAATATTTCTGTAGCAGGGTAAAGCATTTGTGTTCTGCTGTCCATCCATAATGTATTATATGGCCAAGGTTGTAAAACAGTGCCATTACCAAATATTATGGCTAATTCCTGAACAGTGGCACTGGTTGTACAAGTAACCTGATTTCCATATGCCGTCCCCACGTTATTAGTCGCATATGCCCTGACATAATAGGTCGTATTTGGTTGCAGCCCTGAGATGGTACTTGTAAAAGTCCCGATTCCCACCCCGTCAAAAGAATGAGGATTTGATATTGTAGGATCTTGTGAGGTGTTCCAGCAAACGCCTCGTTCGGTTACAGCTGCGCCGCCGTCAGAAATTACTGTGCCACCGCATGATGCCGAGGTTTGAGAAATATTCGTTGCTTCAGTTGTTGTAACTGTCGGGGTCGCCGTTGAAGATCCGGGATCCTTGAGGCAACGGACCGATAACCCATTATTCATAAACAGTGAATTCAATAATGAAAAATCGTTCATATTATAACCCAGGTATACAAACCAAATATTGGTGCTTGTTGCTAAAGTCGAGGAAGCAAAATATCCGGATATCAGTAACTCCTTAGTTTGAGGAGTCCCCGTTCTGAAACCTCCGCCAAGAGCGGTAAATCCACTCGTATTGCTTGCCCCTGTATTTGGGGTTGACCAGTGTGAATATCCAGTCTCCTTCATTTTTCCGCCCGCAACACTCGTACCTCCAAGTAAGGTCGATGAGGAACTCCATTCACCACTTGTTGGAATGTGCCAACCTGGAGGACAGACTCCTTTTGTTCCAGGAGTCGTAACATATTGCATCATTTCATTCCACTGATACAGCCCGCCATAAATGTCGCAGTTTGATTCAAGATCGTTGTAGCAGTACTTTTCGATCGTCTGGTTATTGGTTTGGTCCTGGATTACGTTGATACGTGTACCCACATTCAGGTTCTCTTTCATCCAGCATTGCGTTCCTATTTGAACGGTATTATAGGTCATACCTCCGTATGTAATAGTAGCAGTTCCCGGACAAGCGCTTTGTGAAATGACTGATTTCGGCATCAATAACATCAGATAAAGGATCACAATCGACAGAATTGTTAATATTCTCATATTTAGTTGATTTATTATTGTTTTCTGAAATTTGATCATGATTCTTTAATCCACTTTAAAATAAACGACTGCAATGTAACTATCGTTGATATGCTAATTGTTGGAACCTGATTATTCATGTGAAACAGAAATTGAAAAAATTGAAAAGCATCGTTAACCTGGCAACCTTCTATAGCCTGTTTCAACATGAAAATTAACCGAATGATCATTGTGTACTACTTTCTCCCCGGGTTATTTTAGGAAGGCGACAAATTTGCAAGGAAGATGGGTTAATGGAGGAGGAAGATAATATGTGAACGATCAGGACCGCTACTATTCAATCACAATCCCCCTTGGAATCTATAGTGGTAGTAGTAAACGAAAAACCGATGGAAAAAATTAAACACAGAAAAATCCCAAGCAAATTTACTCCCCCAATTTGCCGGTTAACTCCCGTAATTTCCCAGACGGGATCTTGAAGGAGATTTCTTTCGATGCGCATGTTATCGTGCACTGATTGGTTTTACGGTTGACTGTGGCAATGGTATCGATTCTAATCAAGACCGAGCGGGTAAGTCGAAAAAAACAATCCCGGTTCAACAACTCCTCCACCTTGCCGATGTTCATCGACACAGTGTGCATTGTTCCGCTCCTTAGGTAAATCTCCGTGTAGCTCCAGTCGGCCTGACAGTAAACGATCTCGGCGGTGTCGATCATGATAAAGCCGGTGCGGGTGTTGAAGCGGATCTTCTTGTGGGCTTTCAGGTGGGCCATCAGTTCGTCGATCTTGCCGGCAAGATGGGTGTGGGGTTTGGCGGCCCGGTACTTCGCCACCACCTCGCTCAGCTCGTCGGGATCGATGGGTTTCATCAGGTAGTCGAAGGCAGCGGCCTTGATGGCCTGGATGGCATAATGGTTGAAGGCGGTTTGGAACACGACGCAGGTCTGGATGTTCAGCCGTTTCAGGTCGGCAATCAGGTCGAAGCCGGTTTTGCCGGGCATCTCCACGTCGAGGAAAAGGATGTCGGGAACTTTATCCATTAGTATGTGGAGGGCTTCACCGGCGTCGCGGGCAGCGCCAATGACGGTTATTCCCGCGATGGATCGGAGATGTAAGGAAAGTACCTCGCGCGACCGCAGGTCATCGTCAACAATCAGGGCGGTGATCTGTTGGTCCATCTTCAAAATGAAAGGCTGTTATTACAGCCAAAGTTAAAAATTCCTTATTCCGATCCAGCATTCTCAGTATAAATTTTACAGATCCGTGTACAAAATTTATCGGGTCGTTAAAACCATGCCCAATCAAAAAATGCTGTCACATTCGTGAAGGCAATCTCAAAACTGGCATTCAGGGGTATAATATACTGTCATTCAGATATTTTCCCGAGTTGATCGGAAAGAATCACGCCGCTCAAGGCTGATTAAAAGTACCATCAAATTGTTTTACTACAAAAAGAATAAAAGAATACAGTAGGTTGATTATTCAGTCCCCTTGTGGAATGATAAACGCCATGCAGCCAAAAAGAATCTGAAAGAACACGTGATGGTTTGTAACCCGGGTATTTCACCGGGACTCAAGGTACGGTCCACGATTCAGCCTCCATGGCCGGAACAAACCGGAGGCTTATTAAACGCAAGATTTTCAGCTTTTGTAAAAACTGTAATTCATATCCACCGGGATGGTGATAATGACGGTGGTTCCGGTTGATTGTCCCTGCTCATCTTCCGGGTCAACGATGACATAGTTGATTTTCCTTTTGTTGAATTTATTGATGATCCGGATGGTCTGGTCAATGATGGAAATCCCTTTGCCGGTTCCGTGTTCTCCATGCACTCCCGCCTCTTTCCGCCCGACCCCGTTGTCACTGATCCCGATGACAAGCTCACTTTTTTCCTGCCGGATCCGTATTTCAAGCATTCCGCCGCTTTGTAATGGTTTCAACCCATGTTTGATGGCGTTCTCCACGAAGATCTGGGTGATCATTTTAGGAACCTGTACCTGCATATCAACCTGATCATCCAGGTCCATCCGGCAAGTGAACGAATCGTTCATCCTGCTTTGCATCAGGTTGATGTAATGCTGCAGGAAATCGAGCTCCTCACCAAGTGTCCGTGAAAGCTTATCTGTCTGGAGCACGGTCGACCGCATCAGTCGCGACAGTGAGAGCAGGTTCCGGTTGGCGTCATCCGGTTTCCCGTCCAGAATCATGGCGCTGATGGAATTGATGGCGTTGAAAGTGAAGTGAGGATCCAACTGATTGTTTAACAGTAATAACTGTAACTCTGTGATCTTTTTCTCGGCAGCGATCTGCTGTCGCATCCTTTTGCGTTGCAGGTACTGGACCAGCAGGATAAAACCCAGGACAATCAAAAAGATCAGGAAATAAACCGGATACCTGAAGTAATACCAAGGATTGGGCTCCCAGGAAAAAACCGCCCGTTTGTTGCCATCCTGGATGCACAGTTTTCCTCTCTTACCTGCTTCCCGGATCGATTGGGAAAGCATGATTTGTCCGGGCAACGGGTTATCCAACCGGATCGGGTGCGAGAACTCATTATCGGTTATTATGAATGCTTTTTCATTTGCTGCTCTGAAAAGACACTCCTGCTTCCCGTCGCCGTCGATGTCGATGCATTGAAACAAAGTTGATCCGGGCGATTCGATTCTTTTCCTTTCAACGACAGTAAGGCTCGTGTCGTACCGCTCGATGATTCCGCCTTCACGGGAAAGAAAAACACTGCAGTCTGATTCACGTGATCTGAATAAATCGTAAAATCTATGCCGAAGGGTATCATCGAGCTGTCGCTCCCGCATTTTTTCTCCTTTTGCATTGAACAACATCAACCTTGCGGTTCCCGTTCCGGCATTCCTGGGCTCCAGGAGTATAAAAAAGAAATGGGATGATTTGATTCTGACCACTTCGGGAGCCAATCGGATATATCGTCCGGGAAACTGCACCGGCGGTAAACAGAAATTAAAATCACGGTCATACGCTACCAGCCAGGCGCTGTTATCATCATACCGGGCGCTGATCCTTCCCTGGTTATTGTCGATGGCATATGTATCGGTGATCAGTTCAGGACGGCCATCTCCGTTCAGATCGGCGGTATCGGTAACCGACTGAAACAATACCCCGGTATCGGTCTTTTTCAGTTCACCGGTTTTCAAATTATAGCTGAAAAGGAATCGGGGCTGTGCCCTGAAACCAGCCATAATTCCCGACACAATCTCTTTGATGCCATCCCGGTCAAGGTCGATCAGCCAGGTGGTTGTCAGTGAAAAATCATTTTCTCCGTTCTCAGGTTCCAAGGCACCAATAAACAAGTCCCTGAACAGAACCTTTTCTGACCGCATCGGGGCAATGCCATGTAAAAAGAGCGAATCGCCCACGCGCGTAAACAGGAAAATGCCCACGGAGCCGGTTGAATCATACGCGCCAACCGTGATCGCATCAACCTTAAGCAGTATTTTTCCGGGAAAATAGAAATGATCGAGAATGAATCCCTTATGATCGTTAATCTTAAGAGAGGCCTTTCCTTCGGTATTGTCGAAATAGACGATTTGTTCACTGTTGCCATCCCCGTTCAGATCCTGATACAGTTCAAGGGCATTCGGCTTGTGCGTTGCACCTGAATCGACAACTTCAACAGAATATTTCCGGAAAATATCGGGGAGGAATAATATGATCAGGACGGTTACGGGCAGGGCAATGAACCATGGGGAGAGCCAGAAGTGCCGGAGTGAATAACGCCACAATCGTTTCATAAATCAGGAAAAGAAGATAGTATAACCGGTTAAAAATTGTCAGTTTGGGGTTTCAGGTTTCAAGTTACAGAGTTTCAGGGTTTCAGGGTTTCAGAGTTTCAGCGTTAATAGATCTAAGATCAAAGATCAAAGCTCAAAAGAAGCGAATAGAAATTAGCGAATAGCGATTAGGGGAAAAATTAAAATTCTCACATTCTCAAATCCTCAAATCCTCAAATCCTCAAATTTTCAAATTTTCACATCAGCACATTAGCACATTCGCTAGTCCACCGGCCTGGTAAATTTCCACCGTTTGTGCGACCAGAGCCAGTATTCCGGTTTTGCGCGTATCGATTCCTCCAGCCGTTTCATGAAGGCGCTGACAATCGCACCTTCTGGAAGTTCGGCGGGATTTTCAGAAATCAATTCTGTTTGAAACGTGTAATATCCCCTTTTAACCGGACGGATGTCGATGTAGACCACGGGCATGTTGAACCGTCGGGCCAGTTGCTCATATCCTTTGTGACAGGGGGTATCCTGGTTGAGAAACTGCAGCCAGATGCTGTTCTGCAGGTCAAACGGACGCTGGTCGACCCCGAATACATATCCCAGGGCCCGGTTCCGGTTTCCGGTCATGAAACGGAGCGTCTGTTTCACCGGCAGGATATCCATGTCGTACATGCCCCGGGTCTTTTGCTGGTATGCTTCGACATATGGGTTGCTGAAAGGACTGTAGATGACCACAAACCGGTGTTTTAACTGTTTTCCCAGGATCTTTCCCCATTCATGGTTCCCGTAATGTCCACCGATCAGCATGACACTCTTTCCCTGCTCGAAGAGGCGGTCGGTAAGTTCGGGGTTAACCACCCTGAACCGCTTGATCAGCGACGGAATGGACATGGTGTATCCTTTCAGGGTCTCGGCGACCAGGTCACAGAAAAAGCGGAAGAATTTTTTTGCCAGTTCTTCAATTTCGGGGGCGCTTTTTTCGGGAAACGAGTTTTTAAGATTGTTATAAACCACATCACGGCGGTATCTGATCCCATAATAGACCAACAGGTAAAAAAAACGGGAAAAGATCTGGAGCAGCCAGAACGGCATGATCCGGAAGGTCTGTATAAAGAACCAGCTGATGCAGAACACCAGGTAATCGACTATTTTCTTTGTTTGTTTCAAGTTTTCGATTCCGTTAAGGGGCGGGGTAAAGATACGGGGAAATTTTCAACGAACCGTTAACCTTTCCTGTCTGAGCGCTTCGAGCGCTGCAAAATAACCCGAGTAGACCACTCCGGAGAAGCCGCCGCCGAATTTATCCCAGGCGGAAGCGATGTGCAGGTTGGCAACCGGACTGATCCGTTGTTTACTCCTCGGTCCCGGATTCTGGGCAAATCCGTACACCGCTGCATCCGTGTTCAGGGTATATCGCTTCATGGTTCGCGCCGTAGCCGCATCGTACCACACCAGGTGACGGTTGAGGCCCGGAACCAGTTGTTCGAGCCGGGAAAGGAACGATGCGGTTACTTCCGCCTTCCTCTGTTTATAATCCTCCGGAGTCATTCCGTCCCAGTAATTCAGGTAATCCTCCGCGACCAGGGCGGCAAAACCCTTTCCTTCCGCGACAAGTCCCGACCGGATGTGGCTGTAATCGGTCAATACATAGGTCTTATCCTCGAACCTTCCATGACTGTTCCTGCCGATATCATTCAGGGTATTTACATCCGGCCCATACACGCAGGTACAGTAGCACGGGTTCCCGATCTCTTTGAGCGGCCGGTCAAAGCAAAGGTAAAGGGTATAGAGCGAAGCGCCTGGTGTCCGGTCGCTGATGAGATCCATCAGTTTCCGGCCAAATTCTTCAGGAAGTAATGTGGTAGCGACCTGCGGAAGGGCGGCATTCACGACAACCTGCTTTGTCCGGGCCGTATGATCGGTTCCATCGCGGAGTGATCGGAATTTTACGCCGGTACACAGCCCCGAATCCATAAGAATTTCGAGGGCCAGATGACGGCAACGTACCTCTCCTCCGTGTGATTTGATGTATCCTGCAAGGTAATCCGACAGAACCTGAGAACCGCCTTCGATGAATACACTTCCTGAATTATAATAAGTGCCCTGGGCCTGGGCATAATAGTCCATACTCAGCAAATAGGGGTCATCGCTGAAGGCCATCAGGTTACCCAGCAGGATCAGCTTCAGATCCGCATCCCCGATCAGCCGGTCGAGGTAGCCGCCGATGGATTCAAAGGCCTCCGCTTCACTTTCGGGTCGGTACTTCCTGAATTGCTCCATCCTGCCGAAATAGATATCCAGTCCGGCGGCTTCGTGTGGAAACTCCGCTAACAGTAAGGCTTTCGCGGCGTGAAGGTCGTGCGGAACAGTAACATCCTTCCGTTGTGTTATGGCGCGGTAAAAATGGGGTATTTCAGGGAACTTTACATGGTTAAAAATGTCGAGCTCCGTGAAGATCTTCTGTTTGGGATTTCCCCCCCCGAAGCCATCCATTTCGTGCAAACCCGCCTCCACGCGGAATTCCTTATGCCGGAAGGTCGTGGCATAGCCCCCGGGAACGGAATGCTGTTCGAGCAACAGAACCCGTTTCCCTTCCCGCGATAATTTGGCTCCGGCTGTCAGTCCGCCCAGTCCGCCGCCAATGATAATTACATCGAAAAAATCCAAAATTCAAAATAGGGATTAGAGATTAGCGAATAGAAAAATACATAAATTCAAAATAGGGATTAGAGATTAGCGAATAGCGATTAGAAAAATACATAAATTCAAAATTTTACATCTTCACATTCTCAAATTTTCACATTCTCAAATCCTCAAATTAGCACATTAGCACATTAGCACATTTTTAATTTCCAGTCCACTTGTCCACTGGTCCACTGGTCCGCTGGTCCACTTGTCCGCTTGTCCAACTCTTCGTCAAACCCGTTCAAATAGTTCTGCTCACCGAATAGATCTGGTCGATCACTTTGACATATTTTTCGAGAATGAACTTGCGTTTGAGTTTCAGCGTGTGGGATAGTTCTCCGGAGTGGGGCGACCATTCATCTTCGACCAATTGGAACCGTTTGATGTATTGAAATTCTTCCAGGTGGCGGTTAAATTTATTGATGATCTCCTGATAATGTTGAAGGACCTTCGGATTGTTGATCATCCGGCCGGTTTGCTGATGGCGGCATCCCCTGTTGGCGCACCATTCGGCCAGAAGCTGGAAATTGGGTGCGATCAGGGCGCTGGCGAATTTTTCACCTTCACCAAAAACAAAAGCCTGGTCGATGAATGCCGATTCCTTGAGCCGGTTTTCAATTTCCTGCGGGGAGACAAATTTCCCGTTGGCCAGTTTGAAAACCTCTTTTTTCCGGTCGGTCACCATCAGGAAGCGGCCTTTCACAATTTCGCCGATGTCGCCGGTATGGAACCATCCTTCCGCATCATTTGCCTGAGCAGTGGCCTGATCGTCGCCATAGTACCCTAGCATCACGTTGGGTCCCTTGCACAGGATCTCCCCGTCGGCTGCTATTTTGATTTCTACGCCGGGAATGACGCTGCCCACGGAACCCAGCAGGAGATCCGGACTGGAAGCCCTGTTGATGGTGATGATTGGCGAGGTTTCCGTCAACCCGTACATGTTGATCACTTTAACGCCGGCTGCCCAGAAGATACGTTCGATCCGCGGCTGAAGGGCAGCCCCGCCGCAGCCGACCAATTGGATCTTTCCGCCGATGGCCTCCCTCCACTTGCTGAAGATCAGTTTATCGGCCAGCCGGTGACGGAGGCGGTAGTGCCAGGGATTATTCCCATCGGGACGGTACTTGAGTCCCAGGGCGATCGACCAGAAAAAGATCCGTTTTTTAAACCCGGTAAGTTTATTACCCTTCTGGAGGATGGTATTAAAAATCTTTTCCAGAATCCGGGGAACCGCGTCGAAGCCTTCAGGCCTTATCTCACGCATGTTTTCAGCAATCGTACCGAGGTTTTCGGCATAATAGATGGTTGTTCCCGAGTACTGGGTCTGGTAGTTGCCTAAACGTCCGCCCACATGGCAAAGCGGCAGGATGCTGAGATACCGGTATTCGGATTTCAACCGGAATACATCGGCGGCGGCCAGGAAGTTGGAAACCAGGTTCCGGTGCGACAGCAGAACGCCCTTGGAGGGTCCCGTCGTTCCCGAAGTATAGATCAGGACTGCCGGATCGTCGGGTGTGGTCTCATTCCGGGTTTTTTCGAGAAGACCGGTCAGTTCGGATCCCTGTTTCCTTCCCAGTTCGAGGATTTCAGTCCAGCAACGTACCCCGGGGATCGGGTTAAATGAAAAAATGCGGTCTTCCTGCAAAATGGAGGATGCTTCATTGCCAAGTTTGGAATAAAGCTGCTTATCGCCGAAAATCAGCAGGGAGACTCCGGCATGGCGGAGGATATGGTTGAATTCACGAAGGCTGAGGGTGGAAAAGATGGGAACATGGATGATCCCGGCCATGGTAAGTCCCATGTCGACAAAATTCCATTCCGGGCGGTTTGTTGTGATGGTGGCGACCCGGTCGCCTTTGCCAAAACCCATGGCAAGCATTCCCAGGCTGAAGCTGGTGCTGTATTCAAGGTACTCATCTGTGGAGTAGGGACGCCATTTCCCCCCGACTTTACTAACGAATACGTCCGGTTTGTTGAAATGCTGCCTGTATCGCTCAAGCAGGTCGAATGTTCTGGTTATTTCCATCTGCAGATATTATCTGCAACAAAGATAAGAGTTTATCGACCTTTTACCAGTTGTAAGAGAAAAAGGAATTCAATTGTTTTCTTTCAAAATGTAAATTGCATCCATCATTTTGCATTTTACATTTTACATTTTGAATTCTCAGTAGGCCCATTTCACCCAGATGGATCCCCAGGTGAATCCTCCGCCAAATGCGGCAAGAATAAGATTATCTCCTTTTTTCAGTTTGGATTCCCATTCCCAGAGGCAGAGGGGGATGGTGGCATCGGTAGTATTTCCATACCGGTCGATGTTGATCATGACCTTTTCTTTTCCGACTCCCATCCGTCGTGCAGTGGCATCGATGATGCGCAGGTTGGCCTGATGGGGAACAAGGTACGCGATATCGGCCGGGGCCAGGTTATTCCGTTCCATGATCTCGGCGGAGACATCGGCCATGCGGGTCACGGCAAATTTAAAAACGGGCTGTCCTTCCTGGTAGATATAGTGTTCGCGGGCATCGACGGTTTCGTGCGACGGCGGTCTCACAGAGCCGCCGGCTTTCATGTGGAGATGAACCCGGCCGGATCCGTCGGTTCCGGTTATCGCATCCATGATCCCGATCTCTTCTTCGGTCGGTTCTAACAGGAGGGCGCCGGCGGCGTCGCCGAACAGCACGCAGGTTTCGCGGTTGGTATAGTCGGTAATGGACGACATTTTATCGGCGCCCACCACGATAACTTTTTTGTACATCCCGGTTTCCACGTATTTGGAAGCGGTGATGAGGGCGAAAAGCAATCCGGAGCAAGCCGCGTTCAGATCAAAACTAAATGCGTTGCGCAGGCCGGCCTTATCGCTGATGATGTTCGCGGTGGCCGGGAACATCATATCCGGAGTCACGGTAGCGCAGATAAGAAGATCGATTTCTTCGGGACCGATTCCGGTCTTTTCGAGCAGGCCCTTAACAGCTTCAGCGCCCAGGTCGGAGGTGCCTAATCCCTCCCCTTTCAGAATATGTCGTTCACGGATTCCGGTGCGGGAAAGGATCCATTCGTCGGAGGTTTCCACCATGGTCTCCAGTTCTGCATTGGTCAGAATATAAGGAGGAACCCACCCGTGAATTCCTGATATCTTGGCTCTTAATTTTGACATGGTCGGTTAAATATTGTTTGGAGAATACCGCTCCAGCGCATGTTTGATTTTCTGCGATAAACGGGCCTCATGTACCTCTTTGGCCATCAGGATCATGCGTCGGATCGCGTTGGCATTGGAGATACCATGACCCACCAGCACAGTAGAGTTGATCCCGAGGATGGGAGTTCCGCCGTAGTTCTCATAATTGAACCGGTCGAGGTAGCTGTCCCTGATCCCACGCTTGATCATAACCCGGTACATGGCTTCGACCTGTTTCAGGACGATGTTGCCGACGAAACCGTCGCAGACGATTACGTCGACGTTGTCGCGGAACAGTTCGCGTCCTTCAACATTGCCGACAAAATGATAATCCTTTGAGTCCTTCATCAACTGAAAGGCCGATTGGGCTGTAAGGCTTCCTTTTTTCTCTTCGGAACCGATGTTGAGCAGTCCGACGCGGGGTTTCTTAATATGGAACACATGTTCGGCAAAGAGCGAACCAAGGATACCAAACTGGTACATGACATCGGGTTTTGCATCCGGGTTGGTGCCGACGTCGATCAGGACGCTGGTGCCCCCGTTTTCCTTGGGAATATATGCCGTTGTAGCCGGCCGTATGATTCCCTGGACGGTATTGACTGTGTAGATGGCACCCACCATCATTGCGCCGCTGCTCCCGGCGCCTGCAAAAGCATGTATCTCCTTATGTTTCAGCATTCTGAAACCGACGGAAATACTTGAGTTGGGTTTATTGATCAGCGCTTTGGTAGGCTGTTCATCCATCTCGATCAGATCAGGCGCATCGACGATCTCAAAATTCCCGGGATCAACCTTTTCCTCCCGGAGAAAGGCATGAATGACTTCCCGGTCGCCGATCAAAACAATCTGATCCGATTCAGGGAGTTCCTTCCGGGCCAGAATGGCGCCATGCATAGTGGCTTTCGGAGCGAAGTCGCCCCCTAACACATCCAGACCGATTTTCATTGATATCGATTTTGATTAGAACTATTCCGCAGTAGCCTTCACGATGGCCTGTTTTCCACGATAGTAACCGCATTCGGGGCAGACCCGGTGGTAGAGTACGGGAGCGCCGCAGTTGGAACAAACAATAGTGGTGCGGGCAACAGCCTTGTCGTGGGTCCTTCTCTTGTCCCTGCGGGTGGTTGAAATTTTATGTTTCGGGTGTGGCATAGGAAAAATATTTACGATTTATGATTTACAATTTACGAATTATCTAATTGATTATTAATTAGTTTTTTGATATTTACTGTTCCTTCAGTTTTTTAAGGGCATCCCAGCGGGGATCGGCCGTGTGGTGACTGGTCAGTTCATGGAGCTTGGCCATGATCGCGGGATTGCAGGTACTATTTCCCTGTTCATCATCCGGGTGAACTTTCCGCGCGGGCAGTAACAGGTGAATGTACTCGTAGATAAAAGGCGCGAGATCCAACTGATGTAAAGACTCCGGAATGATCTGTACCTCATCGGTTTCCTCCTCAAAACGGTCACCCAGTTTAATGATCAGCCGTTCCTCTCCCGCGACTTCGATATCGAGCGGATCCGCACAACGATCACATCGAACAACCACATGACCTGTCAGGGTGAAATGAAGATCCATCATTCGTTCCTCCTTCACCATCTTCATGGTTACCGATACCGCCCCATCACTGATCTCAGAATCTTCAGCAACTTCAAAGAACTTTGCTCCAACGTGGTAGTCGAACTGATGCGCTCCCGGCTTCAATCCATGAAACGCCAACGTGTATCTTTCCGGATAGTTCACCGCTTCCTCAAAAAGGCTGCAAAATTATAAATTAATTTGGTGAATACCAAAAACCTGTTCCGATTCGGTACAACGAGGACCCGGATGAATTTTAGGTACTCCTCCTGCAAATCTGCCAATTATTGATATGTTTGCATATAAAAACAGAAACACCTGCACCAAAACCTGCAAACTATGTTCAACAGGATCATAACCGGAATGCTGCCCCTGATGCCCAAAAAACTGGTCTGGATTTTCTCCCGGAAATACATTGCCGGGGAGACCATCGAAGATGCCATCAGGGTTTGCCGGTCGCTTCAGGCCCGGGGAATCAAGGCCACCATCGACCTGCTGGGTGAGTTCATTACCGAACTTGCGCAGGCAGAAGAAAACAAGAAGGCCTATTTAGCCATCATCGAGCGTATTGAAACGGAGAAGCTCGACGCCAACTACTCACTTAAACCGACCAGTTTCGGGTTGCTGATCGACCCGGAGGTATGTTACCGCAATGTTCGTGAGATCGTGGCAAAAGCGGCCGAAAACGGAAATTTTGTTCGGATCGACATGGAGGACTCTCAATGCACCGACCTGGAGATCCAGTTGTTCAGAAGACTTCTTCCTGAATTTCCCGTACACGTCGGACTGGTCATACAGGCATATCTGAGACGGACCCTGCAGGATCTGCGCAACCTGACCGACCTGAACAGTTTGGAACATCCGGTCAATATCCGGTTATGCAAAGGGATCTACATCGAGCCTGAAGCGATAGCCTATAAAAAGTATGAAGAGATCAACCAGCATTACCTCGAAGATCTCGAATTTATCTTTCAGCAGGGATTCTATCCCGGAATCGCAACTCACGACCAGCCTCTTGTCGACGGCGCCTGCAAGCTGATCGAGAAGTACCGGGTACCGAAAAACCGTTATGAGTTCCAGATGTTATACGGTGTGACGCCTGAATTGAGGGCTTCGATCGTTGCCAAAGGCCACACCATGCGGGTGTATGTTCCGTTCGGCAAGGATTGGTTTGGCTACTCCACACGCCGGCTTAAAGAAAACCCCAAAATTGCAAGCCATATTATAAAAGCGTTGTTTGTAAGGGGATAGACCAGCGGACGAAGAGTTGGACGTAGAGCGGACAAGTGGACTTGTTTCTGAAACCCTGAAACTCTGAAACTCTGAAACCCTGAAACCCTGAAACCCTGAAACCCAAAACCAGGCAGACCAGTGGACCAGTTAAATCGTCAAAGCTGGCAACCGTAAATTATTTAAAGGCTTTTTCCAGCATCCCGTCGCCGGAGCGTTTCAGTCGGTCGAAATACGCGGGAACCTCTTTGCCCGTCAGTTTGTCAACGTACAATTTCGCAAGGTACTGACCGAGCATGAAACCCTGGCCGCGCATTCCCAAAAAGAGGCCCAGTTCAGGATCAATGATCATGCGGGGTTCCACGTAGTATCCGGCCCATACGGCCTGGAATCCTACAGAGGAGAGTTCGGGGATCCAATCGGTGAAGATTTCAGAAGCGATCTCAACGAAATCCTGTGAATTGATCTTGATATTTTTATCGGCCTCCATCGGTTCTATTGCCGGTGAGGCGCAACCAATGATCTGTCCGGTCTCAGCAAGTTGTTGCCCGTAAACCGCAACAAATCCCTTGTACCTGCGGCGGTCAATGAGCATGTCGAGCGGTCCTCCGTCTTTACCAAGCATCGGCAGTCGGCGGGTGATAAAGGCCTGGTGCTTTACAGGATAGAGGCCTGTTTCGATCCCGAGTTGTTTTGCAAAATGGTTTCCCTCGGGACCCAGCGCGTTGATGAAAATCTCACATTCATAGGTCACGTACTCATGTTGATGATTCCGGACTAACACCAGATAGGATCCGCCCTCTTTTTTTACATCGATGAGCCGGCAATCCTCTTCCACCCTGCCGCCTTTATCCAGTCCGATCCGACGGATCAGATCGATGACCCTGCCGGGTGTGGCCTGCCAGCAATCGTGTGTGATCAGCGCCGCCTGGTAAGTCGTCAGCGAAGGATTGATCCGGGGAGAGATCTCCCTGACGAAATCTTTGGGTTCAACCATGTAAGCATCGGACCATGACATCGAATCGACCAGCGCCCGGTACATGGTATCATCGTGCGCAAAGGTCACGTAACGGGTCGGATGGTAGTCGATGTTGTGGATCTTTTGCAGATCTTTAAAGATTTCATGGTTGTGCACCGCAATGTCAGACAGTTCGGGGAGGGAGAAATTGGGCCGGCCTCCGGCAATGTTGCGCCAGGATGCGCCCCGGCCGGAGTTGAGCAGTACGCATTCCATCCCGGCCTCACTGAGGTAACGGAACAGGGCGCTGCCCGTGATGCCGCCTCCGGCCACAACCGATTTTACCTTTATCCTCCCGGGATGGGTTTCAGCCTTGCCAGTGATGACCGTTTCGTGCACGGTTCTCGGGTAGAGTTCACCCATTGAGATCTGATTCGAGAGCGGCCCGCGCGGGGTGGGTTCCCCTACAATGCTGATCCCGCTTCCGCGAAGCGTCGTCTTCAGGCGGCGGATGCACCGTTTGCCACGGCAGGCGCCCATTCCCAGCCGGGTGGTGTGCTTGATTTCGTCGACCGAGATGAATTTGCGGTCACCGATGGTTTCAAGGATCTCCTCCAGGGTCACATCGTCACAATGGCACACGTAGGTCGCGACTTTTTCTTCCTGATGATAGGGTTTAAAAGCAATCGGTTGCGGGTAGCGGTCCTTGAGAATAAATCCCCGCACCTCGCTGAGGCCTGCGCCGTGAATTGTAAGCGAACGCACCCGGGCAATATTTGTTTTATTGGGTTTCGTGAGTATTTTCTCTACAACACCTTCTCCAAGGATCGTTCCCTGATTATCGACCAGAAAACATTCGGCCGGCGCTGCAACTTCATATTCAATGGGTAGAAAGAGCCAGTCTTTAGCAAGGTTATATCCGAATATCGCAAGTCCCGGGCACTGGTACACGCAATCCATACATCCGATGCATTTTGCGAAGTCGATTTCGGGAACCGTGCTGGTCGATGTTTTGGTGATGGCGCCATGAGGGCACGAGAATGCGCACGGATTGCAGGCAAAACCGTACAGGCAGTCGATCATCACGAAACCTTTCTGGTTCATCCGTTCGGGGGTGGGACGAAAGGGTTCGGGGATGACGCGCACAGGATGTTGTTGCGAATCGATATACTCTTTGGAAAGGGACAGATAGGTGTCATAATCGAATGAAGCGCCCATCTCCTGAAGGACGTCGAAGGCCGCTTGTCTTCCCCGCAGCACGGCGCTGGTGCCCTCCCCGATCCGGATGGCATCGCCGGCGCCGAAACAATGACGTCCGAAAATTTCGTTCCCTTTGATCAGCAACTGATCATCCTGAACCAGCCCGGTGCAGATATTGATGGCATCGATGCCGTCGATGATCTTTTCGGTTCCGGGAACCGGTTTGAAATTCACGCATTCGGCAACGACCGCCCCGGTTATCCCGTCGTGGTTCTCGTTGGGGATTGCTTTCAAAAGTATGTGTGAAGTAAGGATGGGGATACCCAGGCGTCTTACCCTGTTGGCCTGGACCGGGAATCCGCCTTCGGAGGGCAGGGCTTCGAGGATGGCTTTTACCCGGGCTCCCGCCTGCATCAGCTGATACGATGTAAGATAACCGATATTCCCGGCCCCGACGGTCAGAACATTTTTCCCGAGGAGGGTCAATTCGTTGTTCATCATCTTCTGAACCACGGCGGCGGTGAAAACGCCCGGCAGATCGTCGTTTTCGAATGTCGGCATGAAGGGGACCGCACCTGTGGCGACGATTAGGTACGCTGCATCGACAAAATAAATCTCTTCGGTCCGGATATTTTTCACGGCGATGCGACCACCCTCAAGAATATCCCACACGGTGGAATTGAGGAAAATGCCTTCGTGGTCTTCGCCTGCGAGGGTTTTGGCGATGTCGAATCCACGCATTCCTCCGAATTTCTGTTCCTTTTCAAAAAAGAAAAACTGGTGGGTCTGCATCAGGAATTGCCCGCCAATCTTATCGTTGTTATCAATTACAAGATTTGATACATGGTGTTTGTTCAGCTCTTCACGGGCAGCCAGACCGGCGGGTCCGGCCCCGATGATGGCCACCGTGGTTTTGAAAACCCGGTGGGGTTGATCCTTGCTCACGGAGGTGCGATAGGGTGCATAATCGTGTGGGATCTCTTTAACCTCTTTAACTCCATCGATCCGCGTGATACAGATCCGCTTTATCTGCCCGTCGACCAACATTTCGCAGGCGCCGCATTTCCCGATGCCACATTCCAGGCTCCGCTCGCGGTTTGCCAGACTGTGGCTGTGAACCGGAAACCCGGCCTGGTGAAGGGCCGCTGCAATGGTAAACCCTTTATCACCGGTTATTTCATGTCCCTGGTAGTTGAATGTTGATTGTTCCTGTTGTGTGATCTCAATGATCGGATGCTTCGTGATTTTATACATGGTGGGTGGTCTTGTTTCGTCAGTACCGGCTTAGAGACTGTTTAAAATTTACGATTTACGATTGTATGTTCGATTTCGGATTAACAGTCATAATCCTATGGAATGATCTTATTTTTTTCCGGGTGCAAAAATAGACAAATTCCCATTTCAAAATCAGATTAACTGTTAATAAATTCACAATTCAGAGTGAGACGAAAAAGCCCACCGATATAAGGTTTTCGATCTGCAGGGCGGAGCTGACTTCCCGTTCAAAGTAGAGCCGGGTCTGGATGGAGGTTTTAAGGAATCTGGTGATTCTGACTGCAAGCAGGCTTTTCAGCGTCATGTCGACCGGTTGATGGTAATCTTTAAACAGCAGCAAGTCGCAGTCCCAATGAAACCGGGTCAGGAAGGCTTTGTCGATAAGCAGATGAAAGGTCAATCCATATTCGAAGCGATGGTCCTGGTCCATGGAGACTCCGAAACAGGATTCTCTTCCGGGTTGGCTGAAGATTTTTTTATTGCGGACATAGGTCAGTTTTGCCGCGCTTATGCCGACATCGACTTTTATTGCGTCGCGGAGGTTCCATCCCAGTCCGCCTGAAAAGATCCATAACAGCGGCGTGAGAAAGGAGGCCGACAGATAGCGATCGACCCCGGCTGACCCGGCGACATAATCGTAACAGTTGAAGAACCGGGTCGACAGGTAGGAAAGAACAATTAATTGTAAAGATCTGGATAACTTTAATTCGAGGCGGGTATCGAGGGTGTTTTCATCCGGCTGAAATCGGGTAATGCTGTCGAAAAAGATCTGAAACCCGAGGTCATGGGAGAGCAAATGGGTGACTCGGAAGGCGCTGCCGGAGTTGAGTTGAATCCTGTATTTCAGTTGTTGCTGCAGAAACAGGTTATTCTTGTTTGGATCCTGTTGCCAGTTTTGCAGAAACAGACCTGAAAAATTGATCCTGTAAGAGAGATCCTGATAGCAGGAGAACCGCACCAGGGATGTGCCGGCGGGAGCCAGGGAGCTGAGCGGGAGCAGGACCAGGGTATCGTTCCAGAGCAAATTCTGACCGTGACTTTCCGCGGGCGTCATGCAACAACCCATAACCCAAATCCAGCCGATCCAAATCGCCCCGCGCACCCCGTTTGTTTTTTAAGGAATTCATGAACTTTTATTGTGGTAATCAGCGAATTTTAAGACTGTTTCCCGATGTCAGATTCCATTCCTTTTGCATGTCCATGTTCAGAAGGATCATCCGGATGGTTGTCGTTTTGTTTTCTCCGGCTGCCTTTTCAAGATCAAAAAGGCGGTAATTATATTTTCCAAGAAATTTCGCCCAGATCACAACCAGTGTAAAATCGACCTTTGCAGTCGGGTCAACAAGCCCTTTATCGGGGCCAAAAGGGACGATCAGGCGGGTGATCTGATCCAGGGTGATCTGATCGGTCGACAGGTAATTTGAATCTGCATGAAGGCTTCTGATTGCTTCCGATCCCGCCCATTGGCATTTGGCAGTGTCCCGATCGATCCATTTTCCGTCACGGTCGAAAAGCATGTGGCTGAGGAGGTTTTTTCTGATCTCCGGCCGGACAAGGGCAGTACGATAGGCTGAAGTATCGCGGAACATATAAAGGTCATGCACCGGGAACTGATTTTTCTGAAGGAATGAGATGAGCGATTCCGGGGTTTCCGTTCCCGGCTGGGTGATGTCATATTTCAGATTCATATAACTTTTGCACCCCTCCTGCAAAGCCGGGATCAGGAACAGGAGCAGGATTCGGGCGATGGTTTTCATTTGTTAATGATTTTATATTTAATGTGCTCATATTTATTTTACTGCTTATCTCCTTTGAGCAAGTTGATGTTTTCGGGGCGGGGTCATTTTATCAGCCACTGCCGGTTGCCGCTTTTGATACTTGCTTAAAGGGGATAAGCAGTTTTATTTTTTTCGGGTCAAATGGAATATCCATTGTGATCATCCGCGGTTTGCATGAACCTGTTTCCTATGGATATTTCAACGTAATACCGGGGTTAGCTTCATAAAACGGAAAAACCGGGGAGTGCATGGAAACGTCACACCCCCCGGGGCCGGTAAAGTCATTACAATTGAAAGATGACAGTGTAAACGCCGCCGCTGTATGTTACAGGGTAGATCCCCTGCCGGATCGTCAGCGGTGTGGACGAACCGAGAACTTTGGAAGTCGCACCCGACAGGGTGAATGGATCTTCGAGGGTAATACTGGTCTTATCTTTGAAAACCGGAAGGGTTGATCCGCCTTCATATTTAGTCAGTTCGCGTTCTTCAATCTGCAGGATCAACTGGTTTTTATCATTCAGCTGGGCCTTGACGGGGCAGGTATTGTAATCGTTAGCCCCGCTCATGTTATCTTCAAATCCAATGGTAAATTCAAAGCATAGCCCGAATCCCCTCTTGCATTCGAACTTCGGACGGTGAAAGGTAATACGGATATTGACCCATGCCGATGGGGAGGAAGTGGGAATAGCGATGAGATCACCGGCATAAATTGATCCTGAAATCAGCATCAGGCTGAGAACGGAGAAGAGTATAAGTTTTTTCATGGCTTTTTGATTAAAAATTCAACAAAACGCTGCCTGATGGCCGCCGGCAGCCGACGGTTGGTCCTTAAATTCTGGGAGCAGGACCCTGCTACCGAAATCGGGATCATTCCAAAAGATCCTTCATTCGTTGGGTTCAAAGATCCATGATTGGTGCGCCTCCTTCCCTTTTAAAAAATTCACAGGTTAATCGGGGCGACTGCGAAAAGGTAATACGGATACAAGGGATTTTTTTTACACTTATTGATAAATGATTATAATTCAATAGATATCATTTATTTACACAAAAGGCTTGGAATTTATCTGAAAAATTTTTAGTATCTTTGCACCCGGATTTCCAGAATCTGAATAATTGCCGGGAAACAAGAGCATCCGGAGATATCTTACCGGCTCTGATCCTTTCCGGATCAGAAGGCAGGGAATAAATAAATCAAACAGGGATTAATTGAGAGGAATATATGGAAAAAGCGAAAGTTTTGTTTGTTGAGCAGGAGATTAGCCCATATCTGAAAGAAAGCCCCATGGGAATGATCGGGAGGTATCTCCCCCAGGGTATCCAGGAGAAGGGAAGAGAGATCCGTACGTTTATGCCGAGGTTCGGGAATATCAATGAACGGCGGAATCAGCTACACGAGGTGATCAGGCTTTCAGGCATGAATCTGATCATCGACGACACCGACCACCCGCTGATCATCAAGGTGGCATCCATACAACAGGCACGGATGCAGATCTACTTTATCGACAATGAAGATTATTTTCAGCGGAAGTTCACCCTTCACGATAAAAACAACAAATTTTTCCCGGACAATGACGAGCGTGCAATTTTTTATTCCCGGGGAGTTATCGAGACCGTGAAAAAACTGGGATGGGGCCCTGATGTGATCCACTGTCATGGCTGGATGACCAGTCTGGTCCCGATCTACATTAAAAAAGCTTACTGCGACAATCCCCTCTTCACCGAGACCAAATTGATCTATTCCATCTATGATGATGACTTTGAAGAATCCCTCCACAAGGATTTTGCTCATAAAATCAAGTTGGACGGGATTAATACCCGGGATCTTAAACACTATAAGACGCCTTCTTACGTTAATGTCATAAAAGCGGCCATCGATTTTTCCGACGGTGTGATCATCGGATCACCGAAAGTCAACCCGGAACTGATCAGCTACCTGAAGGAAATCGATAAACCGTGGCTCGATTATCAGCCGATGGATCGTTACGTGGAAGCCTATAATGATTTTTACGATGAGATCCTGGTCCATGACACGGTTCCGGTCGAATAACTGAACGCTCTAAAATCAACCATTTGAAGTCACCCGTGAACAAACTGCCGGTTTCTCTGCTGATCGGAACACTTCTGCTGTTCATCCTGTTTTCCTGTAAAAAAGATCCTTACGAGATCGGGTTTGACCTTTTGCCGCCGACTGATACGTTGAATGTCAGGACCACCGACACCATTACGGTGGAAGCCTTTTCGGTGATCGTCGACTCGGTCCGCACCGATAAAGTCAGCTCCCTGTTGCTCGGCTCCATGCTGGATCCGGTATTCGGCAAGACCACCGGTAGTTTTTATACGCAGCTTGAACTCTCCTCAGAAGAACCCGATTTCGGCGATCAACCGGTGCTGGATTCTCTCGTGCTGATGCTTTTTTACAATAATTATTACGGTGACACCCTGACCCGGCAGCATGTCAGGGTTTATGAGCTCAGCGACGACCTGGTTTACGACAGCGTGCACTATTCCAATGACCGGCTCAACGTTTATCCCGTATTGCTGGCCGATCAGGATTTTTATGTCAAACCCACCGACAGTGTCAAGGTCGGCGATGAAACGCTGGCGGCACATTTGCGGATCAACCTGAGCAAGCAAACCAGTTACCTGGGGAACAAAATCCTCTATGCTCCGGCCAGCGCCCTGACAAGCAACAGCGAATTCGTGAAATTCTTCAAGGGATTGTATGTGGAATCCACACCGGTTAACAACGGGGGTTCACTATTCTCATTCTCGGTTACCAACGCAACCTCAAAACTCGTGGTCTATTTTCACGACGGGGCAAACCCCACCAAGGATTCGCTCAACTATGAACTTACCATCAAGGATGCCTGCGGCAGGTTTCTGCATTACGACCACAACCGGTACCTCGATGCCAGCCAGGATCTGAAACGACAGATACTCAATCACGACTCGGCGCAAGGGAGATCAAAACTCTTTTTACAGGGGCTTGGAGGCGTGCGGATTAAAGTAAAATTTCCCTTCATGAAGAATTTCGGGAAAGGTAAGGTCATTGCCGTGAACGACGCGCTTCTGATGTTTAAAAACTACGAGACCGACACCACCCTTGCCCCCCCCTATTCACTGACCCTGCTCAGACAGGACAGCGTGGGCACGATCGGGCATCTGCCTGATGAGTACGAGGGAACCGGTTATTTCGGCGGAACCTACAATGCAACTTCGCGTACCTATTTCTTCCGGATTACACAATATATGCAAAAGATCCTGCTGAATTCCTATTCCAAAAGCTACGACTTGTACATGTATGTCACCAACCCCCGTTACAACCAAGTAACTCCCAACCGGATCATTCTCGACGGAACCAACCCCGCGATACCCGGCAGCAACACGTCACGGTTTCAATTGAAAGTTACCTATACCATTTTAAATTGATCTGCCGGGAACAGATTCATGGATCCCGTCCTTTTTTATCTCTTTCGTTATGGTTTTTTAAGGATTAAAGTCTGTTTGAATTTTGTTTGTGAGGAGAAAAAACCTTTCTTTGTATTTTTGATGCGTCAAAATTTTAACTATGTGTGGAATTGTAGCCTATATCGGACCCCGGGATGCTTACCCGATCCTCATGAAAGGATTGCACCGGTTGGAATACCGTGGATATGACAGCGCCGGTGTTTGTCTGATCAATGATGATATCCGGATATACAAATGCAAGGGTAAGGTTTCCGATCTGGAGGATCATGTCAACGGCCAGGATATCTCAGGAACCATAGGAATGGCGCATACCCGTTGGGCAACGCATGGCGAACCCAGCACCCTTAACGCCCATCCGCATATCTCTCAGAACAAGACCCTGGCCCTGATCCACAACGGTATCATCGAAAATTATGCCTCCATCCGGAGTGAACTGAAAAACAGGGGATATCTCTTCAACAGTGAAACCGATACGGAAGTCCTGGTTCACCTGATCGAAGACATCATGATTAATGAGAAGGTGCCTGTTGAAGAGGCGGTCAGGATCGCTCTCAATCAGGTTATCGGCGCCTATGCCATCGTGATCCTGGCAAAGGAATTTCCCGATAAGATCATTGCAGCCCGCAAAGGAAGTCCCATGGTGATCGGGATCGGAAACGGGGAATTCTTCATCGCTTCCGATGCCACGCCGTTGATCGAGTACACCGACAACGTAGTCTATCTGAACGACGAGGAAATCGCCATCATTGAACGGAATAAAGATTTGAAAATCAAAACCATACTCAATAAAGCACATACTCCTTACGTTGAGAAGCTGGAGATGAGCCTGGGCGAGATCGAAAAGGGCGGGTTTGAGCATTTTATGCTGAAGGAGATCTACGAACAGCCACGGTCCATCCAGGATTCGATGCGGGGCCGGTTGCATGTGGATCACGGTATCGTGACCCTGGGCGGTATCCGCGACTACGAGCAGAAAATCATCAATGCCGGCAGGATCATCATCACGGCTTGCGGAACCTCCTGGCACGCCGGTTTGGTGGGCGAGTATCTCCTTGAGGATCTGGCAAGGATCGCAGTGGAAGTGGAATATTCTTCGGAGTTCCGGTACCGCAATCCGATCCTTTCGGAAGATGATGTCGTTCTGGCGATTTCCCAGTCGGGTGAGACCGCCGACACCCTGGCGGCCATTGACCTGGCCAAGTCGAAGGGCGCCACGGTACTGGGAATCTGCAATGTGGTGGGGTCATCGATTGCCCGGGCAACCCATGCCGGGGTTTACACCCATGCCGGACCCGAAATCGGGGTGGCCTCTACCAAAGCCTTCACGGCGCAGGTTGCCGTCCTGGCCATGCTCGGACTGCTGGTTGCCCAGAAAAAGGGGACCATTCCCAAGTCGAAATTCCAGCAACTGTTGATAGAGCTTGATAACATACCCGCCAAGGTAGAGCGGATCCTGAAACAAAACGAAAAAATCCGCGATATTGCCACTATTTACAAGGATGTAAAGAATTCTTTGTACCTGGGACGCGGTTACAATTTTCCGGTCGCGCTTGAAGGCGCCCTTAAACTAAAGGAGATCTCGTATATCCATGCCGAAGGCTATCCTGCAGCAGAGATGAAACACGGACCCATCGCTCTGATTGACGAGTCGATGCCGGTGGTCTTCATCGCTACCAAGCGCGGTATTTACGACAAGGTGATCAGCAACATCGAGGAGGTGAAAGCCCGCAAGGGAAGGATCATTGCCATCGTGACCGAAGGCGACGAGTCGGTAAAAGCGCTGGCCGATCACTGTATCGAGATCCCCGACACCGAGGAGATGTTCGTCCCGTTGCTGGCCACCATCCCGTTGCAACTCCTCTCCTACCACATCGCGGTCATGCGCGGCTGTAACGTCGATCAACCCCGCAACCTGGCCAAGAGTGTGACCGTGGAGTAAAAAAATGTTTTACTTGTTGTTACTTTTCTTTTTCTTAATCGTTTGGATGTGTGGGGAATGCCGCCATTCTCAGGTTATTCAAAGAGCAAGCATTGTGAAATAGTGTTAAACACCCGGTTGATTTTAAAAAAGTCAGATTCTTCCAGGCCAATGTTCCTTCAACCGGAGGTCAAAATTCACCATACCAATTAGCGCTATTTCGACTTTACCAGGTTGATGTTGTATGTAAAGGATAATCCCCAACCATACATGATCGAGCCCTTACCGCCTTCGTGAGGAATGAGGTAATGAATAAAACCTTCAGGCCTTACTGACCAGCGGTTGAGGTTGCCGCTGAATGCAAAGCCCAGATTCCCTCCAACGAAATAGGTTGGATCCGTACCATGACCCGGGATATATATCTGCATCCCAGGAGCCACATTGAATTCAACATACTTCTTATAATGCAGCGAAATGATGAACCTGGGATTTAAAAGGTAATAAACCTCCAATTCAGGGTTTTCCTGGAAATCGGAATGTTTTTTCGGTTGATACAAAATGACACTGAATGGAACCTGGATGGCAAGCACATCACTCAGGAATGCGTACTTTGGTGCTATGCCTACCACATTTTCCCTGCTATCTTCAAGCTTACCGAGATCGAAGAACCCTCTGGCATATGATAGTTTGACATCGAAATTTTTCACGATCCCTATGCCAACCCTGATACCAGGTGTATAACCATATGTTCCATCGTACATTTTTGATGCGTAGTATGAACCTGCTCCAAACAGCGATATCTCAAGCTGGGCAGGCTTAAGTGAAGGAGCGCCATCGAAACTGACAGGCCAGAGTTGCCCCCTCGAAAACAACGGATTTATCATCAAGGCAATAAAAAATCCTGTTCCGGCGATCAGCGGGAAAAGTTTACGGATGTGATTTGTAATTGTTTTCATTTGTTAATAATTTTATATTTCATTGGTCACATGGAATATCCAATATTACCATTCACGATTTGCATGAACCTGGTGCATTTGGATATTTCATAAACTAATTTTTATTGGTTTGACAGGACAAAGGTAGGTTCGTGGCAAGTGGTTCCAAAACGATTTTCCGGGACTAACGGATGGAACATTTGTAAAAATACAAAAAAGTGCCTCCGGATACGATTAAAATCGCCTCATGAATTGATTTATGAAAACCAGGAAGAAGGAAGAAGGTGATTTTCGGAAAAAATGCAAATGAATTTT
>JAQWBQ010000025.1:42172-43713 GCA_028706295.1 Bacteroidales bacterium
CGAACCGCCATAAACATCGCCCGCAAGCCAGGCATAGGCCAGTACTACCCCATTTTCGACAATATTCTCCGTGAGGTCGGGAGCGTTGGCCGCGAAATACCAGTCACCCGAAACACCCGACCATGCCACGGGCGAAAACCATTCGGAATAATAGACCGTTGCATCAGCGCCGGCCGGTCCCTGAGGTCCCTGGGGCCCCTGGGGTCCATCCTTGGTGCATCCTGCAAAGATAAAGACTGAAACGGCGATCAAAAGAAAGAAATTTCCATAACGTGTACTCATATTTTCTGTTTTTAAGGGTTCTTAGAACCATCAGATGATTTTCTTTAAAAAGGTTACAAACCCATAAACAACGTTGCTGCCTGCAATCATATTGCCGGGGTTGAAATGGTTTGTCCCTTTTCAAACAAAAATGGACCCACCTTTTTAACTGTATAGTCATTTCAGGATAAACCCTTTTAACTGTATAGTTTTTTCAGTAAAGGACATTCTCTTGTACAGGTTGTAATCTCAGACCAGACTTAGACAAGTCTTAGGCCGCTCTTAGATAAGAAAAGGTTTTAATGGGAATCATGAACCCGACGAATCTCTCTTCGCACTCTTTTCTTCATGATGTACAAATTTACGAATTTTATTCTGGTTTTTAATCTCCGGAAGTCGTAATAAATTACTATTCCTCGTATGTAACTTTCTGTATGAATTGAAAATATTCCATTTTTCAGGAATATGTATTGATTTATTTTTCCTAATTTTATTCCAGATAATGAATTTTTAGGAAAAAATCAACATAAAAACATTATTTTCAAATTGTTACAAATCTATTTAAAACCAAAACCAATGAGGATGAAAAAGTACATTTACATTTTAATGCTGGTAATCGGGATCAGTCAGATCACGTTTGGCCAGCTTTCCGGGATCAAGACCATCCCCGGGAATTACCCGTCGATAGCAGCCGCTATCGCTGCATTGAACGCCAGTGGCGTCGGATCGGGCGGAGTAACTTTTAATGTGGCCGCAGGCCATACGGAGACCTTCACATCCCCGACGGATGGGTATATCAACACCAATACCGGGACTTCTGCCAACCAGATCATTTTCCAGAAATCGGGCTCGGGCGCCAATCCGAAAATCAATGCCGCCACGGGCACCGGCTCCATGGATGCGATCATCTGTTTTAACGGGGTTCAATACATCACCTTCGACGGGATCGATGTTTATGAGAACCCGGCCAATACCACTGCAACCACCCAGATGGAGTGGGGCTATGCCCTCCTGAAGGCTTCGGCGACCCAGGGATCGCAGAATATCACCATCAAGAATGCCACGATTTCACTGGCAAAATCCAATACTTCGACGTACGGAATTTACTCGAATAACCATACTACGGCCGCAACCACGCAACTGACCGTCACGGCAGCATCGGGCCAGAACTCCACCAACAAATTCTACGGCAATGCGATCATGAATACTTACGGAGGTATTTATCTGTCGGGTTTTGCCGACGGTACGGCTCCCTATACCTATTATGACCAGAACAACGA
>JAQWBQ010000026.1 GCA_028706295.1 Bacteroidales bacterium
ATCGGACGATCTGTGTACCTGATGTCAAATTCTGCATCCATTGGGTGTTAACTGAAATGAACGGTGAAGTTAGTGAAATCAGGCATTTGAAATAAATTGTTTACTTTTATTGAATTGATCAGGTTTATATAAAAATTATCACTTGCGTTGCATCCTAGTTAGTTGATCCTTATTAACTGACTCTTTCCGTTTATTCAAACGATTTGGGTATTTTCCGGTGAAAAAGAAAGAACCTAGTAATACCAAAGTAAAATAAAAAATACTGATTCTCAATCAAAATCTCAAATTTTCTTAGTACATGACAATTTTTTAACATATTGATTGTCAATGTTTAATGTTAATAACTTTGTTTATAACTTAATGTAATAAATGCATGTAAGGCCATGAATATCATTATCTTAGATTAAAGCACTACCAATAATCTGGGACATATGATAGACAAGGCCTCTAACAAAAGTAACGTATTAGTTGACATTTTCCAAACCCGTTTGGAATAAAGCCTGAGTAAAATTCTTTGTTTCGTTCATGTTCGCATTGTGCAAAGTACAGAGTGTATGTTTCACTAAACTCGCCAGGGATTTGAAGGCAAGGCCAAGGTTGAGTCAAACATTCGTCGCATACAGCGGTTCTTTGCGAGTTTCATTGTAGATACTGATTCAATTGCCCGATTAATATTCAGTTTATTGCCTGAAAAACCTCTATATCGTTTAATTTTAGACCGCACCAACTGGAAGTATGGGATGGCCAACATCAATATTCTCATGCTTGGGATTGCTTATGAGGGAATGACGATTCCTTTGCTGTGGACCATGTTGAACAAACGCGGGAACTCCAATACCAATGAACGTCGCGCACTGATTGAACGCTTCCTCGATTTGTTCGGCGAAGAATGCATCGAAGCCTTTTTGGCTGATCGTGAATTCATTGGTGATGAATAGTTCCAGAGCTTGATTCAAAAGAAGGTTCCTTTTTACATCCGCATTCGAGAAAACCTTTGGCTCAATGTTCCCGGAAAAGGAAGGACTAAAGCCTTGTGGCTGTTTAACAGTTTGCCGCTGAATACTTCCTTTCATTACTCTAAAATCGTTCGTATCGATGGCCAGTTGGTTTATCTTACCGGAATGAAAACAGTGAATCGTGAGAGAGCCATTGAATTTGTTATCGTTGCTTCATTTAAGCCGGATCCCATGGCCCTTACTGCATACAAAGATCGCTGGCAGGTTGAAACCATGTTTAAGGCCTTTAAATCCGGTGGATTCAATTTTGAAGACACCCACCTGAAAGATCCGAATCGGATAGCCAGACTTATCGCTTTGGTTTGTGTTAGTTTCACTTGGGTAGATCGTGTCAGAATTTTCAGAAACAGGAATGTTCAACAGATAAAAATCAAAAAACATGGTCGGCGCGCTTATAGCATTTTCAAATTCGGGCTGATTTTTATTGCCCATTCTTTGCTAAACCCCCTACCAATCAAAGATTTCAAGAGTTGCATTCAAATTTTGTCATGTACTTATAAATTATTTAGACACATCGTTTGCAGGAATTCCATTAAGAACTGTTTGAACCCCAGATTTCTTTGCACCATTCATTTCTCATCCTTCTGGATTTCTCTGATAATTTTTCTAACTGCATTTTCAGAAGTCAGTGCCAAACCTTCATTTATTAAGGCAGAACCTTTATCAGATTTCTTCTTCCCAAGCTCGTATGTGCTGAACAGGCTCATTTTCCAAGCTTGTTAACGATCTCATCCATCTCCTGCTGTTATTCATCCAGCTTCTTCTGATAACGATCACGGTCATTCAACGAATCGTATTCTTCCAGGAGTTTTTTATACCTGGTCAGGATGAATTTATTACCAGTGTTAAATATTCAATCCACCAGAAGATAACAAAAAGGTGAATTGATAAGGATTAACTAATTAGGTTTTCTTTTAATCGGTAGATTGTATTGGTATAATGGAGCTGAATCGACTATTTTATTATAAATTAGCCCACAATGGAGGATAGAATCAAACCTTATACTTTGTCAAAATCTCAAATCCCCATTTCTCAATATTTAACTGTGTAAATGCGTCAGGGTAAGAATGTGTGGTCTTTTTGAAAAACAATTGGTTCGGGAACAGTGTAAAAATTCCAATGCCGATTGGGGAACCAAAATGCACAATATCGCCAGGTTTTATTAATGAGGAAAATCCTCTTGACCCAGAGTGCAAAAATTCAACTTTATACTTTGTTTTCAGATTCTCAAAAATGAAAGTGCCCGTATTCATGTTTATTTTATTATCCACCAGAATAGATGGATGCATAAGACTATCAATATCTTCTTTATAGTTGAAATTATAAATTATAAACCCAAGAAGAGGACTTTCGTAAAGCATTCTTTCAACTACTTCTAGGTAGAATGCCGCACGGTGCATAATCGGTTGAAAATCAGAAATTAAACTATATTCTTTCCATAAATAACTCAACAACTCATTTAAATAATTTATTCTTTCTGGATACATCCATGTGTTTAGCAATAAATAAAAGTTCTGCAATCTTTCCAATAACCTGTTGTTCATTTTGATAAGTTTTTTTCACCCTCTTCTTGATTACTCAACGCGTCCGACCATCACCGCTTTCAAGGCTCTAAGTAGACAATCTACATCTCCGGGGGTTTCGGTGTGAAACCGGTTTGTATAAAAAATGCTGAGATTCAAGTCGCTACCATTCCTCACCCCATACCGCATATCCTGTGAATTGACGGTGACTATACCATCACAATGCGAGTCCTGGAGTAAAGAAATTAGCACCTCGGTTGGAATATTGTCGTGAATTGATTTGAATTCTGGGTTATCATAATGAATCAAAGCCGGAATGATCACTGCCCTTACGATGTCAAAACCATTGTTGGGATCGAATATATTGATTAAATTCTGAGACCTAACGTGGTTGAACCAATTGGCTGATTGACTTTCATCATATGCGACTTTAGGTTGCCAATCACTGATGACCACAGCAACGGGCAAAGATCTAGGAAATTCCTGCATATACAGCTGCTTCATCTCAGTACTTGTTGGCTTCATTACTTCAGCAGCTACGGACCAGCAGTCTAAACCAACGCTGTTATTGTATACTTCAAAAAGTGTTAAATAAGGATTTCTCTTTAACTGCCTGTCGTCCAGTAATCGATAATTTTTAAGATTTTGAACAAATTCCGAAAAGTCGGGTTCCAATTGCCTTGCCGGTAAGCCGGATGATAAATTCTTACCATACCCGAAAAAACTACCCAAATGCGGAGTTGCCAATGTCACCAATCCAGCAACACAGGATGTTCCATAATCCATTATGTACCTGCGAGCCGCCAGGCCGCCCATACAATGAGCCACGAGCACTAAAGGCATTTTCCCATATTTTTCCCTGACTGTCTCAATGACAATATTGATCTCCTTTGCCTGTTGTTTTATAGTAAGATTCTGATTATCCGAGAAATCCATTGTAAAGAAAGAAATCAAGCCGGGTTTACGACCAGGTACCTGGGATTTATTCTCAGTGTTAGTCCAAAGAAAATTCTCTTCGCTGATAACCCTGATATTGCTTAGATAATAGTATCCGTTTGCAGGTAGTTGTGTAACAGTTTCCTGCCACGAAAGCGAACTCCCACCCATCCCGTGAATAAATAGTACTGCATTTCCTGCCGAGGCACTATTTGTTGGTTGAGCCATACTAATAATCCCAAAATGAACCAGAAAACAAGATAAAAAAAAGTTTTTCATCATATTCCGTTAATTAATTTCGATCTGTTGCCTCTTTATTCTTTTTGTCAATGATAGCCTGAATTTCTAAAGTATGTTTGCTACGCGGGCACCTTTCCAGGAATTCCTGGTAGTATTCTTGCAAGTCCATTTTTTTTGCTTCCTTGTAAAGAACTTCCTCCAAAACAGCCATTGTCCTGGGCTGGTTAATCAGGTAAGGATAATCAACCAGAAGCTCACTGAAATCTTTCTCAGAACTGAGAAATTGCACTTGAACCAGCACCAACGAATCCCTCATTGAGCATGCCATCTGCAGCTCATCTGAGGCAGGATACCTGTAAATAAACTGCTCAAGTGCAGATATATCATAATCTTTTAATGCATTTTCGAATGCTATTTTATTTCTTAACTTAACTGCTTGATTAAAATAACGCGATGAAGGAAAGTTGGTAATATACTTATTTAGTGAATCTACGGTACCGGAATGGAGTGAAAACATGAGTGAATCCCTGTTATATCTAATTGATTGCGCATAATGTTTCGATAGAGGAAAGAGATCGAGAAACTCATTATACCCGGTCAATGTGTTTTCCTTTCTTGCCCTGTGAAAGCTCAGTTCAATGAACCTGTCCATCATCTTCCGAGTCTGAATTGCATTTGGAAAACTCCGGAAAAAAAATGCATAGGATTCAACCGTATTTTCTTTTATCGCCTTCTCACTTTCAAGACTATCCCTGATCTGTATTACCATAGCGTACTGTCGACTGTTAGGATAGCGATCAAGATAATCGTAAACAGCAACTAAATTTCTGCTAGTACCCGTTAGTGCATAATATGCTGCGAGATTCCTGAGGTCGATTGCCTTTTTTATGCTATCAGCAAATGGACAACGTTCGATAAAATCATTCAGTAAATTGACATCACTTGTTCCTTTTACCTTATTAAAATACATGTTATCGCGTACCTGTAGAACTTGTTTGAAGTAACGAGAATCGGGAAATTCATTAATAAATATTATTGCTGAATCAAGGTTTCTTGATTTCATTAAACTGTTAAATACCTTATCTTCAATGCGGTTATACTCTTGGTTAACTTTAATTTCAACATCTGGCAAGCTCTTGATTAGTTTGTTAAGCTGATCTATTTCACCACCCCTCAGGATGGTTAATTGTTTCTTTGATTGTCTTATATGCCTGAATGCTTGAAAAATATCATATTTATCAATCATAGATGGGATAAGCTGAATGCTGTTGTTGGCATAAATCATCCCCAGGCCAAGATTTGCAATAACGTCCTTAGGATATTCAAGCAATACCTTCCTGAATCCTTCCTCCGCATCGATATAGTCTCCCTTTTCATATTTATTATAAGGTCCTTTGACCGACTGCCCTTGTACTGTAGGAATGATGGCAGCCACAAAAACCAACATTACCAAACATCTTAAACATAAAAACAATTGCCTAATCATAGAATAGTAAATTTTAACGAATCTTTAAAACCTGTTTACAAACTAAATTTCACTCTTGAATTCACAATAATACCATTTTTTTTCCCGGGAGTCCAGCGGGAAGTGTTTTTCATGATTGCCTCTTTGATTTCAGGAATAAATTCCCGGTATTTTGGGAAACATTCTATACTGATATCGGTTGGTACGACATAACCATTTTTATCGATAGTAACTTGTATGTCAAAACCACTGCCTTTCGGCAGCTCCTTACCCTTAGCTTTTAAGTCATTCCTAATTTGAATGCAAAAAAGTTTACGGCCATCGGGTATTTCCGTCAGTTCATCTTCCACATATATTCTGCCTGTTAATTTTATCGGTTCACCAATTGGTGCAGTTTGTGGAGAGGAAGGAGGCAGTTCTGTTTGTTTTGCGGCAACTGGGAGAGTCGCTCCGGGTTCCTTTGACGGGGCAGCATTTGGTCCAGTGATCACAAATTTAAGTGATCTCGACCATTGACCCTTACCCGTATGGTTTATTCCTCTGACGATGATTGAACCTGTATCGGCTTTCGGAATGAAACTGACAACAATCCGTTTTGTACCTTGTCCATCAGTAACCCTCCCAGAACGGGTTACAACCCATTCATAACTTACGGCGTTTTTTATAT
Organism: Bacteroidales bacterium; assembly: GCA_028706295.1. Lineage (GTDB taxonomy): Bacteria > Bacteroidota > Bacteroidia > Bacteroidales > FEN-979 > CAIVAT01. Next base: position 5,848 of record JAQWBQ010000026.1, read on the forward strand.
CCGGTATCGTATAAACGGCTTCAAAAATACCATGTTCAATTTTCGCTGTTCCTGTAATAAAACCCGGAATTCCGGGGGGGGGCTTTCTTGGGTCTGTATTTGCTGTATGTTTTACATTGTGATGCCCCGCTAAATAAGTATTGTAAACAAAATATGCACCCGCAGCGAGAAGAATTCCAAGAAGGGAAAGGATCAACCTTTTTATAAAAACAGATGATATCTTCAGACTGAAATCCTTTTGTTCCGGTGCTTCAGCCAATATGGCCAAGTTATCAGGTTGTGCCACACGAAATGCTTGTTTTTTTTGGCGTTTTTTAGAACCTCCAGAAAGATTTAGATCAGAAAGGTATGATTCTAGTTCATATCCACTTTGTATTCTATCCTGTGGTTGTTTCTGAAGTAGCAATTCTACTATATTGGTCAAATGACCTGGCACATCAGGAGCTTGCTCACATATCGGCTGAGGCTGATCGTAAATGATTTTGTGAGCTGTTGAGATCGCGTTTTCACCCTTAAAAGGAACTTGTCCTGTGAGACACTCATACATGATCACTCCGAGGCTGAACAGATCACTCCGGGCATCGATCTGCCTTCCCTCAGCCTGTTCTGGACTCATATATTCAGGAGTACCAATTACAGTACCTGGCATGGTTAGTTTGGAATCATACACAGCGAAGGCAATACCGAAATCGGTAAGCACAGGACGGCCAGACCTGGTAATAATGATATTAGAACTTTTAACATCCCTGTGAATCAATCCGTTTTGATGGGCGTACCCAAGTGCAGAACCAATCTGCCTGATGTATTCGATAGTTTGTGATGGAGGTAATTTCCCATACTGTTTTATTAACTGATGTAATTCAATTCCATCAAGGTACTCCATGACCATGAAATGTACTCCGTTGGATTCACCCTCATCGAAGATGGTTACTATATTCGGGTGGCTCAAGGATGAACAGAACTGCGCTTCACGGTGAAATCGTATCACAAACTCCTTGTCGTGGATGTAATTCTGATGAATTATTTTAATGGCTACTGGGCGGTTCAGGTTCTTTTGAATGGCCTTGTAAACAGTGGCCATGCCACCCCTACCAATTTCGCTCCGTATTTCATATTTTGAAGAGAGTGAATTACTGATAAAACTGTCAGAAAAAATATTGCTTTCAGGAATTGCCGCACCAGTATCAAGTATACTTCCACAATGTGAACATTTAATGCCTCCTTCATAGATTACTTCTTTACAATACGGACAAATTCTGGTGTTCATGGTAGAATAATTTACCAATTATTTATGAATCTTACGATTGGTCTCTTCTTGTGTAATATTCTCTGAAACAGATTCCCTATTTGTGAAATCAAGTTCTAATGTATCAGAAAGAGTCTCATCCCATCCATCATAGTACTTGTTCGAATCCATTTCCGTTCTTTTATCCTCCTCTGAAGTAGGCAAATTCTTTTCAGAAGACTTGAAATTGTTCTTTTTAACTGGTTTGATTGAAGAATAGCTTAAATTACTCAAATGAAAGGTCAGCATTATTATGAGGCCGACAAAGACCGATATAAATCCATATAAAATCAGCTTAGGCTTATTGAACTGCTTTGGTTCTTGGTGAAACCCACCATTTTGTATAACACCAATTACCTGGCTAAAGTTTTGAGGTCGATGGGCTGGGTCTTTCTGCAAAAGCCAGGTTGTAAGCTCGTCTATCCATTCAGGAAGACCAGAATCAACTGAGAGCAAAGATGGAGGAGCTTCGTAAATAATTTTATGTAGAATTGCCATCGGAGTTCTTGCGTTCAGCGGCACTCGGCCGACAAGGCTTTCAAACAAAACCACCCCGAAACTGTAAATATCGGATCGATGGTCTGTCTTTTTGCCATCGGCTTGTTCTGGGCTCATATAGGCTGGGGTACCAAGGATAGTTCCATCTAGTGAAAGTGTGCGCATAGAACTTGAATGGGCAATCCCAAAGTCCATTAGTACAGGTCTGCTCTGCCGAGTTATAAAAATATTAGCGCATTTTACATCCCTATGTATTAACCCCTTTTGATGAATCAATTCCAAGGCATATGCAATGGGCAACAAACATTCAAGGGCGAATTCAGGATCCAATCGTCCTTTATTGGCAATTATTTTATCCATCGACATTCCCTCCAAAAACTCCATTGATAAGAAATGTACGCCAGCGACCTCCCCTTCATCATAAATTGTAATAATGTTTGGATGATTTAGTGAGGCAAGCATCTGAGCTTCACGATGAAACCTTACGATCAGTTCGGGATCATTAGACAATGAAGGATTTATGATTTTCAAAGCAACAATCCTTCTCAAGTTTAGCTGAACTGCCTTATAAACCATGGCCATGCCTCCCTCTCCTATCTGCTCCAAGATCTCATACCTTCCTTCAAAGGCTTTCCTTATTCGATCCTCATGGTTTATTCCCATTTATAAATAGTTTTAGCTTCCCAAATCGCAAGGAAATCCAAAGCGAAGATATCCGTGTTTACCGGGAAGTGGAAGAGCTAAGTCAACTGCATACTTAATTGTGTGTCTAATAATATACGGCGTCCGGATCCTGTCTCTCAACTTTTTCTTGTATCCACTGGGAAAGTCCCAGTCAGTTTCATCAAAGTTAAAAGGATTGTCAACCATATTGCCATTTTGGTCATAAACCACCAAATATAGTAATTCAGGGGCAAATCTTTTAACAAGGGATTCACTAATCTCAGCATTTTGATTATAAATCAATAAAACGGCCTTGGCAAAGAACAACATCCCGCTGTTTTCAATGTAGTCGACCGTGTCAACTGATCCCTGAGTGGCCTGCTCATAGCAGATCAATAGGCAACTATCACCGTTAAACGGCTGAATAATCATTTCCGGTGTAGCTATTGTCTGGGGGTTAAAAGAGGTATGGCTAACGATCCCTTTATTCTCCAATTCACTCCATCTGCTGATCGACAGCGTTTTAATAAATTCTGGCATTATTCTATTGATTTTTTTCACCCAGCCCTCAACCGTAGTTTTGGAGTTGATATCGAACGGGATCATTGAGACCAACCTTAAAAAAGTGAACCTATTTTCATTAATGGCAGAAGCATTGAAAAGAGGTGTTACTTTTAACTGAATACTGTCCGAATTATCCTTCGTATCAGATATTTCCTTTACACCTGCTGTTATTTTGGATAGTTTTTCATTGCATTGAGGACGCCGTGTTTCCTTTGAAAAATCAAAAATATCAGGTTTCAGTAGTGATATTATGGCAAAGCCTGCAAATAGAAAGACCAATAATACTCCAATTATTCCCAATAATTTCTTTCGGCGAGAGTTTCGCTTTCCTTTTATGGATGGTAACACTATCTGAATCGTGTCATGTCTCGAAAAATCGGATTTGGCAGATATCACGTCAGGATCAATTTTTTTTGCCAACAATTGATATCCGAGACAAATCACCGAGATATTATCAGTTGACCCGTTCTCATAGGCCATTGAAACCATTTGACAGGCAGCCTCTTCGAGGCTGCCTGAATGATTAATTATATCAACTATAAAAGAAGAATGATCGCTAACTTTATCAGGTAATAAACCATCACTACAAAGCAAAAAGATTTCTCCAGGATTAATTTCCATACATGGTGTACTTGCAGGATAGATGTCAGGTCTATCTAGCTTCCCGTCAATCGTTCGTGTAAGTACATGGCTATATTGTGCAATAAATCCTGGAGAAATCGGTTCCCGGTACTTCTGCCTGAACTCTTCAATATATGTATGATCAGTAGTGAGTTGATGAACAGCCTGCGGAGTGATTAAAAAAAGGCGACTGTCACCTATATTACCGTAAACATAATTTGATCCTGATATAAGAATTGCGGTCAGTGTTGTTCCCATCCCAGCAAGATTCGGCTCTTCTCTAATTTTCAGACTAATGGTGCTTTGTGCAATTTCAAAACATTGCTCAAGTACCAATTTGAGATTTTCAGTCCGAAATGCATTAATAGTCAGGGATAATAGATACTGCTTAATTTTGAAAAGGATCAGATTACTTGCAATCTCTCCTCCTTCATATCCTCCCATTCCATCGGCAACAGCAAGAAAGTTGATGTTAGTTCCCAGTGACAAGGCAAGAACTGCATCTTCATTATTCTCTCTTCGTCCTTTAATGGAGTGAGAAGCTATAGTAAATTCTGTCATTATATGAGAATAAAAAATCTCTGGTGAATAAGAGGACTAAAAGGATTACCGGTTAATTGTATTATCAGTCTTATAACGAAATTCGAGTTCTCCCATTCGGATGATAGAGTCAGATTTCAGTTCCGTAATTTGACCGGGTTTTAATTCAGCACCATCGACCCTTGTATAATTTGTTTCGCTTAGATTTTTGATATACAATTTATTATCGGAAAAAGTCAATTCTGCCTGCTTTCTCGAAACTGTTTTTTCCTTGAGTTGTATGTGAGCAAAAGCTCTTTCACCTATCACCTCTTCGCGTCCGATGGTCACAATGCCACCAGAACTCGTAGGAAAGCCAGCAATCCTGAATTGTTTTCCTCTGTCATCCCCATTGATAATCTCAAGAAAACCAGGTATGAATTTAACAGTCTTTGGTTCAGCATGTGTAAGCACAATGGTCTTAAAACTATCGACTGGAGGTTGATTTTGTTGTTGTGGGGCCTGGTATTGCTTGGATGGAGGTGCCTGCTGAGCAGGAGGTGCTTGCTGCGCATAATGAGGAGGTTGCGAAGAAGGCCGTTGAGTGCCGGAATTATGAATATCCGATGATGGAATCCTTGATTTATATGTACTTTTAGGCATCCTCCTTGTAATGATCAGAATTACTATCAGAATCCCTATTATAATAATACCACCGATCAAACCATAAAGATAAAAATCTATAGATTTCCCGGTTCCTTCAAGAGGAATTGAAACTGGAGAACCAGCCGCATTATGTTCGATGGAAAGTGTACCGACCACCTGGCCATTTGTTTCCGGAATAAAAGATAATTGTACTATTTCTGTACCCTTAGGCTTCACAGTGTCAATGTGTGTTTCAATTAGAAATGCACTATTGCTCGATTCAAGCTGTTTTATTAGGAGTGGTTCGTTTCCTAAATTTGAAATGCTAAAGGAGGAGATAACCGTATCACCTTTTTTGGCTTCCCCGAAAGAGATCGAATTCACCGAAATTGAACATATAGGGCCAACAAGCTCTATCTTGCCTTTGTAAGCTGTCAAAATTACAGATCTGTTTTGTATTGAGATTATTCCGGTAACCTTGTACCTCTGATAAAGTTGAACTAATTCATTATTCGCATCTGCCGAAATCACCTTGATTTCATTGCTAAGGTCATCTTTAAGCATAAAAAAACCAGTAGTAGCGTTTATCTGAGTGAAACTTATCAGGTGGCCCATCAACACCACCTCTTCGTTAATGTACTTGTTTGGACTTCTTAGAATTTCGGAAATCGTGAGATTCCTTCCAATGGACAGCCCCGGGATGAGGCTAAAAAGTAACATCGCAATCACTGTGCGGTAAATCATTTTTTTCATGGTTGATTTGTTTTTAGTTTACTTAATAGAAAATAATTATCATATTTATATTGTAAACATATTTCAGAAGTAAAAGACATAAAGGATAACTGTTGCTGTCCAGAAACCTTCATTTAACATTACTCAGTAGAATGAATGTCCGGTTTTTGATATTATTATCAATACAAAATTATTTATTTCTTTATTCAAAACATAATAATTGATAAACATAAGAAATAATTGTAATAAAAAACTCATTGCATAAAAATTGGGTCAGATTTACTAAGCTTGATATATCTTAATTTTTTCCATGGAACATAAAGGTGAATCGTATTGAAATATTTTTTATTACCTTTGTTTCGTAATTCTACGAAAAACTAATTGTCATGATCACAGAGACGGCCCATTTCACAACCGAGCAACAGAAGATGTCGCGGTATGCCAAGGCCATGGCGCATCCCGTAAGGGTGTTCATCCTCGATTTCCTTTCCGAGCGGACATGTTGTTACAGTGGCGACATGGCAGAAGAGTTGCCCATCGCCCGGTCGACCCTGTCGGAGCATTTAAAGGAATTGAAAAAATCGGGACTGATTCAGGGAGAGATCAACCCGCCTTACATCAAATACTGCATCAACCGGGAACATTGGGAAGAAGCCAGGGAACTGTTCATGAAATTCTACAACCGTTAATCACAGGTATGAACCCAATGCAAGTCATGTAACACAATTCCGCCGCAATGCAGCAGATACTAAATCCTCCGCATAAACGGGATTGTTCAACTAACAAATGTTGACGTTTTATTTTAAAAATGTGAGTCTCACAAATAAAAGAATGATGGAAATTAAAATCTTAGGTCCCGGCTGTCCCAGGTGTAAGAGCCTCGATCAAATGACCCGGGAAATCGTTGAAAAGCATGGCATCGACGCCACGGTAACCAAAGTCGAAGATATCATGGAGATCATGAAATACGGGGTGATGTCGACCCCTGCCCTGGTCGTCGATGGTAAGGTTGTCGTTAAAGGAAGGGTGCCTTCAGCAGAAGAGATCAGACAATTATTAACCCAATAAACAATCGGATATGAGACATATTTTAAGTTTGCTGGCATTCATTTTTTGGTCTACCGGAATTTTTTCAGCAAATGCCGGTCCGGAGCCCGCGATCTCGGGTGGAAATCAGCCTGCACCTGGCAAAAAAGTTGAAGTCTATTATTTTCATTTTACCCGGAGGTGCACAACCTGTAACAATGTTGAAAAAGTAACGAAAGAAGCCGTTGAGCAACAGTTTGCCGACAAAGTCAAAGCCGGAGAGATCACCTTTCGGAGTATCAACCTGGATGAAAAGGATGGAGAAACCCTCGGAGCCAAGCTCAAAGTCGAAGGACAAACACTGCTCATCATATCGGGTGATAAGCGGGTTGATATTACCGATAAAGGATTTTTATACGCCAACAACAGCCCGGAGAAGCTGAAAGCAGAGATAAAGAAAGCTATTGACGAAATGCTGAAATAATTATGCAGTACCTGCAATCCATCCTTGAAAACTCCCAATATGCTTTCCTGACGGCCTTCATCCTGGGATTGATGACCGCCATCAGTCCCTGTCCGCTGGCGACGAATATTTCGGCTATCGGGTTCATCAGCAGAGATCTTGAAAACCGGAGGGGCGTTTTCATCAAAGGTCTGATTTACACGCTGGGCCGTGCGGTTTCTTACACCGGACTTGGTGTGATCCTCTTTCTGGGAGCCAGCAAGATGAAGATTTCGCTACTCTTCCAGGGGTGGGGTGAAAAACTCCTGGGACCGTTGCTGATTCTCATCGGGATCTTCATGCTCGATTTTATCCGGATCAAATTCCCGGGTTTTTCAGGGTTAACGGAGAAGATAGGTGAACGCAGCAGGAAAAGCTATTGGGGAACTCTGTTGTTAGGCATGGTTTTCGCCCTGGCGTTCTGCCCTTACAGCGCTGTGTTATACTTTGGCATGTTGATCCCCGTTACCATCGCAAGTGCAAGCGGACTCTACCTTCCCATTGTATTTGCAATCGCAACGGGTTTACCGGTAATTATCTTTGCCTGGCTCCTCGCCTATGCCGTCGGCAATGTCGGTAAACTTTACAACCGGATCAAAGTATTTGAACTCTGGTTCCGCAGGATCGTCGCCGTGGTTTTCATCCTCGCAGGGATTTATTATATCGTGGTATTTTTTATTTAAGAAAGATGGGAAACGCTTTTCCGGACCTTGGTTTTATCAGTGGGGGTATCAGGAATGTGACCCCGCGTCAGGCCCTTGAATTATGCCAAAAGGGTGCCATACTGGTGGATGTTCGCGAAGCGGTATTAAGCAGGTTTAAGATGTTTGACGTTCCGGAGATCCTCTATTGTCCGTATAGCATTTTGGAGGAATCGTTCGACAACCTGCCCGCCGGAAAACTGATTATTTTCGCGGATGCAGCAGGGCTCCACAGCAAGGAAGCGGCTATCCTTGCGATAAAACGAGGGATCGGGGATCGTGTCGCGAACCTGGCCGGCGGACTGGTCGAATGGGAACGGGATGGGATGCCGCTACTGATCGATACCAACGAGAAGTTATCGGGATCGTGTATGTGTCAGCTAAGACCCCGGGATAAGAAATAATTTTTTTGACTTGTAATTTCGTCTTTCTACGAATCACTAAAAAGTCCAATAAGGTAATCATGAATAAGCAGAATAAACCCGGATTTATCATGTGCGTATGCACGGGTAAATGCCCCGGCTTCTCCCGGATGGATATCTGGGATTTTATAAACCGAGTCAGGATCGAATTACCGGTTGAATATGGATTTATACACCCGCAACTTTGCGAGGAAGACGGTGACCGGTTTTTAATGGATTTTCTCAAATCACATCGTAAAGTTGTGATCGGGGGATGCGCACCCAACATGCAAAACAAGCTTTTCAGGGATGCCTTTACCGCATCAGGCCTGGATATAACCAGAGACTTGATCCCGATTGATGTGCGTGACATGACAACCGAGCAGGCAGTTGAAAAAGTAAGTCAGGCATTGAAAAAACTGGAGGAGGCAGTATGAGCGAAACCACGTTTATGGGTGTCGAACGCAGCCTGATCGACTGGAAACCGGTGATCGATTACAGGAAATGCGATTACTGCATGGAATGTGTAAGATTCTGCCCGCACAAGGTATTCGAGGTCAGAGAAGATGAAGAGATAAAGCTGATCATAAAGAATCCGCATAACTGCGTCGTATTCTGCCGGGCATGTTCAAAGCTATGCGGTCCGGATGCATTGTCGTTTCCGGATAAAAATATTACAACACAGCGCATCAAGGAAATAAGAAAGGAGATGGAAGGCCATGGTTGAGAATTTTGCCATCCTGCCTTGTAACGGACTGGACAAATGTGCCGGCGTGATCTCCAGGGAACTCGCGATCAGATTAAGTGAACAAGCGGATAATAAGATCATTTGCCCGGTTTTTTACCGGGTTTCGGAAACAAAGTACAACAAGCTGGCAGCAGAAAGGCCCCTTTTCGTCATCGACGGATGTCAGACCCGTTGCGCCAGTAAACTTGCAGCAGAGAAAAACCTGAAGATTGCCCGAAGGATCATCGTTGCAGATGAGGCAAAAAATCGACACATGGAGTTGACTGACAGCCTCAGAATTACAGAACGGGAGGCCGCTTTAATCGATTTGCTCATCCATACACTCCATGAGGAGAGTTGGAATCATCCGGCTGCGTTGACCGGAAGCCCAGGATCGACTGACCGTTCGGAGGGTCTCATCGATAGATTGTTTGATGTAGGGAACAAGTCCGATACAGACCTGCGTATTCCTGCCGAAGATCTGGACGCATCTTTTGATTTCGACTATGAAACCATTCAAAACGGTAAATTTATTTTCAGGATACCAAAAAACAGGGATATCTTCTTCAATGAAAATGATTGCTGGGCCCGGGTCAGTGGAAACCGCGCAAGGATCGGCGTGACGGATTACGTGCAACAAAACCTTTCGGACATCCTGTACTTCTATCCTCCTGAGGTTGGTGATGAGATTGATCAGTTCGGGGAGTTGGGGACCATTGAGTCGTCAAAAGCGGTTTTTGAACTGGTTTCCCCTTTCAGCGGAAAGGTCATCGCCATCAACGAAAAACTCGAAAAAAATCCGGAGCTCATCAACGAAAATCCTTATGAATTGGGATGGATTGCCGAGATCGAGCTTACAGACCCGGAGGGCGACAAGGAACTGTTGATCGGTTTTGAAAAATATTTTGAGATCACAAAGAAAAAGGTAGAAGATGCAAATGTCAAATAAAGTGAAGGTGATTCCTTGCAGCGGTATTGGCAAGGTTTTCGGGCTGGTAGCCCGGGAGGCAACCCTGAAGACCGTCCTGGAACTTTGCCCGGAGAAGTCGGAAACGGTGTGCCTTGCATACATCGTAACCGGTGACGAGGAAGTGAAAGAGCGGATGAGCGGCTCTGTTTGCATAACGGTTGATGGCTGTCCGAAAATGTGTGCGTCCAAGAATGTATCGCTATCCGGAGGGGTTGTTGTGGATGAAGTGAAAGTCCTTGACACGGTCAGGGATCACAAGGGAAAGAACTTCGGATCGGCTACGGAACTTAGCGACGACGGGTATCTGGTCGCAGATGAGATCGCGGCAAGGATCGAAAAACGAATCCATGAAATTTTATAAGGAGGTTTAGTTATGGCAGTACTGAAAGTCGGCATATTATCCTGCAGCGGGGAAGAATGTCTTGGAGGAACCATCTCAAGGCTCGCAACGCGAAAGGTCCTGGAAGAAATGACCATGGTTGACACCGTGACGCTATGTCTCCCGCTCTATAATGCAGGCGGCACGGAGGAAAGAAACTTTGCAAGTGCCTTTCCGACGATCTCGGTGGATGGCTGCGATAAGCTTTGCGCCAAAAGGAGCACCGAAAAATACAGCGGCAGAATCAACGGATCCATCGATGTTTCAAAGATCATAGGAAATGAAAATGCGCTCAACACTAGGATCATCAGAAATATAGATTTAGAAGAAGAACATTATCAAATGGTGGATGAAGTCGCCGTAGAGATCGTAAAAGCGATCGGTACACTTGATCCGGACTCCTTTTCAGGGAAAACTTTCCGCGGATGCGGTTGCGGCGGATAAACAGCAGCTATGAAGAGGAAAAATGAGGCAAATGTTTTAATTACGATTGAGCAAGAATTACGATTTACGATTGAACAAGATTTTTAATTGACGAATGGAAAAAAAAGAACAGTCAGGGGAAAATTTCCGCGATCAGGCCGGCGGAAGGTGCGAATGTGATGGCGATTGCTGTCAACCCCGGAAAAAAAGTGTCTGGCCGAAGGTAATTTTCACAATCGTGATGGTAGCTGCACTGGCAATCGTTGCTGCAAAGCTCTCACACGGCCCTGACCCGGTAAATCCTGCATTGCGCGATCAGAAAAGCGCCGGTTGCAAGGATTCAGTTGCGTCGAAATCGTGTTGTGATACCGCGAAAACATCCTCCTGTTGTCCTAAATAATCGTTATGGAAACCTGGATCAATCACATTTTAAATAACGGGCAGGCATCTCCGGTGGTTTTATTTGCAGTATTATTGCTGGGGATGCTGAGCGTGTTCACCTGTGCATGCAACGTGGCCATTCTCGGAGTCGTGGCTGGATATTCCGGAGCGGACGCCGTAAGCGGGAAGTCAAAATTGGTGTTTTGGAAAAGCACAGCTTTTCTGATCGGCACTGTGCTCTCCATGTCCCTGATCGGAGCGCTATTCGGTTTTGCGGGTAAATGGATTTCCGACTCACTCGGAAATTACTGGAAGATCGCGGCAGGGTTGATCGCCATCGTGTTCGGACTCTATTCCATGGATTTGGCGCCATTCCGGTTGCCGGAAATCAAATTTTCCGGAGGAGGTTCACGACCGGGTGTTTTACCGGCAATCGTGATGGGACTTACTGTGGGTGGGTTATCGGCCGCCTGTAATACCTGTTGCAATCCGTTCTTCCCGGTAATACTTGCGGCTTCCTTTGTCAAGGGATCTGCCCTGTGGGGCTTTTTAATGCTGTTGTTCTTTGCACTGGGTTTCGCGATCCCACTGGCAGCCATTATCCTGGGAATCGGTATGGGTCTGGGGAAAATTTCAGGGGCACTCACTGCAACTGTCCGGATCATCAAATACATCGGGGGTATCGCATTGGTGCTCCTGGGTTTTTATCTGCTTCTGAGCCTGTGATGGATGGAATTATGCTGAAACGGGTAAATATATGAAAATCAGAAAAGTTCTTGTGACCTATAATTCAAAATATTGCCGATGAAGACAAGACTGAAATTTCTTGACCGATATCTTACCCTATGGATATTCCTGGCAATGGGAATCGGGGTGGTTGGAGGCTGGTTGTTCCCCGGTATCGCCGGTTTCTGGAATTCAATGTCATCCGGAACAACCAACATCCCTATCGCCATCGGATTGATTGTGATGATGTACCCGCCCCTGGCGAAAGTCAGGTATGAAGAGCTTGGCGATGTGTTCAAAAACACGAAAGTGCTGGGTTTATCTCTGGTTCAGAACTGGCTGATCGGACCGATCCTGATGTTCCTGCTGGCCATCATCTTTTTACAATTCAATGTCGATTACATGTACGGGCTGATCCTGATCGGACTGGCCCGCTGTATTGCCATGGTGATCGTATGGAATGAGCTTGCCAAAGGCGATACCGAGTATTGTGCGGGGTTGGTCGCTTTCAACTCGATTTTTCAGGTGCTTCTGTTTTCGGTTTATGCATACCTGTTCATCGCTGTTTTCCCGGCCTGGTTCGGTCTTCCGACAAACAACGCAGTGGAAGCCATAACGATCGGACAAATTGCCAAAAGTGTATTCATCTACCTCGGAATACCCTTTATAGCAGGGTTCCTGACAAGATTTATCATGATAAGGATCAAGAGCAAGGAATGGTACCATACTAAGTTCGTTCCGAAGATCAGTCCACTCACACTTATTGCATTGCTTTTCACAATCCTGGTGATGTTTTCGCTCAAGGGTGAATACATTGTAAAGATCCCGCTTGACGTAGTCCGCATTGCCATCCCGCTGACCATCTATTTCATCATCATGTTCCTGCTGTCATTCTTCATGAGCAAGAAGGTCGGGGCAACCTATGAGCAAAGTGCAACCTTATCCTTCACGGCTGCCAGCAACAATTTTGAGCTGGCGATAGCCGTTGCCATTGCGGTATTCGGGATCAACTCGGGAGAAGCATTTGCAGCAGTCATCGGACCGTTGGTAGAGGTTCCGGTGCTGATTGCACTGGTCAACGTCGCACTGAAATTTAAAGCGAAGTATTTTCAGGAAGTTAAGTGATCTTACCGGAGATAGTGATTTCACCGGTCAAACATCCAGTTCCTTGCCTTTAAGGTAAGCGATCCGGAGGTATTTTTTCCTGGTTTCTGCATCGACGGCAAGGATCGAGTGGAAATAGATGTGATCCAACATCATTTCAAGGATGCTGATATCCCCGCTCCCCTTCCCGGTTTGAATTACAAATATTTTATCTTTGCACACACTTACCAAAACTACCTTGAATTCGTGAACACATTGAATAACAACATTTTTCCGGTTCACCATGAGATCCTCGGAAGGGATGAAAAGGAGGAACGCCTGCACCAGCATGCCCGGGTGATCTGGCTTACCGGGTTGTCGGGCGCCGGGAAGACCACCCTTGCAAAGCATCTGGAACAACAGCTCTTCGACCGCGGATTTCTTACCCAGATTCTCGATGGCGACAACATCCGTTCGGGGATCAACAACAACCTCGGATTTTCGGATGCCGACCGCTATGAAAATATCCGCAGAATTGCAGAGATCTCGAAGCTCTTCGTGAATTGCGGCATCATCACCATCAACTGTTTCATCAGCCCGACCGAAGAGATCCGTTCCATGGCACAAAAGATCATCGGCACGGAGAATTTCACCGAGGTCTTTGTGAATGCGCCCATTCAGATATGCGAAAAACGTGATGTAAAAGGACTCTATTCCCGGGCACGCCGGGGCGAAATCGCCGAGTTCACAGGAATCACCTCCCCTTTCGAAGTCCCCGTTCATCCTGATATCGAAATCCGCACCGACCTGCTTACCATCGATGAATCGGTTCAGAGACTCCTCGATTTCATACTTCCCTCGATTGGTGTCGGGTCTTCGGTAACATGATATCTTCAATGCATTCTTAATTTTTAATCGGGTTTATTTTAAGCATAACAATTTTTTCTCTTTTCTTTAAATATCCTGAGGGGATACTTGGAATTCTATTACACAGAGAACCACAGAGAAATAAACAGAGTGCCACGGAGATTGACTTCCTTAATTATAAATGTTAAAGGAGATCAGCAGCATTAAACAATTCACGCATTCACTCATTCACTCAATAATTCGTCAATCGTAAATCTTGTTCAATCGTAAATTCTGTTCCGTCCAAATTGAAGGTTTTTTGTAAGTTTGAAACCGATAAGTCAGCTATTATGAAAAAAACCTTATTGCTTTTATGTCTGCTCTTTCCGCTGTGGGCGCTGTCGCAGGGGGAACAGCCTGTTTTATCCGGGAAGGTCAGATCGATCACCCGGAACGATCACGCGGTGACCATCCGTACTACCAACGCCTACGCCGAAATCCTTTGCTATTCGCCGACCGTTCTTCAGGTGCGGTTATCGAGAACGGCTCCGGCAGAAAATTTTTCGTACGCGGTGATCCAAAAACCAACCGTAAATTTCACCGGTCTCAGGGACGACGGGGCTTCTGTCACTCTTACAACCGATTCTTTACAAGTAACGATTCATAAAGATCCCTTCAGGATCGTTTTTATTAACAGGGAAGGAAAGGTTCTTTCTGAGGATTATGAAGCGATGCCGTTTACATGGCTGGGCACCGAGGTGACTTGTTACAAAAGGCTCTTTCCGGATGAAAAGTTTGTCGGACTGGGCGAGAAGGCCGGTCCCCTGAACAAGCGCGGAAATTCTTACAAAAACTGGAATTCCGATGTCCCGGCTTACGCGACCAATCACGACCCGCTGTACCAGTCGATCCCTTTTTTCATGGGAATCCACAACCAGGTGACCTACGGGATCTTTTTAGACAATTCCTACCTGACAAAATTCAATTTCGGCGCCTCTACCGACGAGCAATTTTCTTCCTTTTCGGCCGCCAACGGGGAGATGAACTACTATTTCTTCGGAGCCAAAGGGTTGGCTGGAATTTTGCGCGACTATACCTGGCTTACCGGCCGGATGCCGATGCCGCCTTTGTGGAGCCTGGGTTATCAGCAGTGCCGCTGGAGTTACTATCCCGAATCAGAAGTCATCGGACTTGCCCGCAAATTCAGGGAGAAAAATATCCCCTGCGATGTAATCTATCTCGACATCGATTATATGGATGCCTACAAGATATTTACCTGGAACAAAGATCGATTCCCGCGGCCCAAAACCATGACCGACCAGTTGAATGACCTGGGTTTTCACCTTGCGGTTATCGTCGATCCCGGGATCAAGGTCGAAAAGGGATATTTTGCGTATGATGAGGGAGTTGTCAACAATTTCTTCGTGAAATACCCCGATGGAAGGAACTACATCGGCAATGTGTGGCCCGGCCGCTGTCATTTCCCCGATTTCACCAGTGAACCGGTGAGAAAATGGTGGGGAAATTCATTTTCAAGGCTCGTCGGTGCGGGCGTGGAAGGGTTCTGGAACGACATGAACGAGCCCAGTGCCTGGGGACAATCCATTCCCGATGTGTTACAGTTCTCTTTTGAGGGCAGGAATGCCACCATGGCCCGGGCGCATAACCTTTACGGACTGGAGATGTCGCGGGCAACTTTCGAAGGTACCCGGGGATTGTTGAAAGGGCGGAGACCCTTTGTACTGACACGTGCCGGGTACGCCGGCATTCAGCGTTTTTCGGCCGTGTGGACGGGCGACAATGAGGCTACCGACGACCATATGCTGCTTTCGGCGCGGATGACTACCGGGATGGGACTTTCGGGAGTTTCCTTTGTCGGCCCCGACTTGGGCGGATTTATCGGGAACCCGTCGAAAGAACTTTATCTGCGCTGGCTTTCGCTGGGTGTCTACACCCCGTTTTTCAGGAATCATTCGGCCTGGGACACCAAGAGTAAGGAACCCTGGTCGTTCGGACTGGATATCGAAAACCTTTCGAGGGAGCTGATCTCCCAACGGTATAAACTCCTTCCCTATATCTATTCGGCTTTTTATGAGTCGACCCAAAGCGGAATGCCCGTCGCCCGGAGCCTTGCCATCCCTTATCCTTTTGATGAAAAAGTTTACTGGGAAAAATACCAGAACGAGTACCTTTTTGGTGATAACCTGCTGGTTTGTCCGGTTTCTTGTACCCAGAATGCTGTTAAAGTGTACCTACCCGTCGGGCATTGGTACCGCCTGGGATGCGACGCGTCCTTCGAGGGTGGTTCGGAGATCACCGTCGACGCTCCATTGGACGACCTGCCCGTTTTCGTCAGGGCCGGGGCCATCATCCCCATACAAAGCGTCGTTCAATTCACGGATCAGAAGCCCGACAGCCGTTTAGAGGTTCATGTTTACTCCGGCAAATCAGGAAGTACGTTCCGATATTATGAAGATGACGGTGTGACCTATGATTTTGAGAATGGATCATCCTATAAACGGGATTTCATTTACGATCCCGCTGCAAAAACCATTACCCTTAACCCTGCCGAAGGATCTTTTGTAACGAAGTTCACCGGGATCAGGCTTATCCTGCATGATTTTGATGAGCCCATGAGTGTTAAATTAAATGGCTCCGATCACATGATGAAGATGCGGTCGGTTCACGAAAAAGTCGTGGATCTGCCGTTAAACAATGATAAAATGGTCATCCGGTACTAATCCTGATGAAAAATCTCTCAAAAACGCACCGATGAAGAATATTCACCCCTTTATTTTATGGATACTGGTTGCGATGCTCTCGCTGGCATCGTGCAAACGCGATCATTTCATCACCGACCGGGAATACCGGAAAAAGGTGGAAAAACAATTTGAGCTTCAAAAATCGTTGGCTGCAAACCGTTCAGAACAGTTATTCGCGGTTTTTGATCAGGGACTGCCACTCCGTGAAGAGGAGGCGTTGAAATTTTTATATGCTTACATGCCCCTGAGCGATCTGGCCGATTACGACGGTTCCTTTTTCCTCGAAAACGTCCGTGCTTCCTTTGCTGCCCGTGATACTTTTTCATGGGGGAAAACCGTTCCCGAGGCTTTATTCCGTCATTTCGTTCTGCCCATACGGGTCAACAATGAAAATCTGGATTCGGCCCGATGGGTTTTCTTCAGAGAATTGAAGGATCGTATCAAAAAGATGACAATGAAGGAGGCTGTATTGGAGGTCAACCACTGGTGTCATGAAAAGGTGACCTACCGGGGCACCGATGGCCGGACATCGTCACCGCTCTCGACCGTGAAAACGGCTTATGGGCGTTGTGGCGAAGAGTCGACCTTCACCGTTGCCGCGTTGCGTTCGGTAGGTATTCCCGCCCGCCAGTGCTACACGCCGCGGTGGGCGCATAGCGATGACAATCATGCCTGGGTTGAAGTCTGGATCGACGGAAAATGGCATTTTATCGGCGCCTGCGAACCCGAGCCGGATCTTGATCTGGCCTGGTTTACCGCTCCCGCGCGAAGAGCCATGCTTGTCAATACCAATGTTTTCGGCGATTACGAAGGACCGGAGGATGTTTTGCTGAAAGACCCGCGCTTTACCCGGATCAACATCCTTGAAAATTATACCCGCACCAGGCGCATATTTGTAAAGGTGACCGATCCGGGCGAACATCCGGTCGACAGCGCCTCCGTGGAGTTTCAACTGTACAATTACGCCGAATTCTACCCGCTTCATAAAGCGTTGACGGGGAAAGACGGCTTGGTTTCCTTTTTGACCGGCAGTGGCGATCTCCTGGTCTGGGCGGCAAAAGGCGACCGGTACGGTTATCAGAAAGTCCCGGCTTCCAGGACCGATACAGTCGTGCTCCCGCTTTCGGCTCAACCCGGAGGTGAATTCTCAGAGACCTTCGACCTGACGCCTCCCCCGGTGGATGCAAATGTTCAGGAAGTCAGTGATTCGCTGAAAAAAATCAATTCTGCCAGGCTGAAATTTGAAGATGATCTCCGCGGTAGTTATGAGTCAACCTTTATCGATTCGGCAAAAGCTTACAGGCTGGCGCCTACCCTTCACTTGAATCCAGACACCCTGTGGTACATGCTTAAAAAATCGCGGGGAAACTGGCGGGAGCTCATTGAATTTATGACCGGTGTTGCGAAAGACAAGAAAAACCTGATCTTTCCGCTGCTGAATACCCTTTCGGATAAGGATCTTCGCGACGCGACGCCCGAAGCGCTTTCCGATGCCGTGGCTTATGCAACGGTTCACTCACCCTTGTGTTCCGGGAATGATATTTTTTACCCGTATATCCTTGCGCCCAGGGTGGATAATGAATGGCTGAAACCGTACCGGGAACTTTTCCTCCAGAAGCTCGACCCGGGCCTAATCCGGGCTGCAAGAACAGCGCCCGACAGCCTGGTAAGATGGGTTCTCACGAACATTGCCATCGACAAGACTGCCAACTGGGGCCGTGCACCATTGACACCTGCGGGAACCTTTGAATTGCGTATTGCGGATGATCATTCACGCGATATTTTATTCGTCGCTCTGTGCCGCACCATCGGGATTCCCGCCCGGCTGGAGCCCGGATCGCGGGTACCGCAATATTTTTGGAATGAAGGATGGATCGATGTCCGTTTTGAGAAGATCATCCGGGAGCGTACCGGCAAAGCGCAGTTAGAACTCGTTTCCGATCCGCGCAACGACCGTAAGCCCGAGTACTACACCCATTTTACCATTGAAAAATATAAAGACGGTTTTTTCAGATCGCTTGATTATGAAGGAAGTCCGCTGGTACAATCATTTCCCTGCACGCTGGAGTTGTCGCCCGGATATTATCTGATGGTTACCGGAAACCGCATCGGGGGCGGAACAGTTCTGGCCTCCCTGAAATTTTTCAATCTCGTTGAAGGAAAAAAGTCACAACAGGTTATCAGCATCCGGAAGGAGCAGATTTCGTTGAAGGATTATGGAAGGGTCAACCCACAACTGTTCGCGTTCAGCATTAAGGATGGAATGGTACTTGCCTGGATCGATCCCGATAAAGAGCCCACCAAACATTTTCTCAGCGATCTCAGGGTGAAGAAACAGGAGTTCGGAAGTTGGAAAGGCAGGTTTGTTCTGATCTTCAGCACAGAAAAAGAGATGAAATCGTTCGTCGCAAAAGATGCCGCCGGGTTGCCGCAAACGGTGACCTATTCCTTCCGCGAAACGTTCCCGGTGCGCCTTTCAGATATCAAATCGGAAAAAGGCGCGGCTAAAAACCTGCCCGTAGTTCTTTACCTCAACGGCTCCGGAGTCATCAACTATTTATCGGAAGGGTATCAGATCGGTATTGGCGACGATTTATACCGGATCATCTCCGCAACCGTGAAAAAATAAGGTGCAAGTGGGTGGATTCCCGGTTTAATGCGGATTATGGGTCAACAGGTGGTTCCCCGACAGCCGGTTGTGCGTCGCGGATGCAACGCACTGAAAAGCCGTTCGATTTGATGTAATCATCACGGTTTATCTTATCATCAAAATAGTGCAGACTTCTGATCCAGGCATGGGCCGGACCGCATTCGGAGGAAGTCCAGAAAAACCCCACATAGGCGCGGCTGCTGAAGCTTCCGGGATAATCGCGGTGACCGGCAGGCATGGCTGAAAATTCGCTTGTATTTGTTGCGCCGTCGTTGGGAGGAGACCAATAGGTCGTCCCGGTCACCTTCATGGCCCCTCCCCCGTCGCTCCCGCTTGCGCCGATAACCTGGCAGTCGATTTCGGGATCGATGACCCGGGTTGCGACACACCATTCGGGATCGGTGGGAATGTGCCAGCCTTCGGGGCACAGGCCCCGGGTTCCCTCGGAGGTTGTATATTTCATCAATTCATCCCACTGGTAAAGCCCTCCGTAGATATCGCAATTGCTTTTGTTGCCCAGGTAACAGTACTTTTCGTCGATGCCGTTGTTTTTCTGGTTCCACATGTAGTTGATCTGTGTGCCGAAATTGAGATTCTGAGCCATCCAGCATTGATCTCCGATCGGGACGGTGCGGTACGACTGTGAATCGCGCCGATCGGTGAACGGCATCCCGCATTGCCAGGGCGCCACCTTGATGGTGAATGTGCAGGAACTGATGTTGCCGGAGCCGGTGACGGTAAAAGTATCCATCTGTCCCGACAGGGGGATGCCATGTCCTTGCAATGCGACCAGTTGAATGCCTTTGGTCGAAAAATAACCGGTGGCGTCGAAATAGTAACCATTCACCGTATTGGTCCGGATCGTATAGCTCCCCGGCGCCGAAACGTCGGCCTGAAACAGTACTTTTTCGGCGGTGGTGAGGGGGCGTGAAGCCTGGCAGGATCCGGTAATCAGCATTCCCGGGCATTCCGATCCGGCACCCAGGTTGTACGAAGCGATTCTCTGGCTCACCTGCGACCGAAGTGCGAACGGAACAAACAGCAGCGCGATCATTGCGGGCAAGAGGAGAACCAAAATTCTTCTATTTTCGTAAATGTCTTTACTCAGCTTGCTATCCATGGTCGACAAAGATATCAATAGCAACAATTTAATTTGAAAAAACCGAAAAAAAGAAATAAATGGAAAATCGGAAAATTCCTATACTTTATAAGGTTCTTGGTGAGTTTGCATTTTGCAACTATCAGGATCGTTAAAGATAATCACGAAGCCTTAATACTGACTGTTAATCTTATCAGATCAGAATAAAAAAGGTAACAATTAGTTCTTCGCTCCCTTCGGTATTGTGAAAATGAACTTTGTTCCTTGTCCGGGATGGCTTTCTACCTGAATTGTTCCTCCTATCCTTTGAACAAATTCTTTGCAGATAATCAGCCCGAATCCGCTTCCTTTCTCATTATTTGTACCAGGTAATGATGGAGTAAAAGAATCATTAAATAAAGTTTCAATTTGTTCGGATGACATTCCTATTCCCAAATCCCGGACTGACACTTCAATCATATTTCCCGAGTTAATAACTGATAGCGTAATTTCACCTCCTTCATATGAATATTTAACCGCATTATGGAATAGATTCCGGATTATGGTTTTAACCATGTTAGGATCACAAAAAGCTGTTGAATTGTGAGAAGAAATAATTCTGGTCGAGACTTTTTTTTGTTCAAGTAATGAGGATTCATTTCTGATAACCTCTTCAAAAAATGTTGATAAGTCTATTATTTCAGGTTTAAATTCAATAGAATTACTTTCATATCTTGCCCATTCAAAAAGATTCTCAAGTAATCTGTAAGCATTACGTGCGCTGGAATTAATAAAAATGTTATACCTGTGGATCTCTTCAGGATTAAGTTCATTGGATTCATGCGACAAGATCGATGTATACCCTAAAATAGTCGAAAAGGAGTTTTTTAGGTCATGGCCAATAATTGAAAATATTACGCTCTTCATCCTATCGGACTTTTGTAATGCCATCGTTCGATCATTTACCTTTTGTTCAAGTGTTTCATTCAATTGGTTTAACTCATTAATTGAATTTGTAACATCCTTTCCCATCTGATTGAAGGAATTTGTAAGTGATCCGATTTCATCATTTGAAGTGACTTTGATCGGAATGAATCGTTTATTCTTAGCCAATTCATGTGTGGCAAGATCAAGTATTTTTATTGAATCTATAATTGATCTTGTCATGATTATGAAAAGAACAGTAATAAGTATCAGTGTAATAATGGGTAGTGTTGAAAAAAACAAGGTAGCCGTAACATTTAGGCTATGAATTCTGTTGATTGATTGAATTGCCCTATTTTGATTGGTTTGAACAAGGTGTTTAAGCAGAATTATCTGCTTTTGATAAGCTTTACGTGATTCACCAATCAGGAGTCGTTCGGCCATAAACGAATTGTTACCGTTCACCAATACCAATATTTTCGACCAGTTATTTTTATATATACTATAAACTGCAAGAAGTTCCTTATATATGTTCTGCTCTTCTTCGGTTTGGACTAACAAGGATAGTCTCTTATGAAATTGCGTGATTTGGTTATCCACAATTCTTATTTCTTCCTCAGTTGATTTTTTCGCTAACATGTCAGAGGAGAGCATGTATTTGTATTCTTTGATCCTCAGATTTTCGATTGAAATCGTGAGTCCGTCAACGCAAATCATTGCAGGCATCCAGAGGTCAATTATTTTTTTAGTCTTTCTGGTTAATTCCTGACTATGAAGAAAAGTAATAATTCCCATGAAAATGTAAGGGATAACTGCAATCCCAAAAATAAGGACCAGTTTGAGTGAAATTCTGAGGTTTCTGAACCATTTCATATCGTCCACTATTTGATGCCCTTTTACTAATTACGAGAATCAATAAAAAAGCAGACAGAGAAGTTTGTAAACTCATGCTGTTACATCATAAAAAAATGAAATTGACTCTTGTTATTTATTGTCACTTATCATTTACAAGCCGGATTCCAAGACAATTACTTCTGTGACTTGAGGGTCGGCCGTACCGGTATGCAGAACGGCAACGCTGGGCAACGTTTTTCCAGCTGCCCCCACGTCCAACATGTAAATATCCTGTCGAAGGACCTTTCGGGTTCGTCTGGGGATCTGATGTATATTGTTCCATATAATCCTTACACCATTCCCAAACATTCCCATGCATATCGTATAACCCCCATGCATTTGCTTTCAGGCTGCCAACCGGGAGCGTTTTTTGACGGAATTCACCTTGTTTAAAATTCTGATAGGGATACGTTCCATCGTAATTTGCCTCATCGGTCGTCAGGTTTTCACCGGTACTGAAGGGAGTCGTGGTTCCGGCCCGGCATGCATATTCCCATTCTGCTTCAGTAGGAAGCCGGCAACCAATCCAATCCGCAAAAGCCTTCGCATCGTCCCACGTAACATTTATAACAGGTCGGTTTCCCCTTCCCCAACCTGCATCGTTTGGTTTTGCCTTCCCTGTGGCCTCACAGAATTTATCGTACTGGTCAAATGTGATCTCATATTTACTCATCCTGAAACCATTAAGGGTGACGGAATGTTGTATTTCTCCTGATTCTCTTGCAAATTCACTTTCGGGGCTTCCCATTGTAAAAGTACCTGCCGGAATCTTCACCCATTCCACCTCCGGCTTGTTCTGTGCAGTTGCAAATATTGAAATGAATGCAAATGCAATACTCATACATTTTGTTTTCATTGTCTGTGTTTATACTTATTTATCCAGGATACATTAATCTAATCCTCCTTCTTTATAGTTTTATATGAAGTCCGTCAAAGATAAAGCTGGCTGCCTTGGCACAGATAAAAATGTACAGGATCCGGGATATGACCAGCACTCCGATCTTGCCAACGATCCTTTCAACAAAAGGAGCCAGCTTAAGAATCGGAAATATGGTTATGTAGACAAGAAAGACTGTAATAACAGTTATAACATGACCGTCGCTCTGGAGCAGCAGGATCGTTGTCAGGATCGTTCCGGGACCTGCAAGAAAAGGAAAGCCCATTGGAAAAACTGCTACGGACTGGCTGTTCTGAACAGGTGAAAAAGATGACTGAGATCCAAGAATGACTCCCCGGGCAGCTACGATAAACACCAAGATCCCGCCGGCTATCTTAAAGGCCGGCATACTAACGTTAAAAACATTTCTCAGCATGACATCCCCAAATAAAGCAAATCCAAGCACGATAGATCCTCCTGTCAGAACTGCAATTTTATACGTCCCGGATTGTTCCTTCTTGTTCATGGCAGAAGTCAGGTCGGCAAAGAGTGGCAGATTCCCAATGGCGTTTACCATGGCGAACAAAAGTAAGTAGTCGTGAAGAAGCTGTCTGACGGAATCCATTTCTTATTAAATTACAGGAGCGTTTTTTGTTCTGCCCATCCAGTCCAGATTATTAATCTCATCGAATTGCTCTTTAAATATCCGGTAATAGAATAGTTCCTCTTTTGTCCTCAATGTCCAGCCATTGTCTAAATTTCTTTCTGCCTTGAAGTCAGAGTCGGTGACTTTGGCTGAGGCATAATCCGAGATCAGTTCTTCCACTCCCGCACCTTCCCAGAATTTTGTCTTTGGCCGCCAGACGACATTTTCCGGCAACATGCCTTCCATCGATTTACGCAGGATCCATTTTTCAATTCCATCTTTCAGTTTTAAGGCAGACGGAATCCGGACCGCAAAGTCAAACAGTTGCGGATCAGCAAATACAACATGGGCGGTCAAACCGTGGGCAGCAGCACATCGGTCGACGCGCTGCAAGGCCGTATTGTGAAGCCTCCCGGTAATGTCAATGAGCTCATCCTCAATCTCATTCGCAGGAATTGATTTCAGGTACTGATAGCCTGCAAACAATTCATCACCTCCTTCTCCGGAAAAGACCTCACCGACATAGTCTGATGCAAGATCTGCAACCAGGTAATTGATAATACTTGATCTGACCAATAAGGCATCGAATGACTCCAGATGGTAGATGACACGAGGAAGAACCCTGAGCATATCCCTGAAGTTTACGATAATTTCATGGTGATCGGATCCTATATGTTTAGCGACTTCTTTGGCGAATGACAGGTCAGAAGCATTCCTCAGGCCTCCGGCAAATGTATGGAGCTCCCTTGCCCAAGGCCTTGCAACTGCGGCAATGGTGCTTGAATCCAAACCTCCTGACAACCAGGCGCCGATCGTATCCGAAGTTATTCTGCGGGCAACAGACGTTGTCAGCCGGTTCAATAATTCTGTTGCTATGTCATCCCAATCGTTTTGAACCGGAGATTTTTTTTCAAGTTTAAAGTAAGCAGTTCGAATTGAATTATTCATGACAGAACCCGGCGGACATTCTCTGATTGCTTCAGATATTGGCAAAAGGGCCTTAACCTCAGAGGCAAAACAAAGATTCCCTTTTTTTGTATAAGAGTAATACATCGGTGCGACTCCCAGTTCATCACGAAAAATTTGCCATTGTCCGTCCGATTTCTTAATCTCAAGATTGTGGCCAAATCCGGGTCCATCCAGATAAATTCCATTTTGTTGGTTTTTTAAGACGTTTTCATTTTCATGTTCTGTCCATATCATGCCGATGGTAGCATCGTCATAATCGAAGAGGGACTTTCCGTGAGAACCGCGATGCGACATTGATTCCAACATGCTCATGACGAGACTCTTCTCACCTTTTTTTAAGATTCCTGCAATTCCGGCCATATAAATATTTATCTGTTACTGTTGTTTAAGTCTGTTTATAATGTTTAATACCCTCGTTTCCTCATCGATCGGTTCCCCGGTTGAGGGATGGATCGCGTACCATGCTCCATTTATCAGGCCCGTAATAATATCCCCGCACAGATGAGGATTCCCTTTAAAATGAGGAGTATCAAGAAACCCTTCCCT
Source organism: Bacteroidales bacterium (assembly GCA_028706295.1). Classification (GTDB taxonomy): domain Bacteria; phylum Bacteroidota; class Bacteroidia; order Bacteroidales; family FEN-979; genus CAIVAT01. The sequence continues at coordinate 30,886 of JAQWBQ010000026.1, forward strand.
GATGGCTGATGTTATGACAGAGGGTTCAGACTTAGGATCATCAAAGTCAGCCCCCAAATAACTCAATGATTCAATCAGAACTTTTGCCTCATCAATAAGTTCAGATTTCCGGGAAATGATATTATCATCCGACCATACATCTGGCAAACCATTCAAACCATTCTGTATGACTCCACGAACGATCTGGCAACTTTCAATCAGTTCTCCCGGAAATGTGGCATGATCCCCTTCACTGAATCCGACTACATGAAGTATATGGGGCTTCATTGACAGACTTATCATTGCGGAAGCAGCCAGTTGCCCCTTTGCAATAGACGGCACAGTTGAAAAATGGGCGATCCCTGCCCGCACTTCCCGGAAAACGGTAAACGAATCATCTTCAAGTTCACTGATCATCTCAAGCTTTGCAGCCATTTTTGCAAGGTCCATTGAGGGATTTGTTCCGGGTGGGGTATTGAACATGAATTGGGCAACATAATTCCGTACTCCCATCTTCTTTGCATTGTAAGCAGCAAGGTAGGCCATGGCCACCGCCAACGAATCATGCGCGTCTCGGAGACTCCACTGATGTGATTCATTCACCTCAACGGGAATGCTCTTGGACGCATACCATTGCATGACACGTTGATTTTCGAAAATGGCTTCCTTTAGAGTGCGGTTTGAACGTCCGTCTAGGACGCTGTACCAGCAGAGAGGTATTGCGCCCCAGGCATTATGTATCGTTTTAACGCTCATTTCAGCCCATTTCAGCAAATCGCGTGTCCCTGCATAACAACGCATCAAGGGATAATTTCCGCACCTTGATGCCTCGTACAGTGCTGCCATATCCTTACTACAGCGTACAGGCACTCCTCCTGCCCCTGATTGATTGGGATCCATTTCTTTAGGTCTGAAGAAATGTTCCTGGGCATTCTGATCCGGACCGATAGAAATAACATCCAGTACTCCTGAAAGTGCAATCTCCTTTATTCCTTTCAGGGTCTCCTCCATGGTCGGCCTCCCGAAATGATGCCTTAGGATAGGATAAGGGTAATTTTCCCTGATCCTGCTTAATAAATCAGAAGCATATCTTGTTTTAGCAGAACCGGCCAACCTCCCTCGGAGGTACGATTGAATTTCGGAAAGGGATTCCGATCCGTCAAAAGACCGCTCGAAAAGGTTGCATTTCCTGGCTATAGCTGCAACCGGAGGGGTTCCGCCAAAAATCAACCTTGACTTCGAAAGATTATTTGCTTTAAGTGCTTTGTCAAGTTCATCAAACAATGTACTTGCAACTTCAGGCGTCAGACGATAACTGATGGCCGTTATTTCTGGTTTTTCACGAATAATAGCATCTACAATGCGGCTGATGGAAACTGCCGGTCCAAGTAAAATCGAGTAATAACCTTCAGCTTCAGCAATTTTCAAAAAATGATAGAGTCCGCCAACATGAACGCAGGTACCCATCGCCGCTCCCAATATTTTTTTCATTGCGTTACTTTTATCAAGTTGGTATATGTTGTTTCTCCCCAATAGCGAGAAGCCTCAAATCACGCAGATTCATGCCTGAAATCCCAAGTTTTTCCACGGTTCTCCCTTCAGAAAAGTAATCTTTTTGGTTCAGCAGGGATGCCAGATGTATCAATGAATCAATCGTCGGTGTCGGAACACCGAACATTCTGCCAACAGAAGCGATCGGAACAAGACTACAGGGAACATCCTCTTCAAGATACCTCATCTTAAGTGTTTTTGGAGCAAGGATCGATGTGTAGCCTGGATTCTTTCGCATCGCTTCATAAAGCGAAGCCCCATGTGTGCCATAGGCCATGTAGAACCATTGATGTGCAGATATGGCACGTATTCCAAGCGCTTCGGCAACAAGAATTCGTTCTTTGTCAGTGTTTTCAAGAACCCTTGCAACCGCTTCGGTAGATCCCTGATGATAAAATTTGAAATCTTCATCATCTTCAATCCATCCCGCATTCAGAATACACAGGGCGGGATGAAAGATACTGCCGATGTTGTCAAAACTGGTTTTAAAAATATTATCGCCCGGCACAAACTGCGGGTAGAGTTCTCTGAGTTTCTTTATCACCACAGGGATCATGTGTGCCCTGACAGACGCTACCGGAATTGAGCTTTTTATACCGAAAACATGAGCTTGTCCGGGTCCTATGACACGCGAGGCATATATGAATGTTTGTGCTTCAGAAACTATGACATCGGCCTTTACATCATTATGGGTTAATACTTGTTTAAACTCCAGTGCGCCCAATGTCCGGCCGGGATGTAAAACCACGATTTGGCCATCCTGTAAGTACGGAGCCATTTGTTCAGCAACCCAGCGATGGGCCAAGGCAGGCACAACAACCATTAACAGCTCTGCACCTTTCATGGCTTCCTCCATGTTATTGGTAGCAACAGCAATATTACCGAAACCGTTGATTTCTCCTTGAACTTCAATACCACCGGTGGATTTCACGCCCCATAACCGCTCTTCTCCCCGATTAAAAAGCTGGACATTGTAACCCATAATAGCAAGATGTCCGGCCATGGCCATCCCGCCATGGCCTGCTCCAATAACTGCAATCGGTGGGTGCTGATCCTTTAATGGGTATCTTTCCATTTATTGATTATTTCTTTACGTTAAAAAAATAGAATTTTTGCCAGGACCAACAATATGATAATCACGACCCAAGATAAAAGATAAATGATCTCTTTAATCCGCTTTGGTTTTTTCATATTTTTACTTTTTATGCGCATTGGCTAAATTATAACAGGAGATGCTGATCCATGATTAGGAATCAATTAAAAATTAATTAGAAATTCTATAGCGAACGTTTTACCGGGATTTGCAGGTTAACTTTGCCAAAACTAAAATCCAAATGAAACAAGGCGTTGTTTTAATCGTTGAAGATGAACAAAGGTTAGCAGAGGTTCTTAAAAAGCAGTTTGAGAGTGAAGGATTCACCATAGAACTGGCTTATGACGGGTATATTGGTAAGCAAATGATTGAAAGGACCCAATATAACCTGATCATTCTGGATATTAATATCCCTCTGATCAATGGGTATGATCTCTGCAAAGAAATCCGCAAATCGAACCATGATGTCCCAATCATTATGTTGACTGCGCTGGGTACTCCCGACAATAAAATTACCGGTTTCGATGCCGGGGCTGACGACTATGTGTTGAAACCCTTCGAATTCCGTGAATTATTAGCGCGTGTTAACGTTTTTCTCAGACGCACAGACACCACGCCAAAACAAGAAAAACTTATCCTTGCCGATCTGATAATGGATACGAGCACGATGACCGTTACCAGGACAGGGAAAAAAATCGATCTGACAGCTAAAGAATACGCACTATTGAAGCTATTTCTCACCAACAAGGGTAAGATATTGCCACGCGAGCATATCATTGAAAAGGTTTGGGGCATTGACTTTGATCCCGGAACAAATGTCATTGATGTTTATGTGAATTACCTGCGAAAGAAAATCGACAAAGAATATACGCGGAAGCTCATACATACAAAGTTTGGATTTGGATTTTACTGCAATGAAACTGAAATTTAAACCATGAATATCAAGATACGGTTGGCCTTCCAGTTCACAATTATCGTTGCAGGAGTATTATTGCTGTTTTCAACACTCGTTTACTATTTTACCTATTCTTCTCAAAGAGACAAATTCAGGGACAACCTAAAAAACAGGGCAAAAAATACAGCCATACTGTTATTGAATGTTACAGAAGTGGATTCGACACTATTAAAGAAGATTCAACAATCCACTTTTTATTGGCAAAGAGAGGAAATTGTTGTTACAGATTCAGCACTTCACATGCTCTATAAATTAAACACTGATTATCTGACATCTGAAAACATTAAAAAGAATTCAATAGATAAAGTGATCAATTTTTATCGAATTGCAGAAAAGGATGGTGTGCATTACAGGCATACTTTTCATAAAAATAAGTACAGCGTCTTTGTAATGGCATATGACAATACCCGCCGAGAAAAGCTGGCGGATCTCAGGAGAATACTGATCTGGAGCTCTTTATTCAGTATTTGGGTTGTCGTACTGTTGTCTTATTTTTTCGCAAATAATGCAATAAAACCTATTTCGGATATAATCGCTCGTGTTAAAAAAATAAATCATTCACATTTGAGTACCAGGCTTGACGAAGGCAATAAAAGAGATGAACTAGCCCAACTTTCAATCACCTTCAATAAAATGCTCAGCGACCTTGAGATCGCATTTAAAAACCAGGCAGATTTTGTATCAAATGCCTCCCATGAGCTACGAACGCCCTTGTCGATAATGATCAGTGAGTCTGAATATGTAATTGGACAAGAGCGACAACCTGAGATATACATAAAGCATATTTCAGGAATTGTGGATGATATTAAAAAACTGAATTCACAACTTAACACCTTGCTCGAATTAGCTCAGATTAACAAGGAACAGCCAGTACGGTTTGCGGATATACGAATCGACGAAACCATTTTTAATGCGATTCAGATAATTAAGGCCAAATATCCAGGGCGAAAAATCATCCCTCAAATAGATTATCCCGAAAATGAACACGAGTTGCTGATCAACGGAAATTATGGCATGCTCGTCATAGTCTTCAGCAATCTCATTGATAATGCCTGCAAATTCTCCAAGGATGTTGTGAATATTATTGTCTCAATCGATGATCGGTTTATTAATGTAATTATTTCGGATAAAGGCATGGGTATACCCCGGGATGAACTTGATAAAATCTATCAACCCTTTCAAAGAGCTTCAAATGTAAAGTTCATCGGAGGATTTGGAATTGGCCTTTCTTTGGTGGCAAGGATATTGGAACTTCATAATACAAAGTCAAAGATCTACAGCACGATCAATGAGGGCACCCGATTTGAACTACGGTTTGAGAAAATATGTTCTGAAGTTAAAACAGCTCAGAACATAAGGATATAAGTAAATGCACCTGCCAGGTATCCGGATAAAGCAAGCAACGAGATTCGTCTCAAGAACCAGAAGAATGTTATGCGTTCCATGCCCATTGCTACCACTCCCGAAGCCGAGCCTATTATCAGGATGCTCCCCCTTGTTGCGTAAGCAAGAAATTCCCAAAAGAAGTGATCTGTCGGGTAAAGAGTATCGGCCATATGGGTTCCGATGTTTTCTGTCACCTTTTCCTTTTCGGTAGTGAGCACGATGAAAATAGTCCAGGCTAATGAGCCGGCTACAAGTGCAGTAGCCGCCTTGTTCACGCGGATTTTATGCTCCATGACAATGGCTAAATATCCTGTAATAAAAACGATGGTTATAAGGATTCCTACCATAATATTATTTCCCGATAACTATTTTTACTTTATCTCCTCCCACCCGTAAGTTTAACCAGGATTCTAGACGCTGGAGTTCAGATTTACGCATATTCTTGCTGAATTTCAGGTAGACCAGGTCCACTGTATCAGGAATTTTACTTTTTGTAGAACTTAATAAAGCTTTAGTGAATGAAACTTCCTCCACCTCTGGGAAAAGCGCCCGAATTTCATTGAGCATTGTACCTGATAAGTATCCTGATTGATATTTTGTTAATTCCTTTTCAAGCAGGTCAATCTTTTCATCTTTTGACATCAGCGTCTCTTGGTTCCTTTTGTATAGATCTTCAATGATTTGAGATTTCATGTTGGTGATATCAGAAGTAGTCAACTCTTTCATTCCCTGGGTTACCTTTAGATTTGCGTTCTGCAGATGATAATCTCCGAGTTTTTTCTTGGCATTTTCCAAAAAGTCGGGGCTGATACCTTTGCCAATATAAACAACTTTGATGGTTGCGGTAGCAGCATCAATTTTTTTCTCAATAATGGTGCTCCCTTCAAATATCAACTCCCTGCTAATAAACTGGCTTGCATTGGTCTCAAAAACATTCCTGCGAATCATGAAATATGCTATAACGACACTTGGCACGAAGGTTATGATGACAATTAACCAGATCCAGAGCTTCATCCTATGCCCTGTGCTTTCATCACGATATTCGTGCCTTGGGAAATGCAGATATCTGACGATAAGAAAAGTAGCCAGACAAATAAAAACAGAGTTAATGAAGAAAAGATAGATAGCACCCATGAAAAAAAACATATTTCCAACGGCCAGTCCATAGCCTGCTGTGCACAATGGCGGCATTAAAGCGGTGGCAATCGCAACGCCAGGAATTACGGTTCCTTTTTCCTTGCTTGAAGTAGCAACGATTCCCGCAAAACCGCCAAACAGTGCAATAATCACGTCGTAAACCGTCGGTGTGGTCCTTGAAAGCAATTCAGAGTGTGCTTCGTTCAACGGTGACAGTAGAAAATAAAGTGTTGAGGAGATCAAACTGATTACGATTGCGACCAGAAAATTATAGGCAGATAACCGCATTAACCTGAAGTCATTGATACCTGCTCCCAGGCCGATTCCCATGATCGGTCCCATCAGGGGCGAAACCAACATGGCCCCGATGATGACGGCAGTCGAGTTGACATTAAGCCCTACTGAAGCAATAATGATAGCAAACATCAATACCCAGAGATTGGTGCCTCTGAAATAGATATTCCTTGTAATAGCATCAATAACCTCTCCATATTCCTCTTTATTCTTTTCAAGATTAAAACGGTCTTTGAGAAATTTATATGTAACTGTTTTGAAATTCATATGATGTAGAATATCGACATCAGCAAATTTAATATTTATAGCGATATTAATCATTGCAACTGGGAACCCCAGGAAAGATAAAAAGAAACTTTATATTTGGAAACCATTTACAAATCAGGATGTTTATTCAGCAATTGATCAAGAAGCTTAATTACCTCAAAGACACGTACCTTGGGGACCGTACATACTTGGTTCTGGCGAGTATCGCTGTTGGAATCGTCTCTGCTTTAGCCGCAGTAATCCTTAAACATTTTGTCCGGTTCGTTTATTCTATGTCAGACCTGTTATTATCCTGGTCGCATACGAACTATATTTACATAGTATCTCCATTGGTCGGAATTTTGTTGACGCTATTGGTCATCAAAATATTTTTCAAAGGAAAACTCGAAAAGGGGCTTGGCAGCATTATCTTTTCTATTGCAAGACGATCGGGAAAAATCGAGGGGTCCAAAATGTATTCGCACCTTTTAACAAGTGGTCTGACAATAGGTTTTGGCGGATCCGCAGGTCTTGAAGCTCCCATCGTGATTACGGGTTCGGCCATCGGATCGAATATCGGCAGTTTCATGAAATTCGGCAGCAAGGAAAAAATACTTTTGCTTGCATGTGGGGCCGCCTCCGGGATTGCCGCCGTTTTCAACAGTCCGATTGCAGGTACAATCTTCGCAATTGAGGTTTTATTAGCAGACGTTTCCATTCCTGTTTTTATTCCCTTGCTGATTTCAACAGCGACGGCCACCATTGTATCAAAATTTCTTTTGCGTGGTCAATTGTTTTACCTCGTAACAAAAGACTGGTATTTCGATGCGATTCCATATTATGTTTTATTAGGTATTTTATGCGGATTGTTATCCGTTTACATGACTCGGATGTCCCTTAGTATTGAAGGCTATTTTGAAAAGCGGAAAAGAATTCTGCCAAAAGCCGTCGTTGGTGGAATTGCACTCGGAATACTCATTTATATTTTCCCGCCTTTGTTTGGAGAGGGATACCGCACCATTGAGATGCTTTTCGACGGCAATTTTTACGACATTTTAAATAATAGCTTTTTTTCTTCTTTACCTCTAAAGCCTTACTTTTTACTGACCTTTACCGGGCTTGTGATCTTGCTTAAAATTGTGGCGACCTCCCTGACTCTTGGTGCCGGAGGCAATGGAGGAATCTTTGCCCCATCTTTGTTTACCGGCGCCATGGTTGGATTTGGGACTGCCTTTTTATTGAAAACTCTCGGGATCGCAGATCTTCATACCGTGAATTTTATTGCAGCAGGGATGGCGGGTATAATGGCAGGAGTTGTTCATGCTCCCCTGACAGCCATTTTTTTAATAGCGGAAATAACAGGTGGATACGTATTATTCGTTCCATTGATGATTGTTTCCGCCTTATCTTATTTCATAAGCCGTTATTTCGAACCTTATACCATCTACACCAAAAACCTGGCAAGAAAAGGTCAGTATTCAGTGGATGATAAACTCAGTAACGTATTCAAGCACATATCCGTAGAAGAAGTCATTGAAACTGAATTTATCCCTTTAAATCAAAATGCAACACTTGGGTCACTAATCGATGCTTTCACACGTAGTAAAAGAAATGTCTTTCCTGTTGTTGATGATGATCAGAAGTTTATTGGAATCATTCCTCTTGAGAGTTTCAAGGAGCTGATCTTCAGAAATGAACTTTTTGAAACCCTACGACTTGATGACCTTACGATCAAAAATGTTGTCACTATTGAGATAAACGACAGCGTTGATCAGGCAATGCTGAAATTTGAAGAATCGGGCCTGTACAATATCCCTGTTACCCGCAATAGGAAATATGTTGGGTTTATCTCGCGTGGCAACATTATGTCTTATTATAAGAGAATTTTAAAATCATCGTCCTCCTTCTTTTAACAATTCACAAGGAATGAATTATTTCCGGAATTTAAATGGTGAATTTTCGCTACCATGAGTTGTGTCTCTATATCTAAAGATACAATCAGAAAGCAATTCACATCCTGCCTTCACCGCTTGACAAACTTTTTCGTGATGATTGTATTGTTCGCAGTTAGTCTCACAAAATAAACCCCGCGAGGCAAACAACCTGCGTCAAATTGCACCTCACCTGAATTTAATGTTCCTTCATACAAATCTATCAAAACGACTCCGGAAAGATCAATGACCTCGAGTTTTACAACCGAATTCTGAGGTCTGAAGCCCGAAGTCTGAAGTCCCGGGTCCGGAATGCGAACTGTGAAGTGCGATGTGACCGGGTTGGGAAAGAGGGTGATCTCCGGTTGACGGGATCCGGCCGGATCATTCCCTGGAACTGAAGTATAGCCGCCGTTGGAAGTATGCAGCAACATCCCGCTGTTTCCAACGATGAAGCCATTGTCCTCATCGAAAAAGTAAACAACATTCTGGTTTTGATGGGTGCCTACGAAGATTTCATGCCAGGTATTTCCGCCGTCGGTCGTGCGGAGCATATATCCGTCACTTCCGCTGATCCATCCGGTAGTGGCGTTGGTGAAACAGATGTGGGTGTACTCGCGGAACGAGCCCACCTGACTGACCGACCAGCTCTCTCCCCCATCAACGGTTTTATAGATTTTGCTGTGGGCAGATACGGCGAAACCTTTGTTCTGATCAAGGAAGAGAATATCCGAGATCTGCTCTCCTGGTTCCGAATGCTTTTCGATCCAGGTCGCCCCGCCATCGGTAGATTTCACGATTTTTCCCCAGGCTGTTCCTGCGATCATCGTGTTCTCATTAAATACATGCGCACACAGGAAATGAAGGGTCTGGGGGCATGGTATGATGGTCCATGCATTACCCTGGTTGGTTGTTTTGGCGAGATAACCATAGGAACCAAAGATGTACCCGATATCCGGCGTGATGAAGGTGAGATCCATCAGGTTCGAAGTGGTCGAAAGGCTGACCTGGTTCCAGGAAGCGCCTCCGTCGGTAGTTCTGTAGCACCCTCCGTAACCGCCGGCAACAAGAATATCCTGGGAAGAAAAGTAGTGGATTCCGTAAATGATCATGTCATATCCGGGAATGCCACCATAGGTCCAGGTGTTTCCTCCGTCTGTTGTTTTGAAATAACTTCCCCAGTCGCCACCTACCATCCCATTGGAGTTGTCGAGAAATGAGATGGAATGGTAATCATAGGTTGAGATGTCGGAAATGAGATCCCAGTTGCTTCCCCCGTCGGTTGTCTTTAAAAGCCGGCCATAGTTGCCGCACATCCAGCCGGTGTTTCCTGAAAAGGAGATCATGGTCCAGCATCCGCCTTCAGCAGCGCCCTGGTGAACAACCCATGTAGCGCCACCGTCGGTAGTGCTGATGTAATTCTCCCCGCTACCGCCGGCAAATCCGGTATTCGGGTTGATGAAATAAACAGCAAACAGATCGGAACCGATATAACGGGGAAGTTCGGTCCAGGTTGCACCGCCATTTGTCGTTTTCAGCACGGTGCCTGAGTAACCCGCGACAAAGCCGTTCTGCGCATCGAGAAACTGAACACTCCGCAACATTTTTGTTGTTCCGGATGACTGCGATACCCATGTCGCGCCTCCGTTTGTGGTCTTGAGAATGGTGCCGTTATCGCCGACGACCCAGCCGGTCTGCGCATCAACAAACCAAACGCTGAACAGATGGTTTCCGGTTCCTGAAACCTGGGCGCTCCATGAAACTCCACCACTGGTGGTCTTCAGGATGGCCCCTCCTTCACCGCATGCAAAGCCTGTGGAAGCATCGGCATATCGAACCGACCAGAGTCCGGCAGAAACCGGAGAAGCGACCTGTGTCCAGTGTGCCCCCTGATCGGTGGTGTTGATGATGAGCCCTTTTTCACCCACTGCGGTTCCGGAGGTCGATGATTTAAAATCCACCCCGTAAAGAAATTCATAAACGATCGGTGAATAAATATTCCAGGCAGCTCCCTGGTCGGCGCTTCTGATCACGGTTCCATAAGCGCCGACTGAAACATAGGTCTGAGCGTCAATGACTTTGCCGGCGAATAATCCATTCCCCTGGGGCAATGGGTTCTGCCAGCGCCAGGGATTTGCGGAGAATGAAACATAGACGGTGCACAGCGCGAATGATAAAAGGAGAAATTGTTTTTTCATGCTCATCCTGTGATTATAAATAATATCTTAAATGATTATAATTTGTTGATATAATGAATGCTAGTATTATTTTCTTTATTTTATCATATGACAAAGATAGATTACAATCCGAAATTAACTGGGCTATTCTATCTAAAAAATTATGATCAGAAATATGATCGGAAAGCAAGGGAGGCTATTGTCGGAAAGCAATTTGCAGGTCACTGCATCGCAGATAAATCGTACCTTTGCCGAAAATTATCCTTTGAAAAGATTGATCAGAACTTGGACCCTTAAATACCGGACTACGATCGTTGCGATCCTGTTTCTCGTATCGGAAGCAACGGCTCAGATCCCTCCGGGTTATTACGATCCGGCAAACGGGAAAACGGGTGCAGAGCTGCAATCCGCATTGCATGATATTATCCGCGGACATACAGTGATCGCTTATTCCGCACTATGGAATTCCTTTTACACGACCGACGACAAACCCAACGGAACGGTTTGGGATCTTTATTCCGACATTCCCGACGGAACCGCCAATGGCAATCCGCCCTACTCCTATTCATTCGGAACGGATCAGTGCGGAAATTACAGCGCTGAAGGCGATTGTTACAACCGCGAGCACTCATGGCCCAAAAGCTGGTTCAACGACGGCGCTCCCATGAATTCGGATCTCTTCCACATCTACCCTACCGACGGCAAGGTGAACGGGATGCGCGACAACTTTCCTTACGGGACCGTCGGGGTCGCCACGTGGACTTCGTTGAACGGGAGCAAGTTGGGATCGTGCGACTGGCCCGGGTACACGGGGACCGTTTTCGAGCCGCGTGAGGAATACAAAGGCGATCTGGCGCGCACTTGTTTTTACATGTCGACCCGCTATTACAACGAGGATGCCGGTTGGACCGGAAGCCCATCCACCACCGGATCGCAGCTTAAATCGTGGGCATTGCAGCTCATGCTCCACTGGAGCAGCGTGGATCCTGTTTCTCCCAAAGAGACGGACCGGAACAATACGGTTTACGGTATGCAGCACAACCGCAATCCATTTATCGATCATCCCGAATATGCTTACCTGATTTGGGGAAACCCGGTCTCTGTCGCGAACCAGCCACAGGACGACAACCAGCTTCAAATTGTACCCAACCCGGCTACTGACGCGGTGACCCTGATACTTCCTTCTACCACAGAAACAGAACCGCTTCGGCTGTACCTGATATCCACAACCGGAACCCGGATTCCGGCTACCTGTACCCGATCAGGAAATACGCTTATTGCCGATATCCGGACTGTTCCGGCAGGTATCTACATGGTCGAAATCCGCGGGAATGTCGCGTTATTTCACGCAAAACTGGTGAAGCGGTAAAGAAGATTACCCGTAATCGCTGAACCGGAGGTCACTACCCCTTTTGGCAGGGCTATACTGGATATTCCGGAGCATACTGACCCCCTCAAATCCGGTTGTTGAAGCCTGATTTTCTGCTGTCGAAGCATGACATTCCGGCAGATATTGACCCCCCTGAATAGGATTCTTCGATAATCGTCATGCT
>JAQWBQ010000102.1 GCA_028706295.1 Bacteroidales bacterium
TGGTACGAGCGGGACCGGACGAAAGGGATTTTCAATTTCATCTGGAAAAGTGTCCTGAGCGGATTGAAATCAGGCGCCGGATTAAACAATAAAGAGCAAAAAGCCATCTTAAAATCTCAAAGGAAAAAGAAGACCTAAAAAGTCGTAATTTTAGGTCGGGATTATTCACATGGTACCACAGGAAGAAAGATATTATCAGCGCAGGATCGCGACGTCGCAGGTCACCTCGGGAATCAGCATTGCCCTGGTCCTTTTTTTAATCGGGTTGCTGGGGCTGATCCTACTTCATGCAAGTAAGCTTTCGGACTATGTAAAAGAGAACATCGGCTTTTCCATCATGATCCGTGAAGGGATTAAAGAGGCCGAGATCCTGGAGCTGAAAAAACAACTCGATCGTCAATACTATGTAAAATCGAGTGAATATATACCCCGCGAACGTGCCGCAGAGAAGCTGCAGGATGAACTGGGAGAGGATTTCATTGGTTTTTTGGGTTATAATCCATTGCTTCCCGGGATTGATTTGCGGATCAAGGCTCCTTATGCCAATGTTGACACCCTGAACAGAATTGAAAGGCGTTTGTTGGCGATACCCGAAGTTAAAGAGGTATACTATCAAAAGTCGCTTGTCGATGCCATCAACCATAATGTTGAAAAGATCAGCCTCTTCCTTCTGGCCTTCAGCCTGCTCATGTTGTTCATTGCCATCGTCCTGATCAATAATACCATACGGTTATCGGTCTATTCCAAACGGTTCATAATACGGAGTATGCAACTGGTGGGCGCCACGGAAGGGTTCATTACAAAACCTTTCCTGGTCAAGAGCATCATTCAGGGAATTGTGAGCTCTTTGTTTGCACAATTAATCCTGATGATTCTGATTTTTTTCGCAGTCGACCAATTGCCTGAACTGATTGAACTTCAGGATCCGGTCATGCTGGCAGGGTTGGTCCTGTTTCTCTTTTTTCTGGGGGCTTTTTTATCCTGGATCTCCACCTGGCTGGCAGTCAGAAAATATCTCCGGATCCGGACCGATATGTTATACACCTGAATTTCTTAAATTTTCCGTATTTTTGGCCCATAAATGTGAAAAAATGGATAAACAGAAAAAACCTTCTGAATCAAAACCAGCTGCGGCGCGTACAATCAGGCAGGAGGACCCCCACCCGAAAAGCTTCAAAACCGGGGAGTTTGCATTCGGGAAAGAAAATTACCGTTTGATGCTGATCGGTTTGGCATTTATCGTGGTTGGCTTTTTATTTATGATCGGCGGAGGTTCTGACGATCCGGCCAAATTCAACCCTGATATTTTCAGTTTCCGGCGTATTACATTGGCGCCAATTCTGATCCTTGCCGGCTTTGTGACCGAGATTTTTGCCATTATGAAAAAACCAAAGGACTAATGACTTTTCTGCAGGCGGTCATTATTGCCATTGTGGAAGGGATTACCGAGTTTCTGCCCATCTCCTCCACCGGACACATGGCCCTGACCTCAGCCATCCTGGGAATAGAGAAAGAGGTATTCACCAAACTTTTCATTGAAAATATACAGTTTGGTACTATTATTTCGGTGATCATTCTCTATTGGAGAAAATTCCTTGATTTTCGTCATTACAGCTTTTACCTGAAATTATTTATTGCATTTCTCCCCGCGGCCTTTATGGGCATTCTGCTTAAGAAATATATTGATCAGGTGCTTGAGACCCCTATTTTTATAAGTGTCGTAATGTTTCTGGGCGGATTTATTTTACTTTTTGTCGACCGGTGGTTTAATAAACCCCGGATTGATCAGGAAGCAGGGATGACCTATAAGAATGCCCTTATAGTCGGACTTTTTCAGTTGCTTTCAATTGTTTTCCCTGGCTTTAGCCGCAGTGCAGCCACCATCATCGGCGGAATGCAGCAGAAGCTGACCCGGAAAGTTGCTGCTGAATTCTCATTTTTTCTGGCAGTACCCACACTTGCCGGAGCTTTTGCAAAAAGTCTGTATGACACCATGACCGACCATCCCGATGTAATGGTCCCTAACAACGTCTGGCTTTTGATCGTGGGGAACCTGGTGGGCCTTGTGGTTGCTCTTATTGCTATCAAAGCCTTCATTACATATCTCACCAAACATGGATTCAAACTGTTTGGATATTACAGGATCATTGTCGGCCTGATCCTCATCATCTACCTGATGACTGGTCACAGTTTAACCATTTAGTGATGTCATTTCAGTTTGAACAGGGGGAAGTCCTGTTGATCAACAAGCCATACCAATGGACCTCTTTCGACGTGGTGGGCAAATTACGGACGATAATCCGAAAACGAACCGGAATACGGAAAATAAAAATCGGGCATGCCGGAACCCTTGATCCGCTGGCGACAGGCCTTTTGATCATTTGCACCGGAAAATTCACACGTCGAATAACTTCGTTTCAGGAACTTGAAAAGGAATATACCTGTACGATGTACCTGGGCGCAACCACACCCTCATTTGATTTGGAAACCAGTCCCGACGGGTATTTCCCGACTGATGACCTTACCGAAGAGGCCATTCGGGATGCCGTGACGCACTTTACCGGCACCCTGGAGCAGATACCACCGAAATATTCGGCAAAAAAGATTGATGGAAAGCGGGCTTACGATTATGCCCGTGAAGAAAAGGAGGTTGAGATCAAGGCAAATACCGTGACCATTTCCGCTTTTGAGATAACCCGCGTTGCCATTCCTTTGATCGATTTCAGGGTTGTGTGCAGCAAAGGAACCTATATCCGGTCGCTTGCACGCGATCTGGGCATGCATCTTGGTTGCGGCGCCCATCTGACGGCTTTATGCCGGACCAGGATCGGAATGTATCACCTACGGGATGCCTGGGAACTGAATTCATTGGAAGAACAGATAGGTTAACGGAATTTCTATGAAAACTAATCTTCATAAAAACAGCAGGATAAAAATTCTTGTCTTCATTTTCTTTTTCGCAGCAGTCGCCGGAACCGCGCTGATATGGATCCGGAACCATAACCAATCAGTGGTCCGGAAGGAATTTGAACAAAAGCTGGTAAGTTTAAACAGGCTTGCGCCGGAAAAAAAGGACAAAGGCGATCGGAAGAAACCGAAGACAGATGAACCCGGAATGGCCGCATTTCACGAGTTCCTGATGACATTTGATCCCACCACCGGTACAGTACCACGCGAACGGTTACGAACGGCACTCGGGCAAACACGGAATGCATTGGCGCTGAAGCAGGCAAACAACATTTTATGGCAGGGCTATCCTTCCGACATGGGAGGTCGCACCAGGGCTATCATGTACGATCCAAATGATCCGACCCGCAAAAAAGTATGGGCCGGAGGCATTACGGGAGGTTTATGGTACAACAACGACATTACCGACGCCACAAGCGCCTGGGTACCCGTGGGTGATTTCTGGGCCTGCCTGTCTATTCGTTGCCTGGCTTATGATCCCGGTAACACCCAACGGTTATTTGCAGGCACTGGCGAGGCAGAGACTGCCATTCAGACTTACCGTGAAAGTTCAGGACTGGGCCTTGGCATTTTCTGGTCTCAAAACGGAGGACTGACATGGGAGCCGATGCCTTCGACGGAACAATTTGCTTACGTCACCGATTTGGTCATAAGGATTGAGAACAATGTCAGTGTAATATATGCCGGTGTGGCTTCGGGGCTCTATGGCGGGAACCAGCACAGCAGTGGCCCCTCGGATGGATTATTCCGGTCGGCCGATATGGGACAGACCTGGCAACAGGTCCTTCCGAACATTACCGGATTGTCAATCCCATATTGTGTATCGGATATTGCTCTTGGGGCGGATAACAGGTTGTACGTTGGAACGCGGCCTAACCTTGACGGAAATGGCGCAGCCATTATTCTGACTTCGGATAATGGTCTTAACTGGACTGTAAATTCACAATATCAGACTGAAATTCTGGCAAGTCCGGTGAATAATATTCCCGGTCGTGTGGTTCTGGCGACCGCTCCTTCCGATTCCAATGTGGTATATGCACTCATAGCAAGCGGATCAATCAATTATAGCGACGGGTTTAAATATTTTTACTGTTATCACATCCTGCGGTCGGCCGATAAAGGAGTGACCTGGACAAAAAAGAATCTTCCGACCGATCTTACCTCGGGTGATAATTTTGCGACCATTGCCTGGCATGCGCTTGATGTTGCCGTTGACCCCAACGATCCGATGACCGTTTACATCGGGGGTCTCGACATTCACCGTACCATAAATGGCGGATTGACCTGGTCAAGGTTAAGCGACTGGTCGCACATGTACGGCGGCGGCGGGCCGCAATATATCCACGCCGATCAGCATGTGATCCTTTACAAACCGGGATCCTCCGAAGAAATTCTTTTCGGGACCGACGGGGGTGTTTTTTACACGGCCGATGGCTCCTATTATGCACCTTCTTTTGCCCAGCGGAATAAAAATTTTTCCACCCTCCAGTTTTACACCTGTGCCATTCATCCCTACCCGGGTATTCAGCAGTATTACGGGGGATTACAGGATAACGGCAGCCTGTTTTACATGGGAACGGGAAATCCCCTCACTCTGAATGATATGGTGAGCGGCGGCGATGGGGCCTATTGCTTTTTCGATGAAAGCAATCCTTCTATTTCCATCACATCGGTGTATTATAATCAGTATTATATTTTCGATGATGCTAATTTTCTTAATTATGCGGGCAACTGGTCCAGCGGAACCTTTGTCAGTCCGGCCGACCTGGATCATAAAATGGGGATGCTGTATTGCAATGCCGTTGATTATTTAGGTAACTGGCAGGATCAGATCTTACGGATCGAAGATCTTTCCGGAACATACCCGACAGGTACTTTTATCAACCTGAACACCGGAAGTACGGTTTATTTCTCCGCAATAAAATATTCACCCTTTTCACCCGCTGGAAAATCAACACTTTTTGTAGGTACCCAGTCGGGAAGGTTGTTTAAGGTACAGGAGGCTCAGACCAATATGCCTCAGGTTACCGAGATCGGAAGCAATGCATTCCCGGCCGCAAACCTTTCATGTATCG
This sequence comes from Bacteroidales bacterium, assembly GCA_028706295.1. Lineage (GTDB taxonomy): Bacteria > Bacteroidota > Bacteroidia > Bacteroidales > FEN-979 > CAIVAT01. The sequence goes on from JAQWBQ010000102.1 coordinate 5,043, forward strand.
CAGTGGGGAAATCGGAAGACACATTGTTGGTGACTTTTTCAAATTATGGAGTAGCATCAGTCTGGCAAACTTATAACGGGGGTGATTCCTGGCAGAACATTGAAGGTAACCTTCCCGACATGCCGGTGCGCTGGGCAATCTTTCACCCACAGAATAACCGACAGGTAATGCTGGCCACCGAAACCGGTGTCTGGCAGGGTACCGACCTGAATATGTCCCCGGCCATGTGGTACCCGGTTTCTGACGGGATGGCTTACGTAAGGGTTGATATGCTTCAGATCCGCAAGGCTGATAATACCGTGCTTGCCGCGACCCATGGCCGTGGACTGTTTACGACGGTCTGGGATATTTCGACAGGCCTGGATAATCCCGGGAATAATGAGGCAACAGTTTGCCCCAATCCGGTTTCAGAGAACTGCCATATCGTGATGAACGCAACCCGCCCGGGCGTCCTGGATCTGACCCTCACTGCTTTAAACGGAACAAAGATCAGGAACAGCCGGCATGCGGTGTCAGCGGGTGAAAACCGCTTCACATTCGACTTTCAGAATGTTTCGCCGGGAATGTATCTCCTCAATATGACCATGGATGGAAATTTCCGCCAGGTGAGAAAAATCATCCACTTATGACCCAAGTCAGAAGCTATCCTTTATTCTCTCCTGAGTTTTTTATGAATGAAGCGCTGAAAGAAGCCAGGAAAGCCTTTGAGAAGGATGAAGTTCCGGTGGGAGCTGTCGTGGTTTGCAATAGAACCATCATAGCGCGCGCCCATAATCTTACAGAAACCCTTAAGGATGTAACAGCACATGCCGAGATGCAGGCATTCACGGCGGCGGCAAATTTCCTGGGCGGGAAGTACCTCAACGAGTGCGAACTATATGTCACGCTTGAACCCTGTCTGATGTGCGCGGCTGCTTCTCATTGGGCCCAGTTGGGAACATTGTACTACGGAGCCTCCGATGATAAACGGGGCTTCACGCTTACAGGAACCCGGGTGCTACATCCGAAAACAGTTGTTAATAAAGGAATTCTCGAAGATGAATGCGGATCAATAATCCGCTTGTTCTTTAAGAACAAAAGAGGAGCAACGTGATTTTATGGTTTTTTGTGAAATGATAGGTCAATTATAAGTTTCCTTTTGTATATTTGCCCCCGACAACGCTGATCCTGTCGTAATTGTTTTTTATCGGCGGCACCCTGCCCCCTCTGATTAACTTTAAAAATCTTTCTGGGGTTTACCTGGTTCGATTCCCCGCACCGATAACCGTTTTTGACAGAAGCCTCATGAAACCCTGTAAAACCGTACTGATAGTTGAAGATGATATGGCTACTTCCCAGATCCTGAATATCTGGCTGCGTGGTCATTTCGTTATTTTACTGGCATGTGACGGGGAAGATGCCCTGACGGTCATTGAAGAAGAAATGAAGACGGGAAGAAAAATCGACCTGTTCCTCTTCGACATCAGCCTCCCGTATCCATGGTCGGGGATCTTACTTAAAAAGGCGATCACCGAAAGATGGCCTGCACTTAATTCAAGGCCCTTTCTGGCTGAAACAGCATTTGCCATGCCTCAGGACCGGGAGGAAATTATGAAAGCCGGATTTTCGGAATGTCTGACAAAACCGCTTGACCGGGAGCGGGTGGTCGAAACAATCGAAAAATATCTTTAAAAATCCGATTGGAATTTTTCAGATTGTCCGTTTATTTATAGCAATATCGTTTCATGACCCGGTACGCATCGGCAATCCCCAATTCTCCGGCTTTGCTGAGATCTCCGCAGCCCTTGTGGTTTTCCTGTGTCAGAATATTCATCAGTCCGCGGTTGTAATAAGCTTCCGCAAACAGCGGATCATGTTCTAATGCCGCTGAAAAGTCGCCGATTGCCTCCCGGTAATTTCCCATCATGCTGTTGACACATCCCCGGTTGTACCAGGCGGCAGCAAATTCGGGATCGAGATAAGTCACCCGGTTCAGATCATTTAAAACGATCTCATAGGTATGTTCCAGTGCCTCCGGTCGATCGGATCGGGGTAATTTCGGAGCCGGTTTGCCAATCGTTATCTCCTCCTGAAAATTTTCCTGAATATTAAGGCTGTTCAAAAGGGCTAACCGGGCATATGCTCTGAAAAACCAGGCCGCAACAAAGGTCGTATCGCACAGTAACACCGAATCAAAATCACGTATCGCCCTTTCATGATTACCCAACAAGGCAAGGGCAACCCCCCGGCGGAACAACGCGCCGGTATTGGGCCTTGCTGAATCGATCTTTTGTGTTTGAATGGCAATTTCATGACGCAACACCGAATCACTGATCAACCCGATCTGATTTGAAACCGTCAGTACCGTTGAAAAATAATTTGGTTTCCCATACACATCATACAATCTGACTTTGTCGAAATCGGTTTTCCAGATCAGAATATAAAACAGGGGCAACATCCTGATATCGACCGCCTGGTTCTGGAATTTGCTGTTCAGGGTGTTCATTTCTTCAAAGTCTCCACTTAGCTTAACCAGGCTTTGCAGATAATCTTTCCGGGTTATCATCAGACTGTCACGGTCATAATGGTTCCGTTCCATAAGTTCAACCGCTTTCCTGTAATCCTGCTGTGCCCCTTTCTGATCCCCCAGCTTCAACTTCACCTCGTAGCGATCATACCAGGCATCGGTATAATCGGGAAGCAACTCCAATGTTTTATTTAAATCTTCCAATGCGCCACGATAATCGCGAAGGTCACTTTTGAGTTTACTTCTGTAATAATAACTGATGATATTTTTCGGATCGAGTTTGCTGACAATCTCAAAATCATGAATTGCCCCCCTTTTTTCGTCCAACCCGATCAACACGATAGCCCGGTTGTAATAGGCATATGAATTATAGGGAGATAACCGTATGACCGTATTCAGGTCTTTCAGTCCCAAAACACGGTCATTTTTTTTCAGATAAGCCAATGCCCGGTTAAAGCAGGCATAGGTATTTACCGAATCGAGTTCCAATGCACGGGAAAAATCCGCGATGGCTGAGTCAACCTGTTCCAGGTCAATCCATACGAGGCCTCTTTGCGTAAAAATGTATCCATTCAGCGGATTGATCTTCCGGGCAGTTCCCAGGTCATCAAGGGCTTCGGTATACCGTTTTATGGCCTGTTCGGAATTGGCTCTCAGAATATATACTGTCGCCTCCTTGTAACCCAAATGAATCGCCGTATTACAATCGACGATGCAGGAATAGTACTTTTTCAGGTAAAGATTGGCACGGGCCCTGTGAAAATAGATCTCACCGTTTTTTTCATCCATGGAGATGGCTTTATTAAAATCCTCCATGGCTCCCGTGAAATTGAGCAGCTGACTTCTGACGATTGCCCGGTTTGTATATACATCGGGGAGGTATGGTGATAATTCGACCGAGCGGGTATAATCAAGTTCTGCACCGAGAAAATCATCCAGGCCATATTTGGCATATCCCCGGAGAAAGTACAATTCTGCGTATGCGGGTTCACGCTGTATAGCCCGGTTCAGGTTCTCAAGCGCCTCCATATATGCTCCTTTCCTGATATGATCAATGGCAACCTGCTTGTCATTGATCCCCGGCTGACCAAACAAGCCGCTGAAACACAGGAACACCGGCAGGAACAGGCAGAAACGCAGAAATATAGACATTTTGAACCACACTTTCTGAAAACGAATTTCGTGAATAAAAAGTATTTTTACCGAAAATTGATTCAAACCACGTCACCCGATTTAAAAATCCTTCTTTAATCATGGGGTTCAAACTCATAGAGGTCAAACTTCCTACCAGCTATTCCGATGCTGAGCTGAAGGATAAAATCAGCAGGGTGATCAAAACCAACGATTTTTCTTTTCAAATCGAATCAAAAAGTCTTGATGCCCGGAATAAAAGGCAGATTCACTGGTTGCTACGGATTGGCGTTTACGCCCGGGGATTGGCCGGTTCAGAACCTGACCACCCGTCCGCACTGGAAATTCCCTTCAAATCACGTAACAAGCGAATTGTTATTGTGGGTAGTGGCCCGGCAGGGTTTTTTGCAGCTTTTGTCTTACAGAAAGCAGGTTTTGAAACGATAATTCTCGAACAGGGAAGCGAGGTCGGTAAAAGGGTTCCCGGAATCAGTGACTTTGAAAAAACCGGTTTCTTTGATCCCCTTGCCACGTATGCATTCGGAGAAGGGGGAGCCGGGACCTTTTCTGACGGAAAACTTACTTCGCGTTCAAAGCATATCAGCAGCGAGCGAGACTTTTTTCTGTCGACTTACATTGCCGCTGGCGCGCCCGACGAAATCCGTTATCTTGCTTACCCGCACGTGGGCAGTGATAATCTCCGGAAAGTGGTGGTGAATCTCCGGGAGCAATACCGGCAGATGGGCGGAAGTATCAGGTTTGAAACACCCTTACAGGACCTGATCGTCAATAAAGGGAAAGTTCTTGAGGCCATTACTCCGGCAGGTCCGATAGCGGCATCCCTGTTTGTTGTTGCGCCCGGACATTCCTCCTATAAAACATACAGGATGCTGATGGATCGCGGTGTCAACTTCCGGACGAAGAGTTTTGCGATCGGCTTCAGGGCAGAACATTTGCAACGGGATATCAATCAGGCTCAATGGGGTGTTGCTGATTTGCCGGGGGTAAAAGCTGCCGAATACCGCCTTACTTCGCAGGCCGATTCCCGACACCCGGTTTACTCATTTTGTATGTGCCCGGGTGGCATGGTGGTTCCCGCGGCCACAGGCCCCGATATTAACATCGTTAACGGAATGAGTAATTACCGGCGCGACGGAAGATTTGCCAATGCCGGATTCGTGGCCGGAGTACATCCCGATCAACTGGCCGGAACCCGGGTGACCCCTTCCGGGGCGCTCGACTGGCTGGAAGACCTGGAACGTTCGTTTTATAACTATTCACAGGACTTTCAGGCTCCCTTTTGCAGGATCTCTGATTTTATAAATAAGACAGAATCGGAAGGAATTCCGGAAACCAGTTATCCTTTGGGATTAAAACCAGCCGTTTTGCGTGAAATGGTTCCGGTTTTTGTCGCCAACGCGCTGACGGAAGGACTCAAAGATTTCATTCGCCGTATCAAAGGATATGACAGGGGAATCCTGTTGGGTTTGGAAAGTAAAACTTCTTCACCGATACAGGTTTTAAGGGAACCCGACGGGAAGTGCACCGGATTTGAAAATCTGTATCTTGCAGGTGAGGGAGGTGGTTATGCAGGGGGGATCGTCTCGAGCGCTGCCGACGGGATCCGGATGGCCATGAACATCCTGAATGCAGGGTAAATTTCGGATCAGAGTATCAGCAATCCTGTTTCACGTAATTTTTCAAAAATCCCGCTCTGGAAAAATTCTTCGCAACCATGTCCGAACGCTGATTCATATCGCTTTCTGACAGCTGAAACGGTAAGCGGCATCTTATCGGACATCAGGTCGGTGATCAGGGCCATGAGCCAATTACCCAAAGATTCTTCCATTTGAATTTCAACCACTGCTGTCAGCATAAGTATCTGGAGGACGGCAATCCGCCGGTGTTCTCCTTTCCGGTTCTTTGCGCGACATTTTAAACGGGGTTCCGCCTCAATCCAAATCATTCTTGAATCAGGGGAAAAATCGTGCACGGATTCATTCCGGATCACATTGCGGATAAAATTACGGTTGACCGTTGTCGGCGGAACAGGAAACCCGAACCATTCCCGGAGCGGGAAGTCGAGGCATAAGCCGTGCATGTAATTGTAAAGGGATCGCTTTAATCCCTCTCCGAATATTTCGTGGCGACAGCCTTTCCGATCAACGGGAATCAGATCGTTGTTGGCAAAAGTACCGGGGGGTGTATCGACTTTTGCGATTCCAAATGCCTCCGGATGAATCCCCACCCGGCTGTGTACGGTCAGGGCAAACTGGTGCCAGTAAGCTGATTGAACAAGCCTGTTCCGGAACAATTGACGCACGATCTCAAGCGAATCGATGGTTTCCTGCTCCGTTTGTGTCGGGAATCCATACATCAGGTAGGCATGTACCATAATCCCGGCACGGGAAAAATGGTGTGTCACGGTGGCGACCTGCTCAACCGTAACTCCTTTACCAATCATCTTCAGGAT
>JAQWBQ010000103.1 GCA_028706295.1 Bacteroidales bacterium
GCCCAGGCCAGTTCCATGCATTTTAACCGGCAATAAGCTGGCTGTATGGAAGGTTGGTTTTTTTTCTGATTCCCATCTCACATTTAACTATTTTAATTATTATTGTATAATTTTCTGATTTGCATATCTTTTAATTACCATTTGTTATGGAAATAACCCGCATTTTTGATTTGTTGCCTTATATGGAGGCAACATTTAAACCCAAAAATGACTTTGTTGCTTCAAAAGAAAATGGTGAGTGGGCCCGTTACAGCATCAAGCAGTATCGAGAGATAGTCGATCATATCAGTTATGGATTTTTAGAACTGGGTGTGAAACCCGGTGATAAAATCGCACAGATCAGCACCAACCGGGCTGAATGGAATTTTGTCGACATGGCCATCATGCAGGTCGGTGCCGTCCATGTGCCGATTTATCCTACCATTAGTGAATCGGATTACAAGTACATCCTGAACCATGCCGAAGTTCAATATGTTTTTGTTCTTGGCATTGAGCTCCTTCGGAAAATTCAGCATATTCTTCCCGAAATCCCGTCGATCAAAGGTGTCTTTACCTATAAGGACTGGAAAGAGGTAAAGCATCTGAATGAACTGATCGAACTGGGAAAGCAGCATCCACAACCCGAACTGCTGAATGAACGACGTGCCGCCATCGGTACCCATGACATCGCAACCCTGATCTATACCTCCGGAACCACCGGGAATCCCAAGGGTGTGATGCTTTCACATGCCAACATAATTTCAAATTTTACGGCAGTTTCTTATATTCCTCCGTTTGGTGAAGAGGCGAAAATACTAAGTTACCTGCCGTTGTGTCATATTTATGAACGCATGATGAATTACATGTATCAATACAAGGGATATTCCATCTATTATGCCGAAAGTATTGGTACCATTACTGAAAACCTGCTGGAGATCCATCCTGATATTCTGACGACCGTTCCACGACTGCTCGAAAAGATTTACGACAAATTACAGTCTGCCGGCCACAAACAAAAAGGGATAAAACGTGCCTTCTTCTTCTGGGCGCTTCACCTCGCGCTACGCTATGAGCTGAAGGGAACCAATGGCTGGTTTTATGAACTTAAAAGAAAACTTTACGAACGATTGGTGTACACCAAATGGCGCGATGCGCTGGGCGGTAAGCGGATGATCATTGTGTCGGGCGGGGCAGCCCTTCAGCCACGTCTTGCCCGTTTGTTTACCTGTGCAGGCTTTTATATCCTGGAAGGATACGGCCTCACGGAGACCTCACCTGTTATTGCTGTCAGTGATTTCTCTGAACACGGAATCAAATTCGGAACGGTGGGCCCGGTACTCCGGGGAGTAAAAGTAAAAATTGATGACGACGGAGAGATCCTGTGCAAAGGTCCCAATGTGATGCTCGGATATTACAAGGAACCGGGACTGACCCGTGAAGTGGTCGATGGTGAAGGTTGGTTCCACACCGGCGACTTAGGTCATATAGAACCGGAGGGACAACTTAAGATTACCGGGAGGAAGAAAGAGCTTTTCAAAACCTCCTTCGGAAAGTATATCAGCCCTGAACCCATTGAGGATAAATTCAAGGAGTCGCTGTTTATCGATCAGATCGTGGTCGTGGGCGAAAACCAGAAATTCGCGGGAGCCCTTATCGTTCCTGATTTTACCTTTCTCAAATCATACTGCGCGGTTAAAGAGATCCCCTTCACTACCCAGGCGGAGTTAGTGAAACTTCCCAGGTTGCGAAAACGATTCCAGGTGGAGATCAATAAGTACAACAAATTTTTCGGAGAGACCGAAAAAATCAAATCCTGGGATCTGCTTAACACGGAATGGAGTACCGAGTCGGGTGAGATAACTCCTACCATGAAACTCAAGAGGAATTTTGTTTGTAAAAAATACAAAGATCAGATTGAGGCGCTCTTTAAGTGAGTCGAAAAATTTCGTACGGATGACTGAAATATCAAGGATTTTCGATCTGCTTACACTTTACAGGGAAAAATACAAGGATATTCCCGACCTCTTTAATGAGAAAACCGCCGGGAAATGGTACCATTATACATCGTCGGAGTATCTGAACTATTCCAGGCAGATTGCCATGGGATTGATTGCGATGGGAGTCGGGAAGGGCGACCGGATATCCACCATCCTCGTGAATGGGCCACACTGGAACTTCTTCGATATGGGAATTTTGATGACCGGAGCTATCTCAGTGCCGATTTATCCAACCATCAGTGAAGAGAATTTCAGGTATATTTTCACCGATGCAAAAATTGATTATTTAATTGTTTCGGACAGAATTCTGTACAATCGTTTCTGCAAGGTTCTGCCTGAGCTGACCTCTTTAAAAGGAATATTTTCTGTTGATGATATTCGTGGCATCGCCAGTTGGAAGGAGATTATTGACCTGGGTAAGGGCTGCGATCCCCTGTTGCTGGAGCGCTCCATGGCTGCGGTTTTGCCTGATGATCTTGCTACCATCATTTATACATCGGGAACAACCGGGCGTCCCAAAGGAGTTATGCTGTCGCACCGGAATTTCGTATCGAACTTCAAGGCTTTTGCTGAAATTCCTCCATTGAAAAGGAATGACCGTGTTTTGAGTTTTTTACCGTTGTGTCATGTTTATGAACGGATGGCCGGGTACGTTTACCAGTACTTTGGCGTCCGGATTTTTTATGTAAGAGATATTGAACAGATCGCGGAATACATGCGGGAAGTCAGGCCGCATGGTTTTGCCGCAGTTCCGAGAGTCTTCGAAAAAATATATAACAATCTGGTCAGGAAAGGGAGATCCTTGCCTTTTCCTGTCCGGATGTTGTTTTTCTGGGCGCTTCGCCAGGGTCATAAATTTGAGCTTAACCATGCCCGGGGCCGGATCTATGATGTGAAGCTCCTGGTTGCAAATGTTCTGGTTTTCAGTTGGTGGAGACGCATGATGGGGGGCAGGTTAAAATTCATTGTTTCCGGCGGGGCCAGCCTCCATCCGAAACTTACCCGCCTCTTCTGGGCGGCCCGGATACCGGTTCTTGATGCGTATGGTCTGACCGAAACTTCACCGGGTATAACCTGCTACCGCTTTGAACCGGATGGTATGAGGTTTGGCACTGTTGGCCCCTTATTGTCGGGCGTTCGGTTGAAAATTGCAGAGGATGGAGAAATTCTGGTCAAGGGTCCCAATGTGATGCTAGGATATCTGAACCGGCCTGAAAAAAATGAGGAGGTATTTGATGCTGAAGGATGGTTCCACACCGGGGATATCGGAATTCTGGAAGATGGAAAATTCCTGAAGATCACGGATCGAAAAAAAGAAATTTTCAAGACCTCCGGTGGAAAATATGTTGCCCCCCAACCTATTGAACAACGAATCAGAGAAAGCCCTTTTATTGAGCATATTATGGTGGTGGGGGAGAACCGAAATTATGTCGCTGCGCTGATTGTGCCCAATTTCGATTACCTGAAAAGCTGGTGCGCGGTTAAACACATCGCGTATGGAAGCAAATCCAAAGCTATACATAATTCACGGATTATCAGGAGAATAAGACAGGAAGTGGAACGTTTCAACCAGGATCTGGGACAATTTGAAAAGATAAAGAAATTCAGAATCCTCGATGCGGAATGGTCGACAGAATCCGGAGAGATTTCACCCACCCTCAAACCCCGCCGGAAATTCATCCTGGAGAAATACCAGGATCTGATTGAGGAGACCTACCGGTCGGATGAATATGACTACCGGGCCGGATAGTCAATGCATGATTTTAAAGATCAGTTCTTTCATCAGTTCCCCATCCGATGCCGAAACATTTCCCAGACCTTTAGCCTTCATATCATATTCACGCAATAAAGATATAATCATCAGGAGCCGGGAAACCGGGAATGTCTTTGCAGCCTGCTGATAATCGGGTACAAAAAAGGGCCTGACCGATAACGCTGCCGCCACGGAATTTCTCGACTTGTCAGGAAGGTAATGGTACATCAGGATCTTCGAAAAATAGGAGGATAGAATCGGGATCACCTTCACCATGGGATTCTCTTTCGGATTAGCGGCAAAATAGGCAATGATCTGGTTGGCTTTAAAAGCATCCTTCAGGGCTAAGGCTTTCTGAAGTTCAAAAACATTATAATCTTTACTGATCCCGATATTTTTCTCGATACACGCTTCATTGATCTCAGAACCGGCAGGAATGTTGATCAGCAACTTTTGGATTTCATTGACGATCTTATCAAGGTCTGTACCGACGAATTCAGTCAGCAATATGGCAGCCTTCGGAGTGATCGTATAATTCCGTTTCCTGAGATAATCTTTGATCCAGTCAGGAATTTTATTTTCGTAAAGCTTCTTCGATTCAAAGATGACCCCGTTCTTCTCGATGGCTTTATACAAGCTTTTCCGTTTATCCAGGGTGCCATATTTGTAGCATAACACCAGGATAGTTGATTCAACCGGATGAAGCACATAGGGCAGAAATTCGTCAATTTTATCCAGGTCCTGAGCTTCTTTGAGAATAATGACCTGATAATTGGCCATCATCGGGAAACGGCGTGCTGCACTGATAATCGTTTGCACATCGGAGTCCTTACCGTAAAATACCGACTGGTTAAATTCCTTTTCCAGTTCACTGAGGCATTGCTGTTCGATGTATTCACTCAAAACATCAATGAAATAGGGTTCCTCCCCGTGAAAGAGGTAGACCGGATAATAGATTTTGTTTTTCAGTTTACCGGTCAGTTCTTCAAAACCGAGATCATTCCCGTTGCTCATAGTGCCAGAATAGCGTGGTTGGTGATCAGTCGAACCGCAGGTGCTTGACATGGATTTTTTTATCGATCAGCACCTGAAGGGTATCGACCCCGATCCGGAGATGTTGTTCGGCAAATTTTTCGGTAACTTTCTTATCACTTGCCTGGGTTTTAACGCCGCGGGCCACCATAGGCTGATCGGAAACCAAAAGCAGGGCCCCGGTAGGGATTTCATTCGCAAAACCCACCATAAATAGCGTTGCCGATTCCAGGTCGATGGCAATAGCCCGCGTCATCCGGAGGTGTTCTTTGAATCTTTCATCATATTCCCAAACCCTTCTGTTGGTGGTAAAAACGGTACCGGTCCAGTATTCCCGTTTGTAGTTGTGTATAACCGTCGACATGGCTTTCTGAAGGTTAAATGCCGGGAGCGCCGGTACCCGTTCGGGAAAATAATCATCGGAGGTACCCTCACCCCGTATGGCGGCGATGGGAAGGATCAGATCACCGACTTTACATTTCTTCTTGAGTCCGCCGCACTTACCCAAAAATAACGCTACTTTGGGTTTCACGGCCCCCAGAAGATCCATGATGGTTGCGGCGTTCGGACTGCCCATTCCAAAATTTATCAGGGTGATATTTCCACAGGTAACGCTGGGCATGGCCTTGTCCTTGCCCTTTACGGGGACCTGGTACCATTTTGAAAAAAGATTCAGGTAGTGATTAAAGTTGGTTAGCAGGATAAATTCTCCGAACTCACTGAGGGGTGTTCCGGTATATCGGGGCAACCAGTCCTCCACAATCTCTTTTTTAGTGTTCATCTTGTGTTTTTTTTACTGACAAGATCAAAATTCCCCCCGATTCTGAAAGGAATTTTGAATTGACAAAGTTAACCTAATTAGCATATTTTTACGTAAGTTTGTGGAAAGAGTGCCATGCAGAGACTTAATCTACCGCCCATTTCCGTTCGCATCCGGGAAGGATCAAAGGGGAATCAGTTGATCTTCGATGAATTTCGACGGAAATTCGTGAAGCTCACACCGGAGGAGTGGGTCAGGCAGCATTTTCTTCATCTGATGACCTTTCACCTGGGATATCCGGCTTCGCTCATTGTCGTTGAGGCCAGCGTGATTTACAATGGGATGAAAAAACGTTTTGATCTGCTGGCTTACAATGCCGATGGCAAACCGGTCGCGGTCGTCGAATGTAAAGCGCCCACGGTAGAGATCACCCAAAGGGTTTTTGATCAGGTTGCCATGTACAATAAGACCCTCGGAGTCTCTTATGTCATGGTGACCAACGGGTTAAATCATTATGCATGCCATATCGACCACTCTGGAAAAACATTCAGATTTCTGGATGATATTCCGAGTTATGAGGAAGTAACAAATCCCAGGATAACCATTCCTGAATCCTGATTTCAGATTTTTATAATATGGAACTGTTCACTAAAATTCCGCAACTCCTGGTACAGTTTATACTGGTAACGGTTTTTTCTTTGCTCATCGGCCTGTCACAGCGAAGGATCCATCTGACCCGTCTTGAAAATGACCGTACATTCGGCACCGACCGCACCTTCACCTTTATCGGGATCCTGGGTTTTATCCTGTATGTCCTGGATCCCCTTAATCACGCGTTGTTTTTGGGTGGAGGCGCAGCCCTTCTGATCATCATCTCCATCTTTTATTTTTTTCATATCCGGGAATATAAGGATTTCGGAGCAACCACCATTTTCATCGCGTTGATAACCTATTGCCTTGGACCCCTCATCATAACCCAACCCATCTGGATGGTCCTGATGATCGTGGTCGTGGTTTTGATATTTACCGAACTGAAGGAAACTTTCAGTAACATGACCGAAAAATTCAACCAGGATGAATTTATTACCCTTGCAAAGTTTCTGATCATTGCCGGGGTGATCCTCCCCGTGGTACCCGATGAACCCATTGTCAAAGGATTTAATCTGACACCCTATAAAATATGGCTTGCCGTGGTAGTGATCTCCTCCATCTCCTATCTGAGCTATCTGATGAAAAAGTTCGTCTTCAGAAATGCCGGAATCGTTTTGAGCGGGATCCTGGGAGGATTATATTCCAGCACCGCCACTACCATCATTCTGGCCAGGAAGAGCCGTCAGGAACCCCGGCACATCCGGCAGTATATGGCCGCCATCATCATCGCTACAGCCATGATGTACCTTAGAATACTTGTGCTGGTGCTTATCTTCAATGATTCCCTGTTCGTTCTGGTTTGGCCCTGGTTTCTTGGGTTGTTCCTTATTACAGCAGGGACCGGGGCGTTGGTACTTTACTTCCGGAACCATCCTTCCGGGCCACCCGATCCGAATCTTACGGCTGAAAAAAACCCGCTCGAATTCAGGACTGCATTGATTTTTACTGCGCTGTTTGTTGCCTTTTCAGTCATAACCCATGAAGTTTTAAAACGTTATGGAACTCCGGGATTGAACCTGCTGTCATTTATGGTGGGGATCACAGATATTGACCCGTTCCTGATTAACTTGTTTCAGGGTAAGTTTGAAGTACCGGTTCAGACCATTGCCATCGCCAGTTTTCAGGCAATCATCAGCAATAATACGTTAAAGATGTTCTACGGATGTTTCTTTGGCGGTAAACCGGCAGCCCGATACCTGGTTTCAGGTTTTCTTCTTATCATTGCACTAACGATTTTACCGGTTTTATTCATTTAGTGCATCGGATGGCCGATCATTTTTCGACGGTGGTAAATAAGCTTGATGAATCTTTTTCACCGCAGGATTCTCATCAATACGGGCTTGCTGTTTTATTCAGCGAAGTGAGTTTCTCATATTGCATCCTCGATTTTAAGCGTAACAAGTACCTGGGTTTGCATCAGGTGCTCCGGTCGGATGCAGCCCAACGTAGAATGCCGCAACATCCACGAACCACGGGGGATGATTTTTTCAGAAATATTTTTTTATCAGCGCCCTGGTTGAAAAATGAATACAAGGTAACCAGGTTGGCCTGGGAAAGCGGATGGTCGACACTGGTTCCGGCAGGACTTTTCGATCCGGATGAAAAAGAGAGGTACCTGAATCTGACCATACATCCCGGACCGGATGAACAGGTTTTTGCCGATCATTTGCTCCCGATGGATGCATATCAGGTTTTTTCAGTTCCGAACCAGATTCTGAATACCATGAAAGGTTATTTTCCGAAGGTAAAGATCGTCCACCATTCCAGCGTCCTGATCGAAAGTATCTGGCTCAATTACAAAAACAGGATCAATGCCAGCCGGACCTTCCTCCATGTCAGGGACCGGTATTTTGATCTGATGATCTTTGATGGCCGTCAGATGAGTTATTTCAATTCCTTTCAGTTTCATAATCACGAGGATATAGTTTACTACCTGATTTTTGTGCTGGAACAACTGAATTTTAACCCTGAATCCATGCCGTTGGTTTTATTGGGAAACGCAGAGAAGGGGGGAAGCCTTGCAGAACTGTTGACGCGATACGTCAGGCACGTTGAATTTGGGCGCAGGAACGAGGGGTTCAAATACAGTTATCTCTTTAACCAGGTAGCCCATCATGCCCATTATCCTTTGATGAATTTTCTGTCATGCGGATTATAAGCGGAAGTTTAAAGGGACGCAGGCTGCAACCCCCGGTAAATCTCCCGGTTCGGCCTACAACAGATTATGCAAAGGAGGGGTTGTTCAATGTATTGAATAACCTGGTTGATTTTGAAACGATAAAAGTCCTGGATCTCTTTTCAGGCACAGGAAACGTTGCTTTTGAATTCCTTTCAAGGGGAGCTCCTGAAGTGGTTGCCGTAGATGCCAATCCCCGGTGTGTTGAATTTATCCGGAAATGTGCCGCATCGCTGGGTGTATCAGGGCTCAAACCAATCAGATCCAATTGTTTTGTGTTCATCAAGCATGCCTATACCGGCTTTGATATGATCTTTGCCGATCCGCCATACGACCTTGATGGTCTTGAACGGCTGCCTGATCTTGTGATTTGTTCAGGATTGTTTCGTTCCGAAAGCATGTTTATTCTCGAGCACCCCAAACGGTATTCCTTTGAGGGACATCCAAGGTTTTTTCAGCATCGAAATTACGGGAGCGTCAATTTTACCTTTTTCCGGTAAAAAAAAGTACGGTTGAATCCGACCGTACTCCGAAAATTTTGAATTCTAAGCGTCAGTATTCGTCTTCGTGAAAGAAAAAATCATCCTTGGTGGGGTAATCAGGCCATATATCTTCGATGCGCTCATAGGTCTCCCCTTCATCTTCAATCTCCTTGAGATTTTCAATTACCTCCTGGGGTGCGCCGGATCGGATCGCCCAATCGACCAACTCATCCTTGGTTGCAGGCCAGGGAGCATCTTCCAGTTTTGAGGCCAATTCGAGTGTCCAATACATTTTTTAGTCTGAGTTGAATTTTTGCAAAAGTATAAAAAAAAAAATCAGTATGTCAAGTTAAAAATTCTTAACGATCACGATGATATCTTATTGTATGTTTTTTTTTACCGTCGGGTTACTTGCCCGATTTTCCGGGTTCCCAGGCAGTCTCTGTTGCACCGAGATCTTTTGCTACTTTTCGGGCCAGAACAAAAAGGTAATCAGATAACCGGTTTATCAAACGGAGAATGATCTCATCGACCGGGCTTGTAGCTTTTAAACGGATCAGCGACCGTTCAGCCCTGCGGCAGACGGTCCGGGCAATGTGACAGATTGAAACAACGGGATGTCCTCCGGGAAGGATAAAATTACGGAGCGGCGCGAGTTCTTCATTCATGGCATCAATTTCCCGTTCCAGCAGTGTGATCTCCTGATCGCTCAGAACAGGTAACGTTCGGGCAGGTTTGTCGGGGTCCCGGGCTACCAAAGCCTCAGCAATAAAAAGATTTTCCTGTATCCGGATAAGGATCTCTTTGTAGTGAGGCCTGATATCCTGGTCGCGAATCAACCCGATAAAGCTGTTGAGTTCATCCAGGTTGCCATAAGCTTCTACACGTTCGTGGCTTTTGGCGACCCGGGTTCCTCCCAAAAGAGAAGTTTCACCCCGGTCGCCGCCTTTTGTGTAAATTTTGAATTCCTCTTCCATTTTTTTTGCATATTTCACGCCACAGCGAAAATATCACCACTGCACCATGTCACCACTACACCACTGCACTACGGCACCATGTCACCATGTTACCACGGTTTTCCCGTTTCAGGGCTCAAATCACCCTTACATCAGGCGTTCTTTCAATCTTTCAAACTGCGTTCTGATTTCTCCGGGTAGTTTGTTGCCAAAAATTTTCTGATGTTCTGCAATCAATTCGCATTCATCCAACCACTCTTTTTTGTCGACCTTGAGGATTTGATCCATTTTCTCAGCGACTCCCGGCAGACCATTAACATCGATTGAATTTCGATCGGGGACGTACCCGATCGGGGTCTCTACGGCCTTTTCTGTTCCTTCGACCCGGCCAAAGATCCATTTCAGTACCCTGATGTTGTCACCGTACCCTGGCCAGAGAAATTTCCCGTCGGCTCCTTTACGGAACCAGTTGACGTTAAAAATTTTAGGCAATTTTGTCGGGTCGGAAGCCATTTTTCCGATCGAGATCCAATGGTTAAAATAATCTCCCATGTGATAGCCGCAGAAAGGAAGCATGGCAAAAGGATCGCGACGAACCCCTGCTTTCAGTCCGATAGCCGCAGCAGTGACCTCCGAACCCACAATGGTTCCCAAAAATACGCCGTGATTCCAGTCAAAAGATTGATACACCAGAGGAACGGTACCCGGTCGGCGACCACCGAAAAGAAAGGCAGAGATTGGAACTCCTTTCGGATTTTCCCAGTCGGGATCAATGACCGGACATTGCCGGGCAGGTGAAGTAAAACGGGCATTGGGGTGTGCTGCCGGCTTCCCGGCGGATGGATCAAATACCTGGTCGGTCCAGGTAATCGACCCGGCGGGAATGTCGCAGCCAATCCCTTCCCACCAGATGTCGCCATCAGGGGTCAGCGCAGTGTTTGTAAAGATCGAATTTGACTTGCACGACAGCATCGCATTGGGATTACTATCCATGGAGGTGTAGGGAGCGACCCCGAAAAAGCCTGCTTCCGGGTTGATCGCGTACAACCGTCCATCTTCTCCGAACTTCATCCAGGCAATATCATCGCCAACCGTTTCGACCTTCCACCCGGGGATGGTCGGGATCAGCATGGCAAGGTTTGTTTTCCCACAGGCGCTCGGGAATGCGGCAGCGATATATTTCTTAACGCCCTGAGGATTCGTGATGCCCATGATGAGCATGTGTTCAGCCATCCATCCTTGCCGGCGGGCCATATTGGAGGCAATCCGCAATGCAAAGCATTTTTTTCCGAGGAGGGCATTGCCGCCATATCCGCTTCCGAACGACCAGGTTTCATTTGTTTCGGGGAAATGAGA
>JAQWBQ010000104.1 GCA_028706295.1 Bacteroidales bacterium
TTCTCAGGAAGGCTGATATTTATTAAACCGTTTGTCGGATTGGGGTAGATTAACAGATCCTCATCAATTTTCTCCTGGGTTCCGTCGGGTAAATGCACTGTGAGTTTGAATATATCGGAAGCTGTTTTCCCGGCAGTATCGGTTGCCATCATCTTCAGATAGATTATTTCGACAGCCGATGGGGTCCCGGAGAAGGTGATCGTGGTGGTGTCGAAACTCAGCCATGAGGGAAGAGGATCTCCGTTAAGAAGTGTGGCTGAATAGCTCAGCGTTTGGTTACCATCATCGTCCACAAAGGTGGAGTCGGGCACTGTATAGCTGAAAAAATATCCGGTAATGGCCGTCTGATCCGGAACAGGATACATAACATACGGCAGGTAGTTGGTGTATTTCAAACTGTCAATAAAAGCAGTTGATACCCAGTACAGATCATCGTTTGATCCGTAGGTCATGTATAATCCGTCAGGTGTTATGTCACCGGAAGTTTCGTCACCCGGTGTATTGATATTGCTTCCCAGATTTTTAGGATTGGTCCACGTCATGTCGGGCTTACGATAGGCAATATAGATGTCGTTTTCGCCGAATCCCTCTTCCCGTATTGCCTTTATGATCATATAAGTCTCACCGGCCGAAACATAAGGATCACCCCATGTTTGCGATCCGATGAAGTTCAGTGGCCGGGGAAGGACGACCCGTCCTTCATAGAGGCCGCCAACGTACTGGCATCTGCAAATCCGGCCTTCACTGCTGCTGAAATAAACCGATGAATCCCCGACAATGCACGGGTGGAACTGGACTGCCTCAGAATTTGGAGGATCACCCATACTGATGGGATCGCTCCAGCCGTTTCCCTGTTTTTCGGAGTAACTCAGGTCTTTGGTTCCATGATGATTTATGGCATTGGTGGCCCACAGGTAAAGCCGGTTACCGTTCCAGGCAAAGAACGGTTCTCCGGTTGACCGTCCTATAGCGAACGGGATGGTGTCGGGGATACTCCAGTGATCATTGACATATTCGGAGAACATAACATACGGATTGCCCGGTTGCGGGTACTTTTCGATATAGAAAAAGACCGTTTGTCCGTCGGGTGAAAAGGTAATCACGGCTTCATTTCTTCCCGGCAAAGAAACAATTCCCGGCGCGAAAATCTGCGGGATGGATCCCGGAGGAGTTTGTCCGAAATAAAGGCTGTCGGGAGGAATTGACTGCGAGAAGGCAATCCCGGCATACAAAAGCAGGCTGATTTGTAAAATGATTCGTTTCATAGTGTTTCGATTTTTTCCGGCAAAATAACACCATGAAAATCCCGGAATCGACCTTTAACAGGTAACAGGACGCTTTTAGCTTCAATTTTTTTACATTTTGATCAGATTCCCGGGTCCATGTACTTGAAGCCGGTTATATCCTTTTCTTGCTTCAGCCACACCATCGGGATTTCAATAAAAGTTCGTGATATTCTCAAGGAAAGTCCTTCAGTATCCTGTTTGACCTTTTAAAAATTACGGTTCATGATCCTCAACGACAGGTATTTGCCGGCCCGGTAAGAAAGAGATGGTTTTTTTTCATAGATTTGCCCGTAAATCAACAGGTTAGAAATCCCGGATGATGTATGATCGTTTGATCCTCTATTGCCGCTGCCGGGCAAGACATGAAACGGCCGGATGGGTTGAAGCTGCCAGGATTGTGGAGAGCCAACATGAAACCTGCCGTTTCATACTCGACGACCTTTGCGGGTTGTGCGCTGAAGATCCGGGGAAAATATCCAACCTGGTCAACGGCGCCCGGCAGGTATTGCTGATCGCCTGTCATTCCCGTGCGGTAAAGCTTCTGCTGCACAACGCCGGGGTCGATGACGTGGAAAAGTTCCTGTTCTTCAACCTGCTGGAACAGGACCCGGCCATACTGATGACAGTGATCGGGGATTTCATCGGGGAGAAAATGACGATCCCATCTTGCGGCAATCCCGGTACCACGCTCCTGCAAAGTAACCTTTCGTGGCCCGCGTGGTACCCCGTGATCGACGATTCACGGTGCAACCGTTGCGGTCAGTGCGCCGATTTCTGCCTCTTCGGCGTTTACCGGAAATCAGGGGACAACGTTACAGTCACCCATCCGCAAAACTGTAAGAACAACTGCCCCGCCTGTGCCCGGATCTGCCCCGCTGTGGCCATTGTCTTCCCTAAGTATTCCGAAGGCGGCGCCATCGGGGGATCCGAAGGATTCGACGAAAGATCTGAAATCCAACGTATGCAGCAGGATACGGATGAAATCCTCGGAAATGACATCTATCAAGCCCTTGAGCAACGCAGAATGAAACGCCGTTCGATCATCCGGGAGGATTCCCTGCAAAAGGCGATCACCGAAAGGGACGAAGCGCTTAAACAGGCCGGATCTTCCGGGGAGGCATCCTGATCATTACAAACGCACCAAAACACTGCAGAAATCACACAAAAATAATTCACAAACTGCCCAGGCTCATGTCAGCTCTTCGAAACCTGCTCCGCGCCGATCCGAAATGCATCCGGTCATTCCTGTTCAATTTTGCCTGGAAAGGATTCAACACCTTCCGCCGGTTTGAAAAAAGGAGAAAGAACGGATCCACCTACCCTGCTTTCCAGTTCATCTCTGTGACCAACCAGTGCAACCTGTCATGCCAGGGATGCTGGGTATCGCAGGAGGAAGGCATAAACCATATGGAATTTGATATTCTTGACCGTATCATCCGGGAAAGTAATGATCAGGGCTCCTGGTTTTTCGGCATCCTGGGCGGCGAACCATTGCTATACCCGGAGTTGACAAGGCTTTTCAGAATGCATCCGAAGTCCTACTTTCAGCTGTTCACCAATGGCACCCTGCTGAACGAAAAAATGGCCGGAGAGCTTCGGAAAACGGCCAATGTAACTCCTCTGATTAGTTTTGAGGGCGATGAAACCGTAGCCGATATCAGGCGCGGAGGCTCCGATATGTACAAAAAGACCATCCGGGCCATCGAAACCTCTGTCGCCGGCGGGCTGATCACCGGTGTGGCGGTCAGCGTCTGTAAATCGAACATCGATATGGCCCTGTCGGAATCATTTGTCGAAATGATGGACCGCCTCGGAATTGTTTACCTGTGGTACTACATCTATCGCCCGGTCGGCGCACAGCCTTGTTATGAACTGGCCCTTTCGTCATCGGAGATCGAGCGCCTGCGCCGTTTCCTGGTCGACGGGCGTAGCCGTTACCCCATTGCGCTTATTGATTCCTACTGGGATGCAGATGGCAATCCCTTTTGTCCGGCAGCAGAAGGACTCAGCCACCATATCAATCCGGCGGGCCATATCGAGCCCTGCCCGGTTATCCAGTATTCATGCGGTATGGCAGGAGCCGACCTGAAAGCCACTTACGAAAACTCGGTATTCCTGCGCGGGCTGAAAGAAGGGATCCGCCAACAGACTAGGGGTTGCATCCTGATGGAAAACCCGGCATGGCTGCCTGAATTGGCCAGGCAACATCATGCATGCAATACTTCGGGAAGGCCGTCGTTGAATGAACAGTTGAAAGCCGGCTGCGTGGTGTGCAGTCATGCTTCCTGTCCGGTCATTCCCGAAAAAAACCGGCTTTACCGGTTTGCCAAACGAAAGGCATTCTTCGGAATGAGCGCTTATGGTTGAAAAGACAGTTTGAATGATGATTACAGATAACATTCCATTATCTCTTCAGGTCCCTGAGGATATCATCACCCGGAACGGCATCCGGACAAAGGTTGACGCCTACTTCAGGGATCATCCCGCCTGGCCCCCGGTCTCCTGGGAGAAGATCTCGGAATATGCCTCCCTGCTGATGGAACAGGCCGGACGGGAGGAACAACACCGGGGATTTGTGATGTTATGCTGTGGAAACGCGGTGTGGCGAAGGGTTGTCCGAACCGTCCCGTTCCGGCGAAGGATCCTGCTTCTTCCCCAATGCCTGAAGAACAGCCAATTGTGCCGGGCCAGTGTTGATAATGTCGGATTGTTATGCGACGAATGCGGCCAGTGTTCGATACCAGGAATTGTTCATGAAGCAGAGAACCTGGGGTATGTTGTCGTCGTTTCTGAAGGGACCACCATCACCACACGGCTTATTGAAAGCGGTAAGGTGGATGCCGTGATTGGAGTAGGCTGCATGGACGTATTGCAAAAGATATTCCGGTCGGTCAATAAATTCGCAGTACCCGGCATCGGGATTCCGCTTATCACCTGCGGTTGCAAAGATACCATTGCCGATCTGGAATGGATCAGGCAGGAGTTGTATTACTGTCATGAAGATCCTGCCATCAGGCTTTTGAACCTGAACCACATCAGAAACAAAACACTCTCCCTTTTTGGTGAAGAACAGATGCAACGGATGTTCGACACCCACTATGATCCGACTCTGAATATTGTGGTTGATTCCCTTTTGGCCGGTGGACAGCGCATCAGGCCGTTCATCGCCAATCTGACGTACGAAGCGTTTTGCCCGGAACCGGACCAGGCTATCCTGAACCGGCTTGCCTTGACGGTAGAGTGTTTTCACAAAGCATCCCTGATCCATGATGATATCGAGGACGATGATCCGCTGCGCTACGGCAAGAAAACCATCCATGAACAGCATAATGTCGCGGTCGCCATTAATGCCGGGGATCTGATGATCGGCGAAGGTTACCGTTTGATCGCGGAAAGCGGACTACCGGCGCAAACGGTTGTCGACTGTATCCGTGTTATTGCAAATGGACACCGGTCGATGGCACTCGGCCAGGGGAGCGAACTTCTAGCAACGACGGGTAAAAGGATCCTTTCAATGGATGAGATCCTGGAAATCTTTAAAAACAAGACCGCATCGGCTTTCAGGGTCTCCCTGCTCCTGGGAGCGATCATCGGAGGCGCCGACACCCTGACGCTGGATCAGCTGGAAAGGTTCAGCCATTTCACGGGAATTGCTTACCAGGTGATGGATGACCTCGAAGACTACTCGGGACAACGGGGCGATATCCGCTTCCGGAAACCGTCGATCCTGCTCTCGATGCTGATGGAGGAACTGCCGGAAGATGAACGGGGCGTCGTGGAGCACGCTTATATTGCCGGTGATTTCGATGTGATCTATCAATGCCTTGAAAAGAATGAAACGGTCGGTCATTTCACGGCTTTCTTGCAGGATCAACTGTTCCGGGCCAGGGAAAGCCTTGCCGGCCTGGAAAACCTGGGATTAAAACTGGCTTTGCATGAAATTCTCGGAAAGATTTTTAATAAGTATGTATAGCCTTTCCATGCCGGGATTTTTTTTCAGCAGGAGAAAGAAAATCCTTCTGCGGAAGATGATCGATGCCGGATCGTTCCGCCAGGTTCTCAGGCACGGAGTGGATCTGCTTAACCCGGAATCAAAAGAGCAGGTCAGGAATTGGATCATTTCGAAACAGACCATTGTCGGGGGGTTCCCTGACCGGGCCGGTAATTGTGACCTCTATTACACGCTGTTTGGATTTTTCCTGGCTGAAGCGCTCGAAGCTGATTCTGTTTTCCCGTTACTCCGGGACTATATCAGAAAAACCGCCACGGATAAGGATCACCAGGGAATTGACCTGTTTTGCATGGCGATCCTGAATGCTTCGCTTTTCCCGGTTCATGCGGAAAATAAAAGATTGACCGACGCTATCAGAAAAATATCGGGCGACAAAGAATTCCTTCAGAACAGCTATACTCCGTTTTTAGTGACCCTTTCACTGCTTTCTCTGCATGATTACCGGGGTGTCATCAGACTGCTGAAAGTTTTGGATGCATCCGGGCCGGGAATCGGCAAACCCTGCACCGTCGTAGCCGCCCGGCAGGTTGTAGCATATCTGGGATCAGGGGGTAATTGCGGAATAACGGGAAATGCCCGGGATGCTGCTGCTTCAACCGGCCCGTTCAGCCCCTATTACCGGGAAAACGGCGGATTTGCAGCCCTGAAGGAGACACGGGAACCCGACCTGCTTTCCACCGCCGCAGCGCTGTTTGCCCTTCGGTTTATGGACT
This sequence comes from Bacteroidales bacterium, assembly GCA_028706295.1. Classification (GTDB taxonomy): domain Bacteria; phylum Bacteroidota; class Bacteroidia; order Bacteroidales; family FEN-979; genus CAIVAT01. Next base: position 6,012 of record JAQWBQ010000104.1, read on the forward strand.
GCGATCTGCGCCTGATCCGGCCCGACTGCCTTGAATTTATAAATTGTCTCTATCATGATGGCGGTTTTGGTGCCGTGAGATCCGATACCGAAACGGATGTGGAATATACGTTTTACGGACTGCTGGCTTTGGGAGCCATGAATGCATATGATTGACAGAAGTGAAATATCGCAAAAATTCCACGTACTCTCGGGGATCATGCAGTCATCCCTGAATGAGCAGGGATTCTGGGATGGGGAGTTGTCGTCGAGCGCCCTGGCTACGGCGGTTTCCGTGGTTGCGTTGAAGTTAGGCAACGCGAATCTCTGCCACGACCCGGTCTCCCGCGGGATGCACTGGCTGGCCGCGAAAATCAATCCCGATGGCGGGTTTGGCGACACCCCCGACAGCGTCAGCAACGTCAGCACCACACTTCTATGCTACGCTGCCTTCCGGATGTGCTCCCCGGGTGACACAGAGACCGCTTCGATCCTAACTCATATGGAGCATTACCTTCTCGGCCAGGGAGTGGATATCGGATCAACAAAAATTGTGAGTTCCATACTCAGTTATTACGGGAAAGACTACACTTTTTCAGTGCCGATCCTTTCCATGCTGGTTGTCTGCAAGGTGCTGGAGGAAAAGGCGCTCAGAGAGATCCCCCAACTACCCTTTGAATTTACATTACTCCCTTTGCCATTTTACCGGTTTTTTAATCTGCAGGTGGTCAGTTATGCGATCCCTGCTCTGGTAGCAGTCGGTATTTACCTGTTTAACCATAAACCCGCGCCCAACCCTGTCATGAAGTTCATCCGGAGGAAAGCAATCAGGCCGGCGCTGGTTAAACTGGAGAAGATGATGCCTGAAAGCGGAGGGTTTCTTGAAGCCATACCACTTACCGCCTTTGTATCCATGTGCCTGATCAAATCAGGATATTCCGGTCACCCAGTCGTTGAAAAGGGCATTGGCTTTTTACAGAAGCTTCAGCGTGCCGACGGGAGTTGGCCCATCGATACCAACCTGGCAACCTGGGTGACATCCTTAGCCATCAACGCCCTGGGCTCTGCAATTTCCGAAGCGATGACCGCGGAAAAGCAAGAACGGTTGAAGCAATACCTGCTGGATAACCAGTACAGAAACCCCCACCCGTTCAACCAGGCCCGGCCGGGAGGATGGGGATGGACCTCTTTTTCCGGGTCGGTTCCCGATGCCGATGACACGGCTGGAGCTATCCTTGCCTTGCTCACGCTCGATCCGGAAGACCGCAGCGTAAGAGCATCCGTTCTTCGCGGCTGCAAGTGGCTCGGCAGGCTTCAAAACCGCGATGGTGGCATCCCCACCTTTTGTAAAGGATGGGGCCGTCTGCCATTTGACGCCAGCTGTGCCGACCTCACCGGCCATGCTCTGAAAGCATGGCTGAAAACTGTCGCACTATACCGCACATCAGCCGTTACAGTTCACGATGATAAAGGGATCCGGACATTGGAAAAGCATGCGAACCGGGCCCTCGGGTTTCTTGAAAATGCGCAGCGTTCCGACGGCTCCTGGCTCCCGCTGTGGTTTGGCAACCAGCAAACAGCCGATAAAACGAACCCGGTCTATGGAACAGCCCGCGTAACCTGTTACCTGAATGATGCCCTGACATGCACCGGATCGGATATTGTTTTATCCACCCGTATCGCCCGCCTGATCTCCAAGGCAAGGTTTTACCTTGCATCGCAGCAGAACGACGATGGCAGCTGGGGAGCAGCAAAAGGGATTCCCGGAAGTGTGGAAGAGACGGCGCTGGCTGTCAGTGCCCTCGCCGGGGCCGAACCGTTGAAATGCATGCAGGGCCTGCAGTGGATCGGGCGCTCATACAATAATAGTGGTCTGGTGCCAGCTCCGATAGGACTTTATTTTGCCACCTTGTGGTACTATGAAAAGATGTACCCGCTGGTCCACTCCCTGGAAGCATTGCGGCGTTGTCACAACCCTGTATTCTCCTGATTAATGTGGTTTGATCAAACCATCGCTTGAAGATCATTTTCTTTAGGTAATGATGGATTTGACAGAGCAAAGGATTTGAAGGATCCTGAATATGCAAACGGCTAAATGCATCCGGATGAATACAGATGCGAACTCCCAAAAGGTAAGTGACAAATAACTGTTGAGACCTTGTATTTGTTCCTGGCAAGGCGGCCGGATGGGTATCGGAAAGATTTTTAGCCGGTCGGAAGAACATTTTTTCGGGGAATTCCGTATCTTTACTACTGATGAAATAAGGGATCCGGGAGAGATCCTTGACCCTCAAAAATCAGACTCCATGAAAGCAAATCTGATTATTCGTCGCACCTGCACAATTTTCATCGCAAGCGCTTTCATTACATGTATGCTGGTACAGGTATCCATACCGGCCCGGGCACAGTACGATTCCCTGGTGTTCAAAAAATTTCACCACATCTGGGTTGCCCCGGTCCACGGCCGGTCAGTGAAACACGGCGCTTTATTGAGCGTTCGTGATTCCTCCCTGCTGGTGACAAGCACCGTCAGAAAAAAGATGCTCAAGAACGGGAATTTTCTGGTATCTGAAATTGATTCCCGCAAGATCCAGAGGTTATGGGTTCAATCATCCAAAACCTATGGAATGGGAAAGATCATCGGTGCATCGACGGGATTTGCAGCGGGGATCACCTTCGGGGCCATTCAGTTATCCAGATGGAACGATCATTATACCCTTGAAACTGAAGAGGGAAAGTCACTGGAAGATGCGGTTGAGGGATTTGGATTTATCCTGATCGTCCTGGCCTCCACCGCATCGGGTATACTGGTAGGCATGGTGGCGGACCAGATCTCAAAAAAAACGATTCTCATTGATGGAGATCAGCAACGGTTTGCAGCGGTAAAACAGGAACTGGCACCCAAAGGTCTGTTAAATATCCTCGGAGATTCAACAACGCAGTTGAAATATGTAAAACTACTGCGGGACAGCATTGCCGATTTTGACGGAAATCTGTACCCCCTGCAGGCAATCGGAGGTATGGTTTGGATGGCAGAGAACCTGCGGGCCACCCATTATTCGAATGGGGAGCCGATCCCCCTGGTGGCAGGGAATGAAGAGTGGCAAAAACAATCCAAGGGGGCTTATTGCAACAATGCAAACAATGCTGCACAGATCAGGAAGTTCGGGCGGCTCTACAACCGGAAAGCCGTGCTGGATGCGCGAAATATTTGTCCGAAAGGCTGGCATGTCACCACATTCAGAGAATGGCATTCGGTGATCGATTTTTTTGGCGGCGAGGAAAATGCCGGGAAAGGATTAAGAGGTTATGGAACCCGGACTGAGTTCACAAATCTTGCGGGATACCGGGAGGGCGACGGCAGCCTGGTCCGGCCGGGAATAAAGGGAACCTACTGGTGGTCGGATCATTCGGATGAAGAAATGATTCTCGGGTTGATGGTGGAAAAAAGCAGGGCCGTCGTAAGCTATTTCGACAAAGAAAGCGGAAACAACATGGGTATGTCGGTCCGTTGCCTCCGGGATTATTAAGGTGACCGGGTGCGGACCCCGGCCCCATATTCCATGGTAATCAATGGGGAATCGAATCAAAAGTAATAGAAAATTTATACTGGAGATAAAAACAAACACCCATCCTTATAGGGCCATCTGCTAAAGAACGGCAAAACTGAAAAAATAGTGCCGATAATCTGAATTTCAAGAAAGTAAGAATAAAAAATCAGATTTTATTCGATATCAGTGTTTTATTTTATTTAATTTTACTACATGTTTTTGTACATGTGGTGTAATTGTCTGTTTAGGAAAACATTACAAATTTGCAACTTCAAATCACCACAGTCAGGTAAACAAGAACGGTCATGATCCCATGAAAAGAAATTTGTCGCCTAAGTATTCATAAAAACAGATAAACCATGAAAAGAGGAATATTTTTTTCGATCTGTTTGCTGGCTTTTGCAGGAGCGCTGACGATCCTCATGCCAGGTTGTAAAAAAAAGAATTCTGAACCGGTATTGGTGACCTTTCCAGTACTCTATATCTCTCAGCAGTCCGTTTCCTGTGAAGGTGCTGTAATCGACGACGGAGGTGCAGATGTGACCGAAAGGGGAATATGCTGGGGATTATCTCAGAATCCCACTACTTCCAATAATAAAAACACCAGCGGTTCAGGTACAGGAAGCTTTTCCTGCACGATTAACGGGCTACTTGTAAATACACAGTATTACATGCGTTCATACGCCATAAACAGCGCCGGTATAGGTTACGGATCGCAGATCACATTCCGGACATGGAATGCAGAAGTGGTTACTGATATTGATGGGAACACCTACCATACCGTGACGATCGGCTCGCAGGTCTGGCTGGTGGAAAACCTGAAGGTCACCAAATACCGCAATGGTGACCAGATACCTGAGGTGACAGATTATGACCAATGGGGGTTGCTGACTTCCGGAGGATATTGCAATTATGAGAACAATCAGGGTAATGGCGCAATTTACGGAAGATTATACAACTTTTATACAATAAACGATTCGCGCAATATCGCCCCTGATGGATGGCGTGTTGCCTCGGATGAGGATTGGTGGGCGCTGTCGGACTTTTTAGGAGGCGAAATAATGGCAGGCGGGAAGTTGAAGGAAGCAGGACTGTCACACTGGAAGGAGCCAAACGCAGGGGCCACTAATGAAACCGGATTCAGCGCATTGCCCGGAGGGCACCGTGATTATGCTGGAATTTTCGACTATATCCAGTGGGGCGGAGGTTGGTGGACCTCAACAGAAGGGAATCCGAATGATGCCTATGTCCGATATGTGGATTACGGCGCTTACGATCTCTGGAGATCCCTGGAAGATAAACGTTATGGCCGTTCCGTCAGATGTATTAAAGAATAACAAAACGGTTTTTTTGATTTTGTTTTCTTAATGATTTTTGTACGGGAATCATTGCAATTTCATCCGGCATTTCACTTTGTCCTACTGGTCTCTATGGTTTCCTGTATCGATAATTGATGAAAGTACGGCCCCGGTCACTTCTCCACAACTAAGGCACGCGTGGTTATATGTTCCTTGTCAGTAGATAATTTCAGGATAAAGACTCCGGGAGCAAGGCCGAGTTTTTTCGAATCAATCTTTTTCACAAACTTACCCCTT
>JAQWBQ010000027.1:0-30973 GCA_028706295.1 Bacteroidales bacterium
AAAAACATTACTTAACACATGCAAGAATCATACCAATAAGTTAAAGTACAGAAAAACAATGTGATAGAATGATAGGTTTAAGAAAGAAGTGTAAAGAAGCTTTACAACGGTGTAAAAAGTGTAAAATTATTTTACACTTTTTTGCCTGTATTTTCCGTAGCTACTGGAACGCAATTAAGGGAGGTTCCTGAACCCACCATTTATTTTACCCCGGGTTATCCCTACCCGGAGTTGGCATGTATAAGAAGAAATACCCTCACCCGGGTCGATTGTCAAATAAAATTTTTATCTTTGCCGGTAAATAACATTACTTTATTAACTTGTTCTGAATCTTCAGAACCCAAATTCAATAAGTCATGGCTTACAAAATCAATGATGATTGCACTGCTTGCGGAACCTGCATCGACGAGTGCCCGGTTGAAGCTATCTCTGAAGGCGATATCTACAAAATCGATCCTGAAGTGTGCACCGATTGTGGCGCTTGCGCTGATGTTTGCCCGGTAGAGGCAATTCATCCGGAATAATCAGTGTTGATTATTTGAAAAAAATGGCGGTCCCCGGGGCTGCCATTTTTTTTATCCCTCAAACTTCCTGAGCTGCAACCCGGTTCCGTCGAACACGGCATAGGTAAAGTGGGTGATCCAGTCGCCCAAAACAACCTGGTGCGCTCCCCCGTCGAGAATCTCATCAACCGGGTAATGATAATGGCCGTAAACCAGGTATTTCAATTCCGGGTGTTTTTTTATGATCTCTTTTGAATGGACGGTGATCCGCTCCTGAATCAACCGATAGGTGATACCAGCGTCATTTTTTTCTTTTTCGGTTGATACGTATCTGCTTTTACGTGACCAGAACAGCGCCATCCGGATCCCGATATCCGGATGAATCCAACGGAATAACCATTGATTCAGCGGATTTGCAAAGACTTTTTTGATGAATTTGTACCCATGGTCACCCGGACCGATCCCGTCGCCATGCGCAAGGTAAAACCCGACTCCCGAAAAGGTACGAAATTCGGGAGCCCGGTGCAACGAAAGATTTAGCTCCGAAGCAAGGTAGTCGAAAGCCCACATGTCGTGGTTGCCCCTGAAGAGATGGATCGGGATGCCCGAATCGGTCAGCTCGGCCAGTTTGCCTAACAGCCGCGCGTAACCCCTTGGTATTGCCGTTTTGTACTCGAACCAGAAATCAAAGAGATCCCCCATCAGGTAAATTTCAGCCGCATCGCTACGGATCGATTCAAGCCAGGCGACCAGCTTCTTCTCCCGTTCAAGACTCTTCCCGTGATCGGGAATTCCCAGGTGAAAATCGGAGGCAAAATAGATCTTGGTACGCATCGGAGAATTTTGAGCAAGTTAAGAAAATTTCATCAGATAACCCGGCAGGTTATTCATCACTCTTTTTTCCCTGATTTCTCAGGTATTCTCCGACCCGCTGATGGTGATACTTCACATGCTTGTTGTCGGAAAGCGTGAGCTGCAGCGCTGAATCGACCCGCATGTACCATTCAAGATCCTCCTGTGGACTGAGTACCGGGCTCAACCCGAAGGCATAGTTCAGAACAATCAGGGAGGCTGGCGAGGAGGGATATTTCCTGATGAATTCCATCTCGTACCCGCGTTGCTTGTCCCAGATCTTTTTAAAGAGCGTGTCGATTTTTTGGGTAAGCTCGTAATAACCCTCCTGGTCCTGAAACGCAATCAGCATCATTTCGAGTGAGTCGACCTGCTTTTCCTGTTTCCGGGTAAAAGAGAAGAACTCCTGCAACCGCATTGCCTCCTCCGGACCTTTCACCTGTACCCGGTCGGGGAAATCAATAAAACTGCCGGCAAGTTCGATGCGGTTGCCCGGATACAACAGAAGGGTCAGGATTTTTCCCGATGGCGCCCGCAAGGTCCAGAATCCTGCCGAGGTAACCGGAATTTTAAAGGTAAAGAAACCGGCAGTATCCAGGGTGAGGGAATCGAAGGGATGGATAGCATGGGTATCCATCTCTTCAAGGATCAGTTTCATCCCGGCCCCACCGGGTAACCGGCCTTGTATCGTTGCCGGAAGCCGGCTTTCGCGGTGGCAGGCTGTAACAGCCATCAGGATCATGAAAGCAAATATCAGTGCCGGTTTAGCCATGATTGAGGAAATGTTTTTGCAACCGGTGAATAAGGTTTTTATCGATCGGGAAGGTAAATTCCTCTTCATTGAGATCCGCGATCCTTACCCACCTGAAACATTGTGCACCATCGACGGCAGGGATCTGGTTCCTGACCTCTGTCGTTTGAAAAGTATAGGGTTTCGGAGCGGTAACGAAGTAGTAAATATTGAAAAGTTGCATGTCGGATGGCAGGAGGGTGGTGGGCTGGAAGAAGTCGGTGGTGTAAAAGTGCGATTCAATTTCGATCGGAATGCCCAATTCCTCCCTGAATTCACGTTTGAGGCAATCAATCGTCCCTTCGCCAAACTGGAGACCGCCACCCGGGAATTTGGTCATAAAGATTCCCAGCCGGAACTCATCGGTCACCAACACCCGCCCGTCGTCGATGAGCAATCCGTAAACCCGGATGTTAAACTGATTGATCGCCATGATGTTTATTTTGCAAAAGTATCCCGATTTTCATGGTCAGGCCAATTTTTCAACCATTTTTTCGTTATTAACCGTATTGCCCTGAACTATTTTTTCAGGAATAGTAACGAAGCGATGACTGTTTAAATATGGATTATTATAAAAATTTCAATTTACTGCGGGAGCGGGTCAATTATGAAGATGCGCACATAGAAGCCGGTGATGACCTGATCATCCGGAATTTTTCCTTCACTTCAGAGAATGGATTTATCCTGCCCGGCGAAAACTCCTATTTGTGTCACCAGCATCAATGTCATTCGGATGATTCGAATTCTTATGTTTCCTGCAATGGGACATCCGGGTCCATTCTCGACATTCACGATGCCGATATCGCAGAGAACAAGCGTTTCAGGTATCACGTGATGGCTCCGGCCGGGACTACTGTTGTAAAAGATTTCATCCTGTTGATCCATGGATTTAATGAGAAGACCTGGAACAAATACCTGCCCTGGGCGAAAACCCTGGTGGAGCAGACGGGGAAATGCGTGGTCCTGTTTCCGATCGCCTTCCACATGAACCGGGCGCCCCTCGTTTGGTCCGACCGCCGCGAAATGCACGGGCTCAGTGAAAGCCGTAAGGCCGGCTATCCCGACATCGTGGCCTGCACGTTTTCAAATGTGGCCATCAGCGCCCGCTTGCAGCAAAAGCCGCAACGTTTTTTCTGGTCGGGACTGCAAACCTATTACGATGTTATCCAGTTGCTCTCGGAGATTAAAAACGGGAGCCATCCGTTCATCGCGCGCGACGCCCGTTTTGATCTGTTTGCTTACTCCATCGGCGGACTGCTTGCCCAGATCCTGATCATAACCGATCACCAGGGTTATTTTTCCGGATCGAAATTATGCCTCTTTTGCGGCGGCAATGTATTCAATCGGTTTTCTCCTGTCTCAAAGTTCATTCTCGACAGTGAAGCCAATGTTGCCCTCTATTCTTATATCATTGAACATCTTGAAAATCATCTGAAAAAGGATGAACGGCTGCGTCACTACCTGTCGGAATTACATCCCGAAGGCATGAATTTCAAGGCGATGCTGAATTATAACCAACACCGGGGGGAACGTGAATCGAGTTTCAGAAAGATAAGCGACCGGACGCTTGCAATCGCGCTGGAAAAGGATCTGGTCGCCCCTCCGTATGAGGTGATCAATACCCTGATGGGGATCAAACGGGATATTCCTATCGAGGTGGTCGTGGAGGATTTTGATTATCCGTACATTCATGAAAACCCTTTTCCTATCAGGGAAGAGATGGCCATACCGGTCAATGCGGCCTTCGACCGGATCTTCAGCCGGGTGAGTCGTTTTTTCAACGAATGCGCGTTGCCCTGAGCATGTGTCGTTTGCCCGGTGGACCCGGCAACCGTTCAACCCGGAATCCGGAGTCTCTCAAAGCTCTTTTTACAAGCCCTTTGGATGAGTAGGTTACCAGAACTCCGCCTGGATGGAGCGCGTGGAAGAGCTTTGTAAAAAGGGAAGCGGTCCACATTTCAGGCTGCGCCTCCGGATCAAAGGCGTCGAAGTAGATCAGGTGGAAGGACGCTCCGTCGGGTGTGAACTCCTCATACCGGGATTTGATTTTATGAAGGATGAAATGGTCACTGATCACAACCGGTTGGTCCCAGGGGCATTCGTGAATCGTGTTATACTTTAGCGAAAATAGTTCCTCTCCGGCTTTTTCAGGATAATTCAGCCGCCTCAAGATCTCTTCGGGAAGCGGACGCGACTCGATCGAATGGTAATGAACCCGGGTTGACCGTTTTTCAGCCTCGATCAAGGTCAACCAGGCGTTCAATCCGGTACCGAATCCGATTTCGAGAATCTGCAACGCGGTGTTGCCTGTTGGTTTGGGACATGCAGGAGCACGCGATTCATGCGCTGTAAATTGTTCGAGCGCTTTCAGAAAGCCTTGTTCAATGAAGATATGGCGAGATTCCCCGATGGCGCCAAAAGTACTGTGGTAATGTTGGTTAACGGTTTCGTCGTGAATGGTGTCGGAACCATCTGCAGTCCTGACGAGGGTCCATGGGAGCGAGTCCAATTTCTATAGCTTTTAGGACGATTTCAATTACTCAGGATCTCCTCAAAATGAGTTGATGCAGTTGTATCGGGCAGACCAGCATTTCGTTTTTGAAGACCTGTTCCGATTCGGTATATTTACCAGAGCTTCGGGTATTTGTTGGGATTATACTCATGCATCATAAGGTAAATCGTTTCAAAAACATCTTCAGCATTGGGATTCGAGAAGTAGTCACCGTCGTTGGTATAAGCCGGACGGTGGTCGTTGGCGGTAAGGGTGCGGGGTTCCGCATCCAGGAAATTAAATCCGCCTTGTTCTTCCAGAACCTTCTGCATCATGAAAGCTGTGGCCCCGCCGCTTCCATCCTCATCGAAAAAGAGGATTTTATTGGTCTTCTTCAGAGATTTCACAATTTCGTGGTTGAGGTCGAAAGGCAGCAGGGTTTGGACGTCGATCAATTCGACCGAGATGCCGAAATCGCTGATCTGGGGCAGGGCTTCCTGCGCGATTTTTACACAGGAGCCATACGTGACCAGGGTAATGTCGGATCCCTCCTGCAAAACTTCGGGAACACCCAAAGGAACACGGTAATGTCCGATATTGGCCGGCATGCGTTCTTTCAGGCGGTAGCCGTTCAGGGGTTCGATGATCAGGCCGGTATCGTCGGAGGCCATCATGGTGTTGTAGAAACCTGCAGCCTGGGTCATGTTGCGGGGAACCATCACGTAGATGCCCCGGATGCTGTTGATGACCATGCTCATCGGAGATCCCGAGTGCCAGATCCCGACCAGCCGGTGCCCGCGGGTGCTGATGATCATCGGGGCTTTTTGCCCGCCCTTGGTGCGGTAGCGGGTGGTGGCCAGGTCATCGCTCATTACCTGCAATCCGTAAAGGAGGTAGTCGAAATACTGGATCTCGGCGATGGGACGGAGCCCGCGAAGGGCCAGTCCCAGTCCTTGCCCGACAATCGTGGCTTCCCTGATGCCGGTATCAGAGATCCGCAGTTCGCCGTATTTCGCCTGCATCCCCTCCAGCGTCTGGTTTACCCCGCCAATCTTTCCGACATCTTCTCCGAAGATCAAAGCCAGTGGGTTTTCACGGAATAGCACATCGAAATTGGCGTTCAGGACTTCGCGGCCCGTCACGACCGGGGCGTCTTCATTAAATACAGGAGGTATGCCTTCCACCTTCAGGGCTCCGTCTTTCGATTCGCTGTACAGATCCGAACTGTATCGGTCGGCATTCAGCTTTCGCTGTTCCTCCAGCCAGGCTTCGAGATCTGCTTTCATCGGTTTTTTCATGCTGCAGGAGGTGCAGACATCGCGCATGATCTTCTTTGCGGCGGAGATGATGTCTTTGCGTATCGGTTCAGCAATGGCTTCGAGGTCGGCGACGATCTTATCGATCCGATCCTGCTTCTTGCAAGGGCAGTGGGTTGTTTTAACGACCGATACCAGGTGTTCGCGTTCTGCTTTGATTGGTGTGAGAAAATTCTTCCATGACCGGTCGCGGGCGGCTTTCGCGGTTTTAACGGCCCCGGCTTCGATGGCGTCGAGTTCTTCGGCTGTCGCGAGATTCTGATCCAGGATCCATTGCTGCATCAGGCGGATGCAGTCGTGTTCCTTTTCCCATTGCAACCGCTCGGGCGATTTGTAACGTTCGTGCGATCCTGAAGTGGAATGTCCCTGTGGCTGCGTCAGTTCCGTGACGTGGAAGACAACCGGGATGTGTTCTTTGCGGCACCGTGCAATTCCCTCTTCGTACATGTCGTGAAGCGCGGCATAATCCCAGCCATGGCAGGTGTACAGCAGGATTCCAGGCTTGTTTTCATCTGCTATGAATCCCTTCAGGAGTTCGGAGATGCTCTCACGGGTCGTTTGGATTTTTTTTGGAACTGAGATCCCATAGCCATCATCCCAGACCGATAATGCAAGCGGTACCTGGAGAACTCCCGCGGCATTAATGGTTTCGAAAAAGTGACCTTCGGAGGTAGAGGCATCGCCAATGGTTCCGAAGGCCACTTCATCTCCTTTAACGGTGAATTTTCCGGTGCTGTCCCACATTTCAGGACTGTTCCGGAAAATTTTCGAGGCAAGCGCCAATCCGAGGAGGCGGGGCATCTGTCCGGCGGTGGGAGAGATATCGCCCGATGAATTCTTCTGTTTTGTCAGATCCTTCCAATTGCCGCTCGCATCGAGACTCCGGGTGGCATAGTGACAATTCATCAGCCGGCCCCCGTTATCGGGATTCCGTTCCAGGTCGGTGTCACCGTACAACTGTGCAAAGAAATGGTCGGGGTTCGATAAGCCGGCTGCCATCATGAAAGTCTGATCACGGTAATAGCCCGACCGCCAGTCTCCATCCCTGAAGAATTTGGCCATGACGATTTGCGGGATCTCTTTACCGTCGCCGAAAAGTCCGAAGTTGGCTTTTCCGCCCAGCACCTCGCGGCGCCCCAGTAAACTGACCTGCCGGCTTTCGTTGGCAAGCTTATAATCGGCCAATACCTCCGATTTCTTAAACACGCGTTGTTTCATCCTTTAATGATTTTTATTTTGTATCAAACGGAATACCCGGTCATCAGTAATTTTCGGCCAGCAGTTCGAAATAACCCATCGGGTGCTGGCAGGCCGGGCAATTCTGCAGGGCTTTGGTTCCGAAGTGTACATAGCCGCATTTACGGCAGATCCAGTACACTTTTTCTTCTTTTTCAAATACCTTGTTTTTCTCAAGGTTGGTAAGCAGTTTACGGTAGCGATTCTCGTGATGCTTCTCGACCGTGGCAATCATTTTGAATGCCGTGGCAACTTTGGGAAAACCTTCTTCGCCCGCGATCTTGCCAAACTCGGGATAGAGTTCCGACCACTCTTCAAGTTCTCCATCGGCGGCAGCTTTCAGATTTTCAGCCGTGGTTCCGATGATTCCGGCCGGGTAGGTCGCGGTGATCTCAACCGGTCCGCCTTCCAGGAAACGGAAGAAAATCTTGGCATGCTGTTCTTCATTGAGAGCGGTTTCTGTAAAAAATGCCGCTATCTGTTCATAACCCTCTTTCTGCGCCTGTTTGGCAAAAAAAGTATAACGGTTTTTTGCCTGCGACTCACCGGCAAATGCCTTGAGAAGGTTCTTTTCGGTAATGGTTCCTTTGATCGATTTTTCCATAGTGATGATTTTTTTAACCAAAAATAGTAGTTTTTTTCAGATCATCACATAGTCCTCTTTACCGACCCCGCAAATCGGACACACCCAGTCGCCGGGAATAAGTTCGAACGGGGTCCCCGGTTGTATTCCCGAATCGGGATCGCCTTTCGCGGGATCATAAATGTGTCCGCAGATGGTGCATTTGTACTGTTTCATAATTTAAAGTAGCGATTAGGGATTAGCGAATAGCGAATAGCGATTAGTTATTAGTGAATAGCGAATAGTTATTAGCGAATAGTGAATAGTGAATAGAATATGGCATTAATTTAACATCAATCGTTACTCATTGTTTGTCAGTCCTTTACCTTCTATCCATTTTTGGATCCGGTCACTCGTTGGAGATTCTCCCGGAGGTGTAAAACCGACCAGGTTACCATTCTCATCGATCATGAATTTCTGAAAATTCCATTTGACCGGCGCGTCGAGAACGCCATTCAGCGATTTGGTCGTAAGCCATTTGTACAGCGGATCGATATCTTTTCCCTTGACCGATATTTTCGACATCATCGGGAAGGTTACGCCATATTTGGTGGTACAGAACCCGATAATCTCGGCATTGGTTCCCGGTTCCTGTCCCAGGAAGTTGTTCGCCGGGAATCCGATGATGGTGAAATTGCCGGAGCCGTACTTCTGATAGAGCGCTTCAAGCTGTTCATATTGCGGGGTATAGCCGCATTTCGATGCCACGTTGACAACCAGAACTTTTTTCCCTTTCAAAGTCGAAATATCAAAAGGTTTTCCGTCGATCGCGGTTACCTTGAAATCGTAAAACGATTTACCTGACTGGGTCTGGCCCGTCAGGGTTATAAGCGTTGCCATAATTATGAAAATTAGTGTCTTCATGAGATAATTAATTTAATTTGATGGGTCAGATGAACTTCATTCCCGATGCAAAAATAAGCAAAAATCTTATTTATAATACGTCTAAATAAAAATAATTTTCTTAGTTATTGCAAGGTTTCCTGATGAAGAGTTTATAGGCGCTTCATAAATCGGATCAGAAATGCAATAAATTAGTAGGACTACCCGGAGGATGTGTTTTTAAGGAAGGATCGATAACCGAAAAGGCGAAAGGGTTAAATAATTCAAAATGCAAAGAAGGGATTAGGGATCAGCGATTAGCGATTAGGGAAGCAATATTGACCATCTCCGCTACATCGCTATTTAAATTCACTCAATCACTCAATCACTCAATTTTATTAATCAGTCAATCAATCAGTCAATCAATCAGTCCGGATCACCGGAGGATCATGATTTTCCGGGTTTCTGAGTATTGCCGGTCGAGTAGTATCTTCAGGAAGTAGGTTCCGGATGGGAGTTTTGAGACATCCAGTGTAAATTGGTCGCTATTGGTAACAGATCGACGCTCCAGACATTTTCCAATGTTGTTATAAAGCTGAAAATCGACATCCTGATAAATTTTGTTAAGCGTGACCAGGGCATCATTGATGGCCGGGTTCGGGGTCACAAAGCTTCGTTGGGTTCCCGGCATCACCTCCCTGATCCCTCCGCCAATATCAATGGAGAAAAGTCTGATCTGATCGATCATCCAGCCTTCGCGGGAAGAAGGGATGTTGTCGGAGATAAAATTGAACCGGAAAATGAGCGTATCCTGGTTTAGGGCGAGAAATGGATTTTTTACAGGAATTGCATACCATGCCATGCAGCTTTGAACCCATCCGTTGGACTTGCCTGAAAAGCCATGTTCCCCGTTAAAGAGTGTCTGGCTCTCCTGATAAAGATTGGTGTTTCCCCACGCGGATGGTTCCGGGTGGAGTGGCGAGATACTATAATAATATTGTTGTGAGATGGTATCATCCAGAATATTCATAAAGGTCTGTCCGGCATCCCATGAAACAGATATATAGCCGCCATCCTGGAGGGTATCGGTGTCGTACTGGTGCCTGAAATCGATGAATATACTATAGTAGAACCAACCTGCATAAAAGCCACCCATTGCCGATGGTCCGAAACCGAATTCAAATATGGAGTGGTTATTTTCAGGATAGTTACCCATGGTATCGGTAACGATTGCCTTTGGCAGAGACCAGGCCTGGTTGAACAGGGTTTTCTGCGGGACCCCGATCTGCCATATGTTTGTGGGAGAAGCGACAACCGAAATATTGGAGGAGGGCTCCTCGAAGGTGATGGTGGTAAACGGACCGATGGTATCGCCCGGCGACTTGTGCTCGGTTACCTGCGCAAAGACGGCCATCTGAGCAAGTAACAGAAAAAGAAAGGATATTTTTTTCATATCTGAAGAATTAGAGTGAAATTTTTATTGAAGGGACTATGTGTGATATTACATACAAATATATATGTTTTTTAGCCTAAAATTCAGAATGTTGAAAAATAAATTTCTATCTCTCAAAATTGAAATCAGGCATCAGGGAAAAAAGATCAAGGCTCAAGGATCAAAGATCAAGGCTCAAGGCTCAAAGGGTTTCAGTGTTTTAGTGTTTCAGTGTTTCAGGGTTTCAAGATCAAATATCAAAATTCAAAGAAGGGATTAGATATCAGCGAATAGCGATTAGGAAAAGAATCACACATTCACTCATTAAATCAATAAATCAATAAATCAATCATTCAGTCAATCAGTCAATCAGTCAATCAATCAATCGTAAATCGTAAATCAATTTGTCCACTCATTTCGCGGTGCCATAGTGCCGTGGTACCGTGGTGAAAAAAAACTGGTCCGCTAGTCCGCCAGTCCGCTAGTCCGCCAGTCCACTTTCGGAGTTCAGCTTCCTGATTTTCGCGTTGAGAACTTTGTATATTCCCAGGGAGAAGAGAAACAGGATTCCCCATTGAATCAGGATACGGGAATAGTTGATGAGGATGTATGATTCGAAACCATACGGACTATGTGGTGGGGTGGCAAAAAAATGGTATCCGACCGGAACTTTCCGAATATCTCCGAACGGGTCAACCACAGCGTCCCATGGTGGAAACAGGGCTGTGAGGATAAAGATCAGGAAACACAGGAACAACAATCCATTTCTGATCCTGATCATTTGTCTTGTACGCTTTTCGTGGGTTATCTTCATGCTAAATGTTTAAACAGGCGGAATTTCTGCGGTAGACTTCGACTAATTTAGTTTGCAAAAAATTTCAAACTAAATTGCACAGTCTAACTGAATCCAGGCGATTTTACTGCCACAAATTACAAATATTCAGCATAGCATGTTCATTTTTGGTGGTCGGGTCATGCAACCGTTGCCCGGACTGCAAGACAAATATAATTCATTTCCGGAAAAATGTTTCACTGGCTCCGACATTTGAAGTCGAAATCGAAAGGAGTTGTTTTTCGTGCTCTGGCGCCGGATTTTTCCGTTTCTTTGCACCATGCCTTTGTTTTTAGCCTCCATCAATTCGGGAAGTAACGGAAATTGTTATTATATCGGCAATGAAACCGAAGCAATACTTATTGATGCGGGAATCTCGAACCGGGAAATCATCCGCAGGATGAACGGTTTGGGATTGCCGATCGAAAAGGTGAAAGCTATCTTTATTTCCCATGAGCACACCGACCATACCCGTGGTGTGGCGGTTTTGTCGCGGCGCCATTGCATCCCGGTTTACATCACCGAAAAGACACGCTGGTACAGCGGAATCGGTTTCGATAAGGATCTGGTACGCCCTTTTTCCGGTGGTGAGCCGGTGCCTGTGGGTGGGCTATCCGTTGAACCTTTTCTGAAATCCCATGATGCCGCAGATCCGCACAGTTTTACCGTTCACGGCGATGGTCTCACCGTGGGGGTGTTCACCGATCTGGGACTGGCCTGCGACCGGGTCATCCATCAGATGGGGCGATGCCATGCAGCCTTCCTTGAGTCAAACTACGATGAAGGGATGCTTGAACGCGGGCCGTATCCCCGCTACCTGAAGCGGCGCATACGGGGTGAGCAGGGCCATCTTTCGAATCTCCAGGCGCTGGAGCTCTTCCTCAACCACCGTTCGCCGGAGCTGAAACTGCTTATCCTTTCCCATCTATCTGCGCAAAACAACCATCCCAAACTCGTCGGGGATCTTTTTTCCTTCCATTCCAACGGGGTGCGCATCGAAGTGGCTTCACGTTCGGAGGCTTGCGGTGTTTTCAGGGTAGAATAAGCGTATGGATAACTTTAGTTTTACAGGTGAAAAAACTTTCTATTTACGATTGAACAAGATTTTTGATTCACGAATGAATTGCAGATCAATGAATGTTATTTTCAAAATTAGTGTAACAGGTTAATGTCAAACCTCATGGTATATGATCGTATCATAAGGTGGTTACCATAAATCAGAAATCGGACATTCAATCTAAAATCATGTCAATTATAAATCATTGAGTTTTAAATCATGTCAATCGTAAATCATGTCAATCGTAAATTAATACATCTCTGATTGTGCCGGCAAGGCTTTTTAATATTTCCGGATTTTATAGCTTTGCTTTCACTTATAATTATCCTCTAATCATGCGATATCTGAATTCTCTCCTGATCCTGATTCTCTTATTCGTGGTCGGTTGCGGCGACAAGGGTCATGACATCATGAACCTGAAGATGCTTCACGGCGGGAAAACCTTTGCCGTGCCTACCGGAACGGTTGCCGATCAGTTCGTGTTGAAAAAATACCCCGACGCCGTGATCGAGTATTACAACAGCGTACTCGATTGTGCCATTGCTGTAAGGGATGGGAAGGCGGATGCGGCCGTGTACGACCTTCCGATCCTGATGAATGTCGCCGCCAAGAACGAGGGGTTGCGGGTGCTGCCTGAATTGCTTTTCGACGACCAGTATGGTTTTGCCGTGCAGCTTCAAAACAATTCCCTGAAGGGGGTCATCGATGAAGTGTTGGCCGAACTCCGGAAGGATGGCACCTACGACGATATGACGCGTCGCTGGTTTCCTTCCAGGGGAAATCCCGCTCCCATGCCCGAGATACCTTTACCTGGAACCAACGGCGTACTTCGGTTCGGAACCGCCGCGGTTACCGAGCCGATGTCGTTTTACGACAGTTCTCGCCGGGTCGTGGGTTTTGATATTGAGTTTGCCTCTCGTATAGCAGCAAAACTTGGCAAGAGCCTTGAAATCGTCGACATGGAATTCGGCGCGATGTTGCCGGCTTTGATTGCCGGGAAGGTGGATATGATCGGGGCCGGGCTGTCGATTACGAAGGAACGGGCCAAAACCGTGCTCTTTTCACAATGCTATTACAAAAGCGGGATCGCGGTGATGGTTGCCGGAGACCAGCTACCCGGTACGACTCCGGCCTCTGGTGTAATGAAGTCGCTGGAGGATATAAAAACCAAGCGTATCGGGGTGCTGTTGGGCAGCGTTCACGACACCTATGCTACCAAGAACTTTCCGCAGGCGGTCGTTCTCCAATACCAGAACATCTCCGACATGTTGTTCGCGTTGAATTCCGACAAAACGGATGTGGCCTTTTATGATCATGAATCGCTGAAGGATGTTTTCAGGAAAAATGAAGCCCTCGGCATCCTCCTCCCCAATCTCTTTACTGTTCCGATCGGCGCGGGTTTTAACCAGGAGAATGACCGGTTACGCGAATCCTTCAACGCGTTTTTAAAAGAGATTAAGGAACAGGGTATTTATGATGACATGGTCGACCGGTGGATGAAGAAGGGTATCGAGGTGATGCCAGAAATTAAAACCAGCGGCAGAAACGGTCAGCTCAGGGCCGGAGTCGTGAGCGATCTGGGAATGCCCTTCAGCCTGATGAAAGAGGGACGGCTGGTGGGATTCGACATTGAGCTTTCGACACGTTTTGCCGCCTCGATGGGAAAGGAGATGGTCCCCGTTGATCTGCAGTTCGGAAGTCTGCTTGCTTCGGTTTCCACCAACAAGATTGATATCATCACCAGTTCGCTGATGATCACCGATGAGCGGAAGAAACAGATTGATTTCTCCGATCCCTATTACGAGTCGGGTGTGAGCGTAATTGCCCGTAAGGACAGAATGGGACAGGTTGTAGCAGAGAACAGCGCTGCCGGACAGCAACGGTCGGGAATCGGCCGGTTATGGACGAAGATCAGCGACAGTTTTTACAGCAACATCCTGCTCGAAAAAAGATACCTCCACATTATCGACGGACTTAAAGTAACCATCATCATCAGCCTGCTGGCGGCAATCCTGGGAACCCTGATCGGCGGCCTGGTTTGCTTCATGCGGATGTCGAAGAACCGTTTTCTTTCGGGTTTTGCCGGCTTTTATATCATGCTCCTGAGGGGAATGCCGGTACTCGTGCTGCTGATGATCATCTATTACATAGTTTTCGCCTCCGTGAACATCGATCCGGTTTTTGTTTCGGTGATCGCTTTCGGACTGAATTTCGGAGCCTATGTTTCCGAGATGTTCCGGACTTCGCTCGAGAGCATTGATAAAGGGCAGAAGGAGGCTGCCATTGCCGGAGGGTTCACCCGGGTGCAGACCTTCTGGTACATCCTGTTGCCCCAGGCGCTCCGTTCCATCTTACCGGTTTACAAGGGAGAATTCATCTCTCTTTTGAAAATGACCTCGATCGTCGGCTATATCGCGGTTCAGGACCTGACCAAAGCGAGCGATATCATCCGAAGCAGGACCTTCGATGCATTTTTCCCGCTTTTCATGGTGGCAATTATTTACCTCGCGTTGGCCTGGCTGATGGCCTGGTTGCTCGGGAGGATTGAAATTTCTGTCAAACCTAAAAGAACACGCGTTCAATCAGGAAAGGAGGGAAGGGTATGATACGGGTCGATAACCTTTCAAAACACTTCGGTTCGCTGGCCGTTTTACGCGACATAACCACAGAGATTAAAAAGGGTGAAATTATTTCGGTCATAGGGCCGTCGGGCACCGGTAAGAGTACCTTCCTGCGTTGTCTGAATTTACTGGAAACGCCGACGGGGGGCGCCATTTTCATCGACGGGATCCCGGTTCTCGATAAGCACACCAACGTGCCGGAGATTCGCCGGCGGATGGGCATGGTGTTTCAGTCGTTCAACCTCTACGCACACCTTACCGTGATCGGAAACCTGACCATCGGGCCTGTAAAATTGCTTGGAAAGTCAAAACAGGAGGCCGAATCCAAAGCAATTGAACTTCTGAAGCTGGTTGGCCTTGCTGAAAAGGCTGAAGCCTATCCCGACGAGTTATCGGGCGGGCAGAAGCAACGCGTCGCTATCGCCCGCTGCATGGCCATGGAACCTGAGATTTTGCTTTTTGATGAACCCACCTCCGCCCTCGATCCCACCATGGTGAGCGAAGTGCTCGCCGTGATCCGCCGTTTGTCGCGTGAGGGGATGACCATGGTCATAGTTACCCACGAGATGGAATTCGCGCGCACCATCTCAAGCCGGGTGTTTTACATGGATGAAGGGATTATATACGAGGAGGGTACTCCTCAGCAGATTTTCGAAAATCCGCAAAAAGAAAAGACCAGGGCCTTCATCAACCGCGTTCGCAGCTTGAATTACCACATTCATAGTCGCGATTACGACCTCTATGCCCTGCAAGGCGAGATAGCGGCATTTTGTGAGAAACATCTCGTGGGAGCCAAAGCAACCGGACACGTCATTCATATTACGGAGGAGGTACTGATCCTTCAGCGTGAATTTAATGATGTCGATATCCGGCTTGCCTGGTCGGAAAAAGAGGAATTCCTGCAACTGACCTGTGAAAACGCCGGTCCGCCTTTCAATCCCCTCGACGAGGAGGCAGTCGAAGACGATCTTCCGGTACGATTGATCAGGGCGCGGTGCAGTGAGGTCGATTATCTTTACAGGGATGGCAAGAATGTTCTGATCCTGAAAATGAAAGGGGAATGAGCAGGCATCAGAGGATTGCTTTAAAATAAAGATCGATAGAACTTTTAATTTCTGCCAGAGTAGAGCAATTTTTCACGACGATCCCGTTGCATCCTGAGATCATGGCCGAAAGGCGTGTGCCGGTTCCGGGATGGAAGAGACACAGAATCTTTTTATGAAGCTGCAGGGCAGTCGCGATCTCGAATCCCACACCCAGGCTGGGACTGGTCACCTCTGCTACGACGACATCAGCGCTTTTCAGCCATTCCAGGTCGCGCCCGAAGATCTCCCGGTCGGTCATTGCTGACTCGCCGGCGGCGGTGAGTTTCTCATCGCCGATATGTTCCGTGAGCACCTGCCCGTATTCCTGCAGATGCCGGATGATATCGCGGTATCGTTCAGTATTAACCCGTCCTCCCCGGATGGAACCGGCAAAATAGATCTTCAGGTTGCCTTTCATTCTGATATATGATTTAAGCCAAAATTAGGAAAAATCGGGATGTGACTTTTTGCTGTTTGATCCATTACAAAGGAGAAAATTTAAGGATTTCTGCTTCACCGGTGTCATTTCACGCTTCAATTTGCATTTTTTGCAACCGATCTGAAAAAAACTCAGTCAAACCGTCAAAGGGTTGCAATTTCTGCAATTCCGGCATTGTTCCCGGCATTTTTCAGTTTCAATTTCCGGGTTCACGGGTGTTATTTTGTCTCGTCAATGCAACCATCCAAAACCCGCAGCGTTATGAAAACAAAAACATTATTATCCGTATTCCTGGGCATCCTGATGATGTCCGGGTCACTGAGTTTCAGCCAGAATATACCGGATAGCGTTCTGATTTCACAAGCCCGGCGACTGTTACTGAAAGCCAATGTTATGAATGGGCTCTCCATTGGAATGGGAGTGGCGAGTAACGTGGAAATGGCGCTTATCGGCGGGTTTCCGCTGGAATATGAGAATGGTTTAAACCCGGGAGTCAATGTATCACATCTCGTTCTGGCCACAAGCCGGTTCACTTTTTCCTTGTTTCCGCCGATCATGGTCGGCAGGGCTTCAGCGATCCTTCGTCCTTTGAGAAATTCAACCAGGCCGGAATATACAGAATTATTCCGGACACTTGATGCTGCCCAGACGATGACCATCATCGCTCCCGTGCTCTGCCTCTCCGGAGGAATCATGATGGCAGTTGCCGCCACCAACATGGATGCAGGCTCGAATTATGATACCGATCAGCGCACTTTAAAAAATCCCTCCCTGAAAACTGCCGGATGGATCCTGGTAGGAGCCGGCCTGGCAGCTTCGGTTGCGGGAACCATCCTGACCGGGAATGCGCGGGCGGCTCTGGGGAAAAAAGCGGGAAACCTGCAGTTGACATCGGGCGCCGATGGCATCGGATTGTCCTATAATTTTCCGACAAAGTAAGAGACTGTTTATAATTTACGATTGAACATGATTTACGATTTACGATTGGACTTTTGATATCGGATTAACTGTTATCTTTACCACCTCAACCGATTCCTTGAAATATGACTGTAGTTTCTGCCCGGTTTTTAACTTTTATACTGATATTGCTGACTTTCGAGCTGGTAGTTCCGGATGCGGCCCGGTCGCAAAACCTCCCGCCCCTGAACATGGTGATCATGGATTCATCAGCAACACAGGGCTATTATTTTCTGATCCCCTATACCAACTCGCCACCTTATACCTACAACAACACAATGCTGATCCTTGACCATATCGGAAGGGTGGTTTTTTACAGGTATGTGGAGGATAGTCCCGGAGCCTACCAGATCATCGATTTCAAGATTCAGCCGGACGGCAGGATGAGCTATTTCAACCTTCCCAAAATGAGGTTCTATCTCATGGACAGTACCTTCATGGTAGTGGATTCAATCGAATGCCTTCATGGATTCACGACCGATCAGCACGATTTAAAGATCATTCCGGGCGGGCACTACCTGCTCTTTGGCACGGAGACCCGGATTATGAATCTTTCCTCCTATCATTGGTTTGGCTTCAACCATACCCAGCCGGGCTCGGCTTCCGCCCAGGTGATGGGTGTGGTGATCCAGGAGTTTGACGAAAATAAAAACCTGGTCTGGGAGTGGAAAGGTCACGATCATTACCAGTTTGGCGATGTGAACCAGACCTGGCTGATGAATCCCAATAAAGTCGATTGGACCCATGCCAACGCCGTGGAGTGCGACCAGGACGGCAACGTCCTTTTATCATTGCGTCATTTCAACGAGATCACGAAAATCAGCCGAACCAGCGGAAATATCATCTGGAGGTTCGGAGGGAAACAGAACCAGTTCCAATTTTTAAATGATACCGTACAGTTCACGGGTCAACATGACATCAGACGGGTATCGCCGACCAGCATTACCCTGTTCGACAACGGACAGTACACCAATCCGCGGATGTGCAGGGCACTGGAATACCAGCTCGATGAAACCGCCCTGACTGCTGATCTGGTATGGGACTATGTTTACGACAGTTCGATGTACAGCGCCGCCTGCGGGAGTTTTCAAACCCTTGAAAACGGAAACCGGATCATCGATTTTGGGTTTACCAACAGCGGCTACCCCTGGATGGTTGCGGTAAAGCCCGATCGCTCGAAGATTGCCGAAATGTGGTATCCGTCGGGTTATTCCAGTTACCGGTCGTTCAACTACCCGCAGCTTCCGTGGCAGTTGCACCGGCCCGTGATCGAATGCAGGAAAACCGGAGGGAACTATTACCTGGACGCCGATCCCGGTTATGATTCGTACAGTTGGTCGACCGGCGACACCACGGCTTCCATCCAGATCAGCGACACCGGGACCTACTGGGTTTTTGTGCCGTATGGCACCGGTTTCATCAGCTCAGAACCGATCACGGTAACCGATCCGCTTCATCCGTGCGTTCCCGTCGGAATGGCGTCCACCTCCGGGTCGGATGGGGTTGAAGTCATGTGCCTGCCGAACCCGGCAACCGATCGGATCCGGATCCTCTTCGATCTGCCGGCGCCGGCGGCTGTGTGCCTTACATTGACCGACCTGCTCGGGAAAACGATGAAAATCAATGGTGCCGCGAACTATCCTTCAGGCCGTCATGAACAAAGTTTTGACGTTTCAAACCTGCCCGGCGGCATCTATATCGTTTCACTGACGACGGAGCATGAACGGATAATCCGGAAGGTGGTCATTCGCTAAAATGGCGCTCGCAGCGGGCTATTTTCCATAGATCATGGTAAACAGCCCAATGTTTTCGTCGGCATAACACAGCGAATCACAAAGACAATTAAATTCCTTTCCCAAGCCCTGGATGAAAACATCATGCCACTGGGATCTGAGCATGTGGTAATCGCTGCGTTTTCCGCGCGGCTGCGTAAAGAAATAGACCGCTTCCGACATCAGGAACCGGTCGATGCTGGCAAGGGCGAGCTGTACCGGTGCGTCAAATGCGAAGATGGCATCCATTAAACTGCCGTACGACTGGTACACCGATAGCGCCAGTTCGGGGCTGTGCAGTTCGGGTGTATCGTTGTTGGCGTCGAGTTCGTAAAGGATGAAAAAGTCGATATGCCGGCCCAATCGTGTCAGGTGAAGGAGTTTGGTTTCGTATGGCATGTGATGATAGGCTAACGAGGCAAGGGCAATATCATACGTTCCTTCCATTTGTTCCGTGAAATCTTCGATGCGCGAATGAATGACCCTGATGGTAGCTTCGGGAAAGGCTGCAGCTGCATTTTCACGCGCAAGCCGGAGCATACCCTCCGAAGGATCGATCAGCAGAATCTCGCCAACCGCACCGATCCGGCCCGACTGCTGAAGTTCTTTCAGCAGATCTACCAGGATTTTTCCATGACCGCATCCTATATCCATGATCCGCAGGGGTTTGGTGAACGAGGGAAGGGTGTGAACGCAGTGGATTCGGAATTGGACCCTCGAATCTGCAATAACCGGCGTATTTGCGAAATGGATGTAAGGTTCCGGATCGGAGAAGATTGCTTCGGGAATCACCAGCCTGCCCCCGTTGCGTCCCAGGTAGCTTGCAAGAAAAGCATTCGAGAACAGGGCTCCCTGTTCCCCTTCCATACCCGCGCGGATCCAATCGAGACCTTGTGAATTCATGTTTTCCGAGAGCAACCAGGTCCCGGTATAGTAATGAAATGCCGGGATCAGTCCGGGACGGATCATGCCGTTCACCTTCATCGGATTTCCACCGTTTGATACAATACGCTGTGCGAGGGATTTCCATTCCCCGGATTCTTTTTCACTGAGATAGATCATGGTTCAGAGTCATTAGTTTGGGAGGAATAATCAAAAAGAGTTTACCGTAAAATTACTTTTTTTTAGGTAGCAGTTCATCAAGACATACTCCGACCCTGATCTCCGCACGGAAACCAGTCCAGTCGGTCGTATAAGGTTTTATTAGGGTCACGGAGTCACTTTTAATCTCGCCCTTTTTATCCCACAGGTAGCCAAAGTCGGCCCCGAATTTCAAAAAGCGCCAGGAATAGGAGACTATCAGCCCGGGTTTGATGTAATAACTGTCGGAATAATAGGAATTGTCAAACTCAATCACGGTTCCCAAGGCTTCCAGATATTCTTCAGTCTTCATGGATGTATAAAGATATCCGATGTTCAGGCTGAGTTCGGCGTCGAAATGTCCCAGTCTTAAGATCCGGAAGGCGTTGACCATTCCGAACGCGTGTCCGCTCAGCAGTTCGTCAAAATGGTAGGAGCCGGAGTAATCGGACGTGGAGATCCGGCTCGCGGTGGAGTTATAGTCGTATTCAAATCCGAGGGAATAAATTCCTAAGCCGCACCGGAGATATCCACCGAAGCTGAACCAGGAGGGAAATTCGGTCATAATGCGGGCTTCGAAGGGCAGATCCTGAATACTGCGTTCCAGATCTGATTTCAGATCCTTCATGGCAAAAGTACTGAACCCTGCTGTGACCCCGGTTTCCCATTTCTGGGCATAAGTCCAGGTACACACCATCAACAGAAATAATGAACACATCATTTTTTTCATGCTGCTAATTTTTTTCGGTTACAGGATAATCCCTACTCATCATTTTCGCTTTAGTTAGCATGTTTATGATATGCAGGGGATTTCGATTAATGGAACACCGGAACTTACATCAGAAAATTACCAAAGCCTTACCCTTATTCCAGAAAATGGTATTTCCACGTAATCTTAGAATAGGGGTACTGGTTCCTGTTTTCATATGTTTTATTTGATTCCCGGTATTCAGATCATAAATTGCGAAGTCGCTATAACCATATACCAGAAGTCGATCCGTGTTGAAATCAACGTTCCCGAACTCCGATCCTTCGACGGTGAAACTTCGTACCAGGCTCCAATCGGAGCAATTCCTGATAACGAGCTCCTGGTTTTCGAGGATCACGGCCCGGTTATCATCATCCGGAAAAAATGAATAAAAATGGTAACCGTAGGGGCCGTTCACCGAACGCCATTTTTCAGAAAGTGTCCCGCCGGAAACACTGAAAAGGTAGAGTTGGTCGGCCTTTACGAAGAGGTATGTTCCCGATGACGACAGTACCGGAAAAGGTTTTACGCTAAAGGTGTGTTCACCCAGTTTTTTGCCGTTAACGAAATCGTACAGAATGATTTTATGGTCTCCCACAAGAGCGGCGAGTCCCTGATCGGAAATCGACACGCGATCTCCTGCGAAGGAAGAACCGAAAATTTGCTTGCCAGGAACCGTGTATTTGGTTTTGGATTCAACGTTGTAAAACAGGTAATCACCGTTCCATATGTTCATGGTTGCCAGTAAAAAATGATTCCGGGGAGAGACTGCCGAATATTTTATGGATTGCCCGGTTTTAATTATATCTACTGGAGTCAATGTGCCGGCATCATACCTGATA
This sequence comes from Bacteroidales bacterium, assembly GCA_028706295.1. Lineage (GTDB taxonomy): Bacteria > Bacteroidota > Bacteroidia > Bacteroidales > FEN-979 > CAIVAT01. The sequence goes on from JAQWBQ010000027.1 coordinate 21,498, forward strand.
ATTTCATTCGATCCGGGGATGAAAATGTCGTTGCCGACTGGGGCCAGGAACTCATAAAAATTTATCCCGGGTTTCCCGGCTTCGACCTCGCAAGAAACTGAATATTTTTGCCTCGCTATCACGCTACTATAATCGGGGAGTGTAGTTTTAGGGACATAGGATATATAAACCTTGCTTGTTCCCGGGAATGGGATATCATTGATTTCATAAGAGTTTTGGTTGATATCGGGAATCATAGCCGATTCAATGACTTCGATGTACGGATAAGGTAAAATATATATCCGGTATCCTTCAAAATTTTCGGCATAATGACATTTTTCCCAACTGAAGTCGGGGGCTCCGCGGTCGGTTATGGTAAAAGTGGGGTTGCTCCATTCACACTTCTTCTCCGTGACCGTGATCCGGTAAGGATATAAAACCGGGCTTCCGTCAAGTCCGGTGTAAGTTGTGGTTCTGTAAAATGCTTGTTCTCCGACATAGGTTGGATCGAAAAAGGAGTAGGGAGGTATCCCGGCGGAGGTGTTCAGATCATAAAAGATAGAACCTAATGTATAGTCCAACGCCTTTGCCACCTCCATCTTTCTGATCGGTGTGCTGTCGGTCGGAGCGGGCAGTTCGCACTTCAGGGAGCCTGCATTCAGATTGAACAACAGGGATGGAATGAAATTACATCCCGAAAAATCATTGTTCAGCAGCGTCACCTCTCTTTCATACTGAAATGCCTCAAGGTTCGCAGCATCCGCGACGCTTCCGGAGAGCGTGCTGCAAAACACCCGGAGCAGGGCATGATAAATCCCTGGATTAATGAACGAAGAAGCCTTAAAATAAAAGCCGCCATTATCAGACTGTCGCCCGAATTTTTTAACGCCATCAATAAAAATCTCCAGGTAATATTGTCGTTTCCCGCTTGCCTGCGCGTAAATACTAATATGCCCGTCCCAGTCCGGATACAGGGTATCGTTCACCAGGATGGTAAGTTCAGGTTTAACCGGGTGCAGTTCATGGTAGAATTCGTCGGTTGGTTTATACCGGCACGAAACCGATAACAACAGTACCAGAAACGGGTAGAGGAAAATCGCGAACCCGGTCCCCCAGTTGGCCAGCTGCATGCCCGGATTATCCGAATGAACCTTTTTCATGACTTTATTATTAAATTGAGATATATCCTATTTTCTCAGCGATGACCAGCATTTCAAAATCTTCGGTGGTCAGTTTGTCGTTTCTGGAAAACGCTCCGAGTCTGGCCCCGAAGATGTCAATTTTCACATAACCGAGCGATTTCAGGAGCCAGGTGATCTCGGAGGGCACATAATACCTTTCATTGGAATCGAGGGACAGTTTTTTACCGGAATCATCCTCCAATTCGGTGATGTTGTGATCGCGAAACGTCATCAGATCGAAGGTGTTGCTGCGGTAGGTGGCGTTTTCCGAACCGCCTGCCTCTGCGCAGAACTTTTCGATCGAATGGTAGAGCGGGAACAGCCCGTTGAGCGTAGTAAAAATAAATTTTCCTCCATTTTTCAGACTTTTTGTTACACTTTGCAGGATGCTGAAATTCATCTCATCGGTCTCCATCAACGGAAATCCGCCTTCGCAGAGCATGATGGCCACGTCGAATTCCCCGTCAAAAGGGAGTTCCCGGGCATCGAGCCGGCGAAAGTCGATAGAAAGTCCTTGCCTTGCGGCCTTTTCACGGGCATGCGAAAGTTGTCCCTCCGAAAGGTCAATCCCGGTTACATGGTATCCGCGCAGGGTCAGTTCTATCGCATGCCGCCCGGTGCCGCATCCGACGTCGAGGATCCGGAGCGATTTGTCGCGACCGAGTTCCTGTTCCAGGAAATCACATTCGCCCTGTGTTCCCTGTGTGAAGCACTCGCGATCATATTTCTGCCCGTAATTTTCAAACAAGGCTTCGTACCAGGGTTTTTTGTTCATTTCAGTCATTTGATCTACATTAATTGGTTACCTTGAAATTTATAAAACTATTTGTTTCCTTATTTCCCTTTATTCTCTTATTTCTTTTGATAATCCATGATTTTCAGGGAGCTGACAGATGAGATACCACTCATTCTCTTATAAATTTACCCCACCGGTTCCGGTCGGTTTCCGTGATCCGGATGAGATACAATCCCGGTTTCAACGATTGCGTATCAATGACTGTCCGACTCTTTTCCAGGGGTTGATGCAGAACTGCTTCGCCTCTGATATTAAAAATCGTGATGCTGCCGTTAACCCGGCCGGGGTTCTCTTCGAGGCTGATGGTAAGGGTTTCGCGGGCAGGATTCGGATAGATGATGATCCGGCCGGGATCATCCGTGACCGGACCGAAACCGGTTCCACCGGAGGTCTTTTTCAGGATGGCGCCATCTTCACCTGCTGCATATCCCGTTCCCGATGAGGTAAAGTGTACCGTGTTTAACTGGGCCTTGATGGAGGTTGAAACCACCCAGGTTTCACCCCCGTCGGAGGTCTTCAATATCGTGCCGTGAAGCAGGTTCAATCCTCCGACGGCATAACCATGGTATGCATCGGTGAAAAATACCGAATACAATCCATCCGTGACGCCGGTCTGTAAGGCAATCCAGGTTGTTCCGCCATCGGTGGTCTTCAGAATGGTGCCGATATCCCCGGCAACGTACCCGGTTAACGGCTCGGGAAACATGATGGAATATAACTCAATTGAGGTCCCCGAAGGTCGCGGCTCCCACGAAAATCCGCCATCGGTCGTTCTGAGGATGGTTCCATTATGACCTGCCGCGAAACCCGTACGCGGATCGGTAAACCATAAGGAGGTCAGATCGCGTGTGGTTCCCGTCGCCAGCGGTTCCCAATTCGCCCCCCCGTTAAGAGTACGGAGCATGGTTCCTTCGGCGCCTGCAATGTAACCGGTATCAGAATCGGGGAATACGACGGACTTTAGGATTGCGGAAGCACCCGTGGACAAAGGAATCCAGGTACTGCCCCCGTCGACAGTTTTCAGTGCGGTGCCACCGTATCCGACGGCAAACCCGGTATCGCGGGCTGTAAATTGCAGGGAGAAAATAGCTTGATCAGTTCCCGTGTTCCGAATGGCCCAATGTTCTCCCTTGTCGGCGGTCTTCATGATCAGCCCGCCTTCACCCGAAACATACCCCGTTTGCTCATCCGCGAAATAAACGGAAGTCAGCCAATTGGTAGTTCCGGTGACCTGCCTGGCCCAGGTTGCCCCGCCGTCGGTTGTTTTCATGATAACACCCTCGGAACCGGCCTTGAATCCTGTATTTTTTGCATCTTTTGAAGGGAACACGATCGAGCTGAACGTGATCAGCATCCCGGCATCCTGTTCGGTCCAGGTAATTCCGCCGTCGACAGTCTTACAGATCCTGCCCATGTTTCCGGCCAGGTACCCGGTATCGGCTGCGGTAAAATAGATTGAGTTAAAAAAGTGATCTTTGGGTCCGATTTTGGCCTGAAGACTCCAGTTAGCGCCACCATCAAGGGTTTTGAGAAGATAGGTAGTGTCGGCTTCACTGTGCGGGGAATCTGATTTGGCATATTCGTAATGACCGAGCGCGTACCCGGTTCTCACACTGGTAAAAAAGACGGCGGTAAGTTCATGTTCGGTGCCGGAGTGCTGTGAAATCCAGGTTGTTCCACCATCGACACTCTTCAGGATGACGCCGTACATTCCCACGGCATATCCCGTATCGCGATCGGGGAAACATACGGAATTCAGCGTCGCTGTGGTCCCCGAAGTAATCGGACTCCAGCTTGTGCCACCGTCGGTGGTTTTGAGGATGACGCCATAAAAGCCGACGGCAATTCCGTTCCCTGCGACCTGGTCAGGGAAAAACGTCATGGAAGTCAGGGTATTTGCGGTACCTGAAGAACGGACAGACCAGTTCTCTCCCCCATCGGAGGTGTTCAGGATCATCCCGTTTTCGCCCACGGCACAGCCATCGCTGGCATTGTTAAAACAGACCGACAGCAACGGAACCGAGGTCCCGGTGTTCAGCAATCTCCAGGTTCCGCCGCCATCCTCGGTTTTAACGAGGGTACCCTGGTCACCGGCGGCGTATCCTGTGATCGAATCGGTGAAACTTAGGGAGTGAAGCTGGTATCCCGGGGGACAGGGATTCAGCCAGCGCCACTCCTGGGCCGAAAGATGACCCCACAGGATGAACAGGCAGAGTATCAGGATTGTTCTTTTCATTTTTTAATAATTTTCTAAATCATTGGTAACATGGAATATCCATGAATATCATTTGCAATTTTCATGAACCTGGTTCCAATGGATATTTCATCAGCGGGAATATCTTAACAGTCTTTTCACCGTAAGGCCGAACCCCGGAAAACAAATTTTCTGATGGTAAATATAATCATTTATCAGATTTATAATTTTTCAAGGGCGTTTACCAGTCATTTTCTTCAGGATGTGCTTGACAGTCGCCATTTAGAAAATTAACTTTGTCATAACAATTTTTCTCCATGCAAACCAAGACGAATAAATTCCAGGTTATTCTGTCAATTCTCAAAGATTTGACGGTAATACTCCGCGACGGGATCATCCTGATCCTGTTTCTGCTCCTGATCATCACGCCGGGCAGGATCAACAGCATCCTGGTGTCGGCCGGGTTCACCAAAGGGACGATTGGCGGACTTTCGTGGGAAGCGAAGTTGAAGACGGCGGCCGATGAGACCAGGTCGGTTGGACAGAGCGTCGACCTGGCCCGGAGGAATTATGACAGTCTGGCCGGCCGTTTGAAAGCGCTGGAGCAGAAGATGAAGGATCCCCGGTTGAAGTCGGAGGTTAAGCAGATCAACGACCTGGTGACGGTTTCGCAAGGTGAACTGGATGTGGCCGACCGGACCGTAAAACGCAGCCTGGCCTCCCAGCAACAGATCGTCGCCGAGATCGCTCCCACGCAGGCCTCCGTTGGCGGATGGATTTACGTTGGGAAGGTCAATCAGAATAAAAGCAACTGGGAGCAGGGCTCACCGGTGACCGTAGCCTCTTTTCCCCTGCCTTTCAGGGTTGACAGGATATTGAATGTCACCGATGATGCTTACCTGCGGGCAGAAGGATCCGCGGGCGCCCGCGCTTCTGCTTCCATTGTCGGGGTGGTGAAAGCGGGTGCTGAGGTTCGGGTCGAATCGTACGACTTTTCACCTGTCCCCGGCGGCGGGTGGTTTGTATGGGCGCAGGTAAAGGTTCAGTGATAAGAATCCACACGGGATCGCCTGTCATTCGAATGTTGATTCCCGTGATCAGGCCATTTAGAGTTTCATAGGATCGAAATGATATTCAGGCCTTTAACAGGTAACCTGCCGCATGTCGGTGAATACCCGCCGGCCCGCCTCATCCACGTATTCATCCATTCTTTGAGCAGCCTCCTTCCGGGTTAATTCATCCTTCTGTCCCTGGGTATCTGATCGGATTTTATCCGGCTGTTTGCCATTTCCGATCTGATTTAACACCCTGACCAGCGTATCGACATCTTCCCGGCTGTTTTCCATTCCGAGGCTGACGCGTGTAAGTCCGGGGAACCGGACTGAAGTAAAAAGGGTAGCGATCAACCATTGGAACCGTTCGAAGAAGGGGCCGACGCCCACCAGTTTTTTGATGAGGATGTGGGCGCAATGACAGCCGAACCTGACCCCGATACCACCCCGGATTGCCAGCTCCTGTGCCAGTTTGTTGGAAAACATGTTCTTAAAGTCAAACACGATGACTCCTGCTTTACGGGAAAACGACGGTGCGTCGGGATCTTTGATCCCGTAACCTTTAAAACCCTTTATTTTGGATAATTCCGACAATGCATGGTGATGCAGGGCCTGTTCTTCACGGATGATCACCTCCATCCCGATGCGGCCCATCAGGTGAAAGATCTTTCCCAGTGCGGCAATACCACCCGGATTCTCTTCACCCGATTTGCGGATTGCCTCCATTTCCTGCGGATTGAAATGGAGAAGTGCTTTACGGACGATGAGGGCGCCGCTACCGAAAGGCGCGTAGACCTTATGGGCCGAGAACGCCAGGTAGTCAATGTCACAACCCGAGATATTGACTTCGCGGTGGGCAACGAGTTGTGCGGCATCGACCAGCAACCGTGCGCCATACCGGTGGACGATCCTGCCGATCGCTTCCGGATCGCTGCACACCCCGAGGACGTTCGACGCCCCGCTGATGGCAACGAGTTTGATCCTCTGATTTCCGTGGATCCTATCCCGGTTGTATTCCGCGAGAACCTTCTCCAGTTGGATCAGATCCGGAAAACCCTCTTTGTCGATGTTAAGACGGATCAACGGATGCGGGGTGACTTGCCGCCATGGAAGGTCATTCGAGGAGTGTTCGAGCAGCGAGCTGACGATCACCGTTTCGGTGCCGGTATCGGGATCACGCTTCAGATTGTCGGCCGCCAGGTTGATGGCCTCGGTGGTGTTGGAGGTGAAGATCACGTCGTAGGTGTCGGGAGGAGCATGAAGCATGCCTGCGCATATCTTTCCGACTTCCGCTATGAGTTCCCGGTGTGTTTCGGGCGCCAGGCGCCAGGTACGGCGCACTGCATCCCAGACCGGTGTGAAAGTGGGGGTGCTGGCGCTGTTGTCGAGATTCACATAACGCTTCCAACCCGCTGTTGTCGGAACCTGCGTATCAAGTCCGATCCGGGTCGCGCGGAGTTTTTCGAGGAGTTCCTTGCCGGTCAGCCCGTCGGTTTCATCCCGGTACAGAATATCCGCGACAGCGCATTTTTCATTATCCTCCACATGAAACAAGCCCGGACCGGATGATTTCAGGAGGGTCAATGCTTTGGCAAAGGCGATGACATTGATGATGGCGGGCGTTCCTGCTTCAAACTTATCGGGAGCATTGTCCCAGATGACCCACCCGGATGCCATAAGCCTTGCCGTTCCGCCACCGCTCTCGAAGGGTGTCCCTTCGGGGAGATGCTTCTTTTGAACCGCTACAGCCTGCACCCCGAGCGGCAATCCCGTTTCTTCGCCCGTAATCACCCTGAAACTGCCGGGTTTGAGAATTCCGGTGAATTTCTCGGTACGGCGCGGCGAACAGAAGATCACCGTGTATTTTTCAGGAGGAAGGTCAAGATAATCCAGTACCAGTTCACGTGACTGTTCATAAAGTCGGGTCGAAACCATTGAATGGTGCCCGGTACCGCGGTGTACATTTGAATAGGTCTCCAGGGCCGCGGCGATGCTCCGCTCAAGTTCCTTGAAGGCAATTTTGGTCTTATCGGTCATAGTAATCGTTTAAGAACCGGTTAGACGCAAGTTTTTCCCTGCGGTTAACAGCTTGCTGAAAATTCTGTTCATCCGGGAGGTGTGTCGTTCGAATTTCAGGGGTTTAATCCTGATGATCTCTTCCAGGTCCTGATCCGTAAGATCCAGATACTCGAGTGTGCGACGGTACCCGTCGGGCTTTTCGGCGATGTTGTCGGCGGCATACAGTTCCATCGCTTTCCCGCGTGTGATCTCGCCCCTGCGGATCATGTTGCTATACTGACAAATATGACGTTCGTATCCATATATCCTGTTCCGGATGTAATTGGTCAGGGGTTCGGCAAAGCAATCAAAGTGTTTTGAATATTCGCGGGAGGTATCTTCCACCCAATCCATCTCCCGGGTAATAATTTCGCCCATCTCTTTATCAGTGGGATTATCCAGGTAGAAGAGGGGGGAGACCTCTTTCGGAAATTTGCCGGTCCGTTTGTTATAAAAGATCCTGAAATGGTTCAGGTGTGGGAAAATCAGAAAATCGTCGATCTCCCTTTTTGTCAGATCGGAAGAGTGTTTCAGGATATACTTCATCCGGGCCACATCCTGTATGGAATCGGGAACGAAAGAGTCCTCCTCGAGGGGAGAGGTGCCGTAAAGGATCATGGGTACCCGGTTGTCGCAGGCAACCTTAAAAATATTGCTTTTGGTACCGATGTCACAGGCTCCGCAGATATCGCCGGAAGCAGTCAGAGAGGCGCGATAAATTTTCTTAAGGAGTTCCGGATCGGGACGGCGCATAATATGGGGCGCCCCGGTTTTTCGGATGGCCCGGTCAATGTTGTCGAGCGCGATCTGATTGAACAGGCCGTTATCATAAGTCATGGTGAGCACCTTCAGTTGGTAAACGTTTACTGCGAGATGGAGGATGTAGGTGCTGTCCTTGCCGCCACTCAGCGGGACGAGGGCGTCATATTCCGATTTCCGGTTCTGCCGTACCTGTTGAAAAAGCGCGCGTAACTTATCTTCACCGATGGGTTTGAACCCTCCGTACCGGTTGCAAAGAGAACATTCGCCGGCTGTGTTGAATGAGATCCCGGGATAATTCGAATTGATCAGGCATTTGGAGCAGGTTGACATAGATTGTGCGTTTGGTTTTGGCAAATGGAATAGAAGACATTAGAAAAACCCCGTCAAGCGGGATGGATCCTTTGAAATCGAAAATTCGGATTATTCACCGAAATTTGGATAACCATTGGAATGATAGGTCAGGGGTAAATCAACATGGGAGGTGGTTATCAGTCCGAAAGTGGAATCCGATGTTTTCCCATACTGATTGATCGTGTAAGCCCGGTAGTTGTTTTGGGAAAATGCCCTGAAGAAGGCTCCGGTTATGTAATACCGGTTTTTAAACGGGTTGGGGTGATCATCATAATCGAGGAACAAAATTTCCTTGGTTGAATATAAAATACCCTGAGGGGTGTAATGTTCGGCAGTTACTTTCACGAGGTTATTGTTATCCATGAAAAAGGTTCGCCGGGTATAACTGGTTTGAAAAGTTTCGGTGATCCGGTCGTTGGAATACGTATAGTTCAGGTCATATCCATCCGGATTTAAACCATCCTTTCTGAAAACCTTCACCAACCTGTTCTGTGCATCGAGATAAAAAATGAGGGGATTGGTGCTTTTTTCGAAGGTATTTCCGTCGTCGATGATGTATTTTTCAAAGAGCTGAAAGGTATTGTTGCCGGCGGCAATGGAGTCGTACACCGTGGAGTATGAGAAAATATAATTCAGCAGGTTGGTCCCTGCAGGAACGGGGAAATAGCCCCCGGTGATGCGGTCCACCGATCCCTGGTTGTAGCGGTAGGAGCAAATATAGGGACCCGAAATGCCGCTCATGGTTCCGAAATCAGTAAAGGAAATATCGTCGCGGAAGAAGAGGTATTTGACCTGGCACGACTCCGGTTCATTTCCCGGCTCCTCGGTTTCTTTTTTACTGCATCCCATTGAGATCAGGATCAGGAGACAGATTGTCATTACTTTTTTCATTTATTAATAATTATATATTTCATCGGATCAGATCTTCAGGATGCATTCAAAACGGATATAAAGGTATACATTCTTTTAATCTTTAATGAATTTTACAGTCTGTGTTCCGGTTCCGGATTCCAGGATCAGGAAGTACATACCGGCCGGCAGCCCTGAAACATCAACGGCTTTAAAGGATTCAGACAGATCTCTCTGAATTACCGTTTGTCCCA
>JAQWBQ010000027.1:31073-42959 GCA_028706295.1 Bacteroidales bacterium
ATGAATTTTACAGTCTGTGTTCCGGTTCCGGATTCCAGGATCAGGAAGTACATACCGGCCGGCAGCCCTGAAACATCAACGGCTTTAAAGGATTCAGACAGATCTCTCTGAATTACCGTTTGTCCCAGGTTGTTCAGAACGCGCAGACCGACACCGTCAGGATTTCCGTTAAATTTCAGCAGGACTTTATCGTGCACGGGATTCGGAAAGATTTCAACTACATCCTTTTCAAAGGCGGTAGCCGTGAACACCCCTGTTTCATGGGTTCCGATGATGGTTCCCAGGTTGCCTGCTGCGAAGGCCTCGTTTTCGGCCGTAATGCAAATGGCTTTTAGCGGTTTATTGGTGGTTGATTCCTGGGAGGTCCATGAATAGCCTCCATCGGTTGTAATGAATATAGAACCTGATTCTGTGCAAATATATCCGGTATTCAGATCCCGGAAAAAGATCGAACTGCAATATTCAAGTGTCCCTGAATGAACCGTAAACCAGGATTCGCCCCCGGTTGTGGTTTTCAGTACGAAACCATCCCATGCAACGATATAGGCACAGCTTTCGTTAACCCAACAGACTGATTTCAGATCGGAGGTGGTTCCCGAATTCCTTTCTGTCCAGGTACTCCCCCCGTCGGTCGTAAGCAGGATGGTCCCCCACGAACCGACTGCCAGACCGGTCATTGCGTCGTTGAAATCGACGTCGTACAAAAACCGGGTGGTTCCTGGCGTCAGGGATGTCCAGGAAGTTCCGCCATTAATAGTTTTGATGATCGTTCCCCATTCACCAACGGCAAAAGCAATGTTAACATCGGGGCATGCGATGGACCATAACCTTTGATTTGTGGGTGAAAGTCTGGGAATCCAATTGCCGCCTCCGTTATCGGTAGTCAGGATGACCCCGGAATCGCCGACTGCATATCCTTTGTCAGGGGTCGTGAATCCGATTGCGTGAAGCGGAACGGTAGTTTCGGTCGGCTGTCGGTTCCAGGTCACTCCTTTGTCGATGGTCTTTGCAATAAATCCCGAGTCGCCGGCGCAGAATCCGGTTCCGGACGTAGGGAAGGCAATGTCGTTCAGGTGGGTCGTAAAACCGGAGCTTAAGTAACTGAAAGTACTCCCACCGTCGGTAGTCTTATAAATACTGGGAAGGTAGCCGGTTGGGTAGTTAACATATCCTACGACCATGCCGACGCTCACGTTGGAGAAACAGCAATGTCCGCCGGGATGGCTGGTCGAAAGAACAGTCCAGGTGTTACCTGCATTGGTCGTCTTCAGGATGATGTTGTCAGCTCCCACCACATAACCGGTGTAAAAATCGGGGAAGTAAATACATTCCAGATCGGCGGTAGTCACGGAGTTCAACGGCTCCCAGGTAATCCCTCCGTCGTTGGTCCGGAGGATCGTTCCGTTGCCGCCTGTTGCGAAACCTGTTACAGGGCTGGTGAAGAATATCGAAGCAATATACCAGTTTCCGGTGCCATTGTCGCTATAACATAGATTCCAGGTATTTCCGCCGTCGGTAGTCCTCATGATGGCCCCAACGATACCCCAACTGTCATCCTGCCCGGCAACAAAACCGGTATCGGGATTGAGGAAAGTGATGGCATGCTGAGTTACCAGATCGGTTCCCGGAAGCTGGTTCCAAACGGTTCCCCCGTCGATGGTCTTATAGATGGGTCCGTAGCCGGTTGCAGCGTACCCGATATTGGTCGTCGGGAAATCAATACTGCTGAACTGGTTGAACGGGACTACCTGTCTGGTCCATGTCGATCCTCCGTCAACCGTTTTAAGGATGGTGTTGTCACCTGCGGCATAACCGGTTTGGGAATCGAGGAAGAGGATATCATAGAGGTTTTGGGTTGTTCCCGACTGAACCTGTGTCCAGGAGGATCCGCCATCGGTTGTTTTTAATATGGTCCCGCGTTCTCCGACGGCGAACCAGTTATTATAAAAGGCATATGTTACGTCGTACAACGGGTTTCCCGTAGGTTTTTGATTCAGATAGCGCCATTGTTGTGCATGCAAAATTGTTGAAGCACAGAGGATGAATAGGAGGGTCAGTTGCGACTTCATCGAAAAGAGAAGAAATCGTTTTGTGTGCCTGGTTTTCATGGATTATTTCTGTTATGCATTTTTTTTGATAACCGGTTTTCCCGGTTTATTTATTACAATGCCGGAATCGCTGCAACATTCAACCTTCACTTATCATCGATCCTGAATTGCTTCCGGCACAGTCTTGTTTACAGGATCACCAATAAACGGGTCGAAAGTGAACGATCGGGCGACTTCAGTTGCATCACATAACATCCGGCCCGAACGCCCGTCAGATCTATCGCAATCTCTTTAATCCCGCTGAATTGTTTCTGAAATACCGGGTGCCCCGCTAAATCAGTCACAAAAACCGTGAAGGACCCCTGAAAATTTTGGTCGGTTTTAATCTTGAAAATTCCGTTACCCGGATTGGGATACAACTGAAAGGAATCCTGAAGCTCTTCAATGGCGACGATTCCCCCGTTGGTGGTCTTTAACATTGCGCCGCGATCCCCGGCTGCAAATCCGGTATTATTATTTACAAAACAAATTGAATTCAGGTGTTGGTTGGTCACCTTCTGCTGGACTAACCACTGCTCCCCTGCATCGGATGTTTTCAATAACATGCCTGAACTGCCTGCCGCATAACCGATATCTACGGTCGGGAAGTTGATGGAATTGAGGTTTGTTACGGTGCCGGTGGTCAATGCATTCCAGGAAACTCCCCCGTCGGTGGTTTTGATGATTATGCCCCCGCTGCCCGCTGCATACCCGGTGGTTGCACTGACAAAAAAAACAGATGTAAGGCCATTCGTCGTCCCGCTGTTTAAAACATTCCATGTTGCACCGCCATCGGATGATTTGATGATGGTTCCCGAAGAACCCACGGCATAACCGGTCTGCGGCTCCGGAAAGAATATGGACCGGAAACTGATGTTAATGCCACAGGGAATTTCACTCCAGGTCAGCCCTCCATCACCGGTCTTCATAACCTTCCCGCTGCAGCCGGCGATGAAGCCGGTAAGTGAATCGGTAAAAAATAGCGATCGGAAAATGCAATTCCCGGGAACCGGGTAATAATTCCATGTTAACCCGCCATCGGTCGTTTTTACAAATGTGTTGAGCTGAATATAGGGGCTGTATTGCACACCGCCACCGGCATAGCCGGTACTTGCCGTCGGAAAGTGTACCGCGAACAGGTCAAAGTTGGTTCCGCTCGCCACAACGTTCCAGGAATTCCCGCCATCGGTGGTTTTTATGATCCTGCCACTCCAACCAACGGCATACCCGGTGTCGGAATTCAGAAATTGCACGGCGGTGAAATCGATCACCGGAGTTACGGTAATTAGATTTACCCACTGGGAAAATACCTGATTCGGGATCAGGGTAATCCAAATAAGGAAGATAAACTGTTTCATACTGCAAAGCTTAGCTTGAATTCTTATCAGAGGTGTTTATGAATCCTTTTGCAATTGGGCGGATCAGTAAATCCATGGGACCAGTCGGCGTGTTTTACGCTTGTATTCCAGGTATTCCGATCCGAATTCGTTAATCAACAGCCGTTCCTCAACATGGATGCGGTACAGGAATGACGGGACGACGAGGAGCAGGATAACTGCCAGGCTGATTGCGTTATTCAGCGACAGTGAAAAGCCCATGAACGAGATGATCGACCCCAGGTATGACGGATGCCTTATCCACCGGTATATCCCGTTGGTCTTGATCCGGTGTTCTTCACTGATGGCGAGGTTCACGGTGAAACGTGACCCCAGCGACCAGACCGCGAGGAACCGCACGACCATGCCGGCCAGGATGATTGCCAGCCCGGCATATCCGGTGTAAGGCCACGCGAGAATCCTTGCAGGGAGGTAGTTTGCGGCGAGAATACTCAGCACGATCGCGAGGGTAATGGCAAGCCAGATCAGCCGCATCGTCCCCCGGTCATGATCTTTTTGGATGCTGTAGTTCGCACGGCGCAACCGGTTGAGCATGATTTCAGAAAGAAACCAAAGGACCCAAATTACGATGAAGGTGATCATAGGATCATTTCCCTCAAAAATACTCATAAATAACAAATACTTCGATATAAACGATCCTATTTTTTATCTTTACTCAAAATCTTCAGTCATGGAACAGGTTTATCCGGTGATAGTCGTGCCGGGGATCACGGCAACCTATCTCGACGACCACTACCTCCTGCCACCTGAAACGGTATGGTCGGTACTCACGAAAAAATTCGGGCAGGTCGCGCTGCATCCCGACCAGGTCCGTTATGAAGCATTGGAGCCGGCGCGGGTACAGTCGGGACAGATCTATGAGATCGCATACCGGGAGCTGATCCAGGAGTTGCGGCACAACCTCAGCGCGTCGGATGAAAATCCGGTTCCCGTTTATCCTTTCAGTTATGACTGGCGGCAACCGCTGGAACATACCGAAGCACGGCTCGAAGCGTTTATAACCGAAGTCATCGAACGGACCCGGCTGATGCGGCATTATCACGATGACTGGTTTCTCAAAGATCCAAAAGTCAACCTGGTCGGCCATTCGATGGGCGGACTGATCATAGCCGGTTATCTGGAGAAGCATGCAAAAAATCACAGGGTCGATAAGGTCGTTACCCTGGCAACGCCTTTCGGGGGTTCGTTCGAGGCGGTCATCAAGCTGGCGACCGGCACTGCCGACCTGGGCACAACGCCTCCCGGCAGCCGGGAACGGGAAGCCGCACGCGTAACGCCGTCGCTTTACTACCTCCTGCCCGATTGCGAAGGGGTGGAGGCTCCCGTGGATGTGAACCCCGACCTCTTCGATCCCGCTGTTTGGCAACCCAGCATCGTGGAGACCATCCGGCAGTATGTTGAAAAACACAGCGTGACCGGAGGAGATGATGCAGAAAAGGCAAACCTTCTTTTTTCCGGTTTCCTGCAATCAGCCCGTGAACACCGGCTCCGAATCCGGAAGTGGAAGCTGGAAACCGCCGGGCTGAAGTCCGGGAACTGGCTGTGTATTGCCGGCGTGAATTCAACTACCCGCGTGGGCGTGAAGATTGACCGGAACCAACAGGGATTGTTCTTCGATTTTAACCGAAGCGACCGGAAGAACGAATGGACACAACCGGAACCCGGTCGGCAGATGCTTACCGGCGACGGGACTGTTCCGCTAAGGTCGGCCATTCCCGGTTTTCTCGACCCGGTCAATATCGTCTGTTTTTCGCCCGACGACTTCGGCTATTGGGAAATTCAGGACCGGACAATTGAAAAACTCGCCGGGTTCCATGGGCTCCTGCCCAACATGAATGTCATTCACCGGCTGATCGTCAGGCATTTTACCGGCCGGGCCGACCGGTACAGGAATACGTGGGGAAGATCGCTCCCGGGCATCGGGATGACACAGTGGAAACCGCCGTTCGATCTTTACAGGAAAACAGATTAAAGGCAGGTACCGGTCAGATTGCCCTGAGATTGTTTTTCACGAGTCCCGGTATTTTAAATTCTGAAAAAATGGTTATATTTACATGTTTAAATTTGTCGCCCACCCAAAACACTTAACCATGAAAAAAGTTTACTTTCTGATCCTGGTAGCTCTGGCTATCCCATTCCTGTTCGCGGCTTTTGCACCTTATAAGCCTGAAAAGACAAATTCCGGTCAGTATCTTGTGATTGCATGGAATGACCTGGGGATGCATTGCGCCAACCTTGATTTTTCAAATATGTGCATTCTGCCTCCTTACAACAATCAAAGCGCCCATGTAATCCTCAAGGGCAGCGAGGGAGTTCTTCCGGTTGTCATGCCGGCCTCTTCCGGAATCTATGTTACCTATGAGATTCCAGGCAATACTGAATCGGCCACAAAAACAAACTTTTGGAATTATTCTCAACACCTTTTCGGTGTGATATTGGCTCCCAACATCGGGCTTGCCGGTTTTGGAATGACCGGTACGTTGCAGAAAGCCGACAGCATCAATTACCATCATGTGGAAGGCATACCGATCACTGCCTTTCCGGATGCGACACCGACGCTTTCCACCCCGTACCAACTGACACTGATGAAGGCCTATTCCGCATCCGGGCAATTGCTTGCCACCACCCAGAGCGTGATTCCGATTTCACATGAAATCGGTTGTGTGGGTTCCGGATGCCATCCGAGCGAATTGAGTATCCTGAACGCTCATGAGCAGGTTCCCGGTTTCAATATTGCAAACAAACCAATACTTTGCGCCAACTGCCATGCCGACAATGCTCTGGGGACCACAGGACAGGCAGGAGTGGATCCTTTTTCGCAGGTGATCCATCAGAAACACGGATTTATCAACTCAGGTACCGTAAATGATTGCTACAAGTGTCACCCTGGACCCAATACCCAATGCTGGCGCGACATCATGCACAGTACCGGGGGAGTCATCACCAAATGCCAGGATTGTCATGGAAGTGTGTCCAATGTGGGAAACACCATTGATAACGGTCGAAATCCGTGGCTACAAGAACCCTCCTGCGGAGCAACAACGTGCCATGGACCGAATTACAGCGAACAACCGGGCAAGCTTTTCCGACAATCGAAAGGTCATGGCGGACTGTTTTGCAGTACCTGCCACAGTTCTCCTCATGCCATTCTGCCGTCGGAAAGACCCGAAGATAATGTCCAAAACATCAACCTTCAGGGTTTTGCAGGCACCCTGTCGACCTGTTTAGTGTGCCATGGATATACCCCCACGGGACCTGGCCCGCATGGATTCAATCCGTTGGGAATACAACCGGTCAGTTCCGAACGCCCCGGGAAAACTGAAATCCTTCCGGTTTTTCCTAATCCCGTCTATTCAAGAGCCATCGTACCCTTTAATGTTGCAGAAGCAGGAAAGGTGACCCTCGAAGTGATCGATCTTTCAGGCGCCGTTGTCACAACTCTTGTAAACGGAGAACTGAAAGCAGGCGCATACCATGCCGAATTCTTTTCATCGAAACACCTTTCCGGCACTTATCTCTGTGTCCTTCGGGCCCAAGGATCAACCTGCTCCCAAAAGATGTTCGTCGTGAAATAGATCGTCAATGGTAAAAAATCACGTTATTTTCTGAACGCATATCGGGAAGTTAAAAAGATTTAATTCGATAATCTTGAAAAAAATTCTGGTCGCAGGCAACCCGATTAAAATGTAACTTTCTTTCATCTTTGTCGTCATCTTACTGGTTTTATTTTTATCTTTACATCTTGCTCATCTTCATATTTAATGGGGAGGATTACGCTGGTCATCGTTTGCCTGCTTTATGGTATTGCCGCTGAGGCTCGGCAATACCTGTTTCACAATTATTCGATCGAGGAAGGGCTATCGCAAAGCGTGGTCAACTGCATGTATCAGGACACCCGGGGCTTTTTATGGATCGGGACCCAGAACGGACTGAACCGGTTCAACGGGTATGATTTCACCCAGTTCCTGTACAATCCCGACGATACCAACTCCATTTCCAACAATTGGATCTATGCCATCAACGGGGATAAGGAGGGCAATTTATGGATCGGAACCAAGAACGGGATCAACAAATACATTCCCGCCGAAAACCGCTTTGTCAGGATACCCTACACGACCGGCTACATTTCGACCGTGAGCCGATGTGCTTATGATATCATGGTATCACGTTCGGGGTTGATCTACATTAATACTCCTCCGGTACTGTCGGTTCACGATCCCGTTAAAATGACCATAGTTCATTACCAGACCGAGTTGCGGTATCTCGGTGCCGTTAACGATAACCGGATCCCGCTGATGGAGGATGCCGACGGATCGGTGTGGATGGGTTCAACCTCGGGACTGGCCTGTTTTGATCCCCGTACCCATACCTTTACCTATTTTCTCTACGACGCCGCCCAGCCGGGTTCCATCAGCAACGACAATATTACCGCACTGTGTCAGGACCGTAACGGAAAGATCTGGGTTGGTACTTCCGACGGCCTTAACATTATCGACAAAAAACGGGGTATTATTTACCGGTTTCCACTCCAGGGATCAGAACTGTCGGATAACAACAGCAGGTTCATCCGGGCGCTGATCCAGGATCCGGATGGTTCCATCTGGGTCGGAACCGAGGGAGCGGGTTTGATCCGGATTAGCACGGAACAAAACCGGTACCGGGTGGCCGACCGGTATACCGCATCCCGCCACGGTCTGGGACATGACATTGTTCTGACGCTTGCCATCGACCGTTCCCGGAACCTCTTGGCCGGCACCCTGCAGGGGATCAGTAAAACAGACCTGAAACCGACCAAATTCAGGTTATACCGGCGCGACAATACCTCCTCATCGGTCGACCTGAGCGGCAATGTTATTGCATCGATCTATAAAGATGAAGGTGGCTTGTTATGGATCGGGACCTGGGGACAGGGATTAAACCGCTATAACAGGGAGACAGGGTCGGTGGAGCGCTTTTCCATGTCGTTGCCGGGTAACCATTACCTTACCAACGACTTCGTTCACGTGATCTTTCGTGATAAGGAAAAGAACATCTGGATCGGAACACGCGACGGGTTGCATGTATTTGATGCAAAGAACAGGCGGTTTATCCGTCTGAAGGAGTTTTTCAAAGCGCCGATGGTGCCCGATTTCAGAGGGATGCGGATCTGTATGGTCATCGCCGGCAGGGATGGGTCGTACTGGATCGGAACCCAGTCGGGACTTTACCGGATTCTCCCCGGATGGTCGGCAACAGAAGTCTTTACAGCCGATTCACCGCCACATCACCGCATCGGGGGTAACCTGATCTATTGCATCCGGGAGGATCATGAAGGAAAAATATGGATCGCGACCCTCAACGGTTTGGATGTTTACGATCCCGTGAGTTTGAAGATGACCCATTTCAGGAAGAATGAATCGAAGAATTCGTTGTGCGATAATTTCGTGATCTCCCTGTGCGAGGATGAAAACGGCGACATGTGGATCGGCACCGGATCCTATGTAAACAAGTATGTGAGAAAGGATTCGACTTTTCTCTACTATGCCAAAAAGGACGGACTTCCGAACAACAACATTTTTGAAATATTGCGGGACCATCAGAATACCATGTGGTTTGCCACGGGCAGCGGGTTGTCGAGGTTTGACAAAGCCACCGGAACCTTTCGCACCTACACGGTTGACGAGGGATTGCAGAGCCCCGAATTCAACATCAGGGCCTGTTTTAACAGTCCCGACGGCGAAGTCTTTTTCGGTGGCATGAACGGGCTCAACTCCTTTTACCCGGAGCAGCTCGGCGACAATCTGAATATCCCGGAAATCCTGATCACGGCGGTGTACAAATCGACCCGGATGGGGAAGGAATATGTGGAACCCGATCGAAACGGAACAGTGGTATTGCAGCACAGCGACCAGACATTCACCATCGAATTTGTTGCGCTGGAATACACAAATCCTGAAAAGAACCAGTACGCTTATACGCTTGAAGGATTGTCGAATGGATGGGTTCACATTGGCAACCGGAGGTTTGTTCCGTTTACGAACCTACCGCCGGGTGAGTACACCTTCAGGGTGAAGGGTTCGAACAACGACGGGGTATGGAACCAGGCAGGCAGGTCGATCCGGATCCTCATACTTCCCCCGTGGTGGAGAAGCTGGTGGGCATGGACTATTTACGGACTTATACTGGTCGGGATCATCATCGTTTACATCCGGCTCAGGGAGCGGAAACTAAGGCAGGAGCGCGACATTCTGGAAAATAAGATTCATGAGCGAACCCTTCAGATCGAAAAGAAAAATCTCGAAATTGTTCAGAAAAACGAAACACTGAACAACCTGAACAGTGAGTTAACGGCACTTAATGTCACCAAGGACAAATTCTTTTCGATCATCGCGCACGATTTACGGAATCCCTTTAATTCGATCATCGGACTTACCGATATTGTACTCGGAAACCTTGATAGCCCTGATATTCCGAAGATCCGGAAATCGGTGGGTGATATCCGCGATGCTTCCCGTCATGCCTTCGACCTGTTGCAGAACCTGTTGATCTGGGGAAGGTCCCAGACAGGGAATCTTGATTTTAAGCCGGTTGCGTTTGATCTTGCCGAGCGGATCCAGGAGAATATCGATCTTGTTGCGGGGCAGGCGACCCGGAAAAACATAACCCTCAGATCGGACATCACGGATCTGATTGTGGTTCAGGGCGACGTCCAGATGATCAACACTATTTTCAGGAATCTGCTTACGAATGCGATCAAATTTACCGCCCGTGAGGGCGAAGTGGTGGTTTCAGCCTGTATCAGCGATTCGATCTGCCGGGTCAGTGTTAAAGATACCGGGACCGGGATCGCTCCCGAAATTATGAACAAATTGTTCCATATCGAGAGTAAGTACACCCGTAAAGGAACGGAGCAGGAACGGGGTACCGGCCTGGGACTGATCCTGTGCAAGGAGTTTGTCGAAAAGCATGGCGGGAATATCACCGTTATAACGGAACCCAAAAAGGGCAGTTGCTTTACGGTTACCCTGCCATTAGTTTCTGGTGTTGAATAGAATAGCAGCGATCACACCGGGTATCCAGCCACATAAAGTCAGCAGGAAAACCAGGAGCACGGCCCCGCAACCGCGGTCCACAACCGCAAGCGGCGGAAAGATGATGCAAAGGATGGCGCGGAAACAGCCCATAAGCAGTCAGATCTTCAATTGGATAATACGTTTTAAAAAATCCCGGAGGACGAACCCCCGGGATGTGGTTGAACTATTTTGCCATGGCCTGACCGCCTGTTAATCCGTTCCTTACCCAATCGGCATAGATGTCTTTCGCGATGTTGTTGGCAGCCTGATCCACGTAGTTGGGATCGGTAATCGTGATGTCGCCCGTCCAGACGGCCTCTTTGTTGTTTTTCACATAAAGCGATGCCTTCAGGTTCAGGGTCGATGTGGTCACCCAGTAGCCTCCGGTGGCAACGCCGCCACCCCAGTAGCCGCCGCCCCAATAGCCACCGCCCCAGTAACCGCCACCCCAGCCGCCATAATAGGTGGGAGGAACATAGCTTTGTGATTTATCGGTGCCGGTATATTTAAAGACCAGGACACTGTTGGCTCCCAGGCTGTCGATCTTCTTCAGCACGTCGTCCATGGGATACTTCACGGTGGGATTGAGAAAATCAAGCGAACCGATGGCTTTCAGCCCCTGCGACTCGAAATAGGCAACCATTGATTGCTCAAAGGGCTTGGTGTACTCAAGTTTTTCGAACAGCGGGAAAATGACCACCCGCGTGACTTTGGTATTGTCGGCCGGGTTTTTCCACGAGGTCAGGGTGACCGGCGCATCACAGGAATAGAGGAAAATCAGGGCACAAAGGAGCGCCGTCATCTGAAACAAACGAAGAACATTTTTCATAGGTTATAATTTTTGTTAACAAAGATAGAAATTCTGAAAGTTCATTTCAATTTGCTGTCGGATTGAACAGATATTCATTATTGCCCGGTCACGAACCAGATTTTTGCCGAGAAGGTTCCGTTCTTTACGTAGATGGAATCGGGATTATTGGGTGGTACCACCTCATACCGCAGCTTGCCTGAAAAGGTACCGGAACCGGTTCCGCCATGTCCTTCCCATTTCGTGATGGTAATGTTCAGACTGTCGCCCCACGAGGAATAGTATTTCCGTCCTGCGTTGTCAACATACATGAGCCTGGTGTAAGACGAATCGCTGGTGTAGGTTACCCCGGCCTTTACGGTGGTCGGGAAGCCGATCATCATATAGTTTTTGTCGATAACCGCAGGATCGGTATAAAAAGTATTGCACACGCCTGTCAAAACGCAAAGTTTCGAGAAGGTTGCAGTTGTCTTGAAATTCACAGCCGTACCCCGGATCTGGGCGCTGGCGTAATAGTAGACGATTTCGGGATCGGTTGATTT
>JAQWBQ010000028.1:0-11430 GCA_028706295.1 Bacteroidales bacterium
CGGCATCAACGCCGGAAGCAACAGTTCAACATTCAGTTACATCCCTGCCAACGGCGATCAAGTCATGGCCCATTGTCAATCGTCCATTGTCAATTGTATTACCGGTAATCCCGCCGTCTCGAACACGGTTATCATGACAACGACCCCGCTGCTGCCGGTTAGCGTTAGCATTTCAGCCTCGGCCAACCCTGTTTGCGACGGCACCCCGGTCACCTTCACGGCCACTCCTGTCAATGGCGGCTCAAATCCCGTGTTTCAGTGGATGGTCAACGGCATGGTGCAAGGCGCAAACAGTCCCGTGTTCACCTACATCCCTTCCGATGGCGATCAGATAATTGCAAATTGTACATCGTCAATCGTACATTGTGTAACAAATAACCCGGCCACCAGCAACCCGGTGTCGGTAACTGTCATCCCTTCGGCCGAAGTCTCTTTTACCGCCTGTTTCGACACCATCACAACGGTCAACGCCAAACCCTTCCGGCTCAAAGGAGGCTTGCCCCTGGGTGGCACCTACTCTGGCCCGGGCGTCAACTCCACCACCGGCATCTTTACTCCATCCGCCGCCGGCCCCGGAACCCACACCATCACTTACACCTACACCAACGCCACCGGCTGTCAATCATCCAAAAATTCACTCATTCACTCAATCACTCAATCACTCATTCCTTGCGGCAGCACCCTGACCGATATCCGGGATGGAAAGGTTTACCCCACCGTGCAAATCGGTTCCCAGTGCTGGATGCAGAAGAATCTGGATTACGGAACCACCATTCCAACCATCATTCATCAGACCGACAATTGCATCGCAGAGCAGTATCTTCAATCGTCAATCGTAAATCCTGGCAATCGTAAATCCCTTTATCAGTGGGACGAGCTCATGCGCTACGAATCCGCTCCCGGTAGCCAGGGCCTCTGTCCGCCCGGCTGGCATGTCCCCTCCGAAAGCGACTGGAACATCCTGTTTGACTACTATAACGGGCAAAGCCGGGCCGGCGAAGCGCTTATGGATCCTTTTTTGAATGGTTTCAAAGCCGACCCCGACGGGGTGCTGTATCAAAATACCATCTGGAGTTTTGCCGGCTTTGCTGTCCTTTTCTGGTCATCCACTCCGATCGATGCCACCCGTGCCTGGTCGCACGGCATGAACGGTATCAACTTCTCGGTGTCGTCCTATCCTGCCATGAAGGCCGATGCCTTTCCGGTAAGGTGTGTGCGGGATTGAGGGAAGATGCATATTTTGAAAATCGAGAACAGCACCCAGGCGGAGAGGAAGAGGGTGGTTTTCCGGTAGCCGATCTTCTCAAAGTGAAGTCAGGAATTCTGTGAAATTGTCATGTGAGATCACCTGAAATTCTGACCCCGGATAGGCGTTTATAAATGTTTTTGAAGCCATGACACTTTTAACCGGTTTCCATTTGAATTCATATGCAAACAGGCGGCCGGACCGTTCCTCGATGTAATCGATCTCCTGCTGCTGGGTCGTCCGCCAGAAATAAGCCGTATTATCGACATCATTATTCCGTAAAAATTTCTGACGTTCGCTGATCAGGAAGTTCTCCCACAAAGCGCCTTTATCAGTGCGGGATTGCAGTGAAAGGTGGTTCCCAATGATGGTGTTTCTGATCCCTGTATCATAGAAATAGATCTTTTTACTCTTCCTGATCTCGTTGCGCACATTCCGGCTCAATGCGGGCAACTTATAAATTATATAGGCTTTTTCGAGAAGATCCATGTATTTCTCAATGGTTCCTTTGTCAATATCAAGTAATCGTGCTATTTCATAGTATGAAACTTCATTTCCTGTTTGTAGTGCCAGCGCTTTGAGAATTTTTTCCAGAATGACCGGCTTACGGATTTGATCAAGAGCCAACAGATCTTTAAAAAGAAAACTTGATGTTAGGGATTTCAACAGTTTTGTTTCATTTCCTGAATTCATCACGATGTCGGGATAATAACCATAGATCATACGGTCCTCAATCAACCTTTGCTCTGCGAGGAGACCATGATAGTTGACCATTTCTTCAAATGAAAATGGATAAAGGAAAAATTCCAGCTTCCTGCCTGTCATGGGCTCGCTGATCTTGCTTTCAAGATCCAGTGATGATGATCCGGTTGCAATTAATTGTACCCTTTTAAAATTATCATGAATGATCTTCAGGACAATACCGGGTTCCGGAATCCGTTGGGCCTCATCGATCAGTACAATGGTACAATCGCCAATGAGTGATTTCAATCTGCCGGAATTGACGTTTGTGAGCAATTCCCGTACATCGGCCTCATCGCCGTTAAGAATCAACGTTTTTTCTTTCAGATCATCGATAATTTGTTCTGTCAACGTTGTTTTTCCAACCTGCCTTGCACCATAAATGATAATGGCTTTTTTTTGGAAGAGGTATTTTCGTATCTCCTTTTCAAGTATCCTGGGTACCATCTTTTTTTATACAAATATAATATAATTCGATCGTAACCGTAAATATATATAATATTTTTCGATTACGATCGCTAATTATTATATCGCTTACGGATCCATTTTTGAATGGTTTCAAAGCCGACCCCGACGGGGTGCTATTACAATTGAGGCAAAAACAGGACGGAAAATTGTTTCGCGACAGAATGCAAAGCAGATTTCGCAAAAGAAAAACAAAGAATTAAGTTGATCTGCAGTTACTAAGTAAATAAAAATCGTAACTGATCCTGGGTGAATTTAAAGACCGGTAAACGTAATTTTTTGCTTTTAGTTGTGGCTCTTTACCACGGCCGGTTTCCGGTAAAGTGTGTGAGGGTTTAAAAAGATGTTGTTATATTTCTATTCCTGCCTGATCTACCACAATAGCTATTATTACCTTATACTCCCCGTTCAGAAAGCAATGTTCCTGATCTCGTCGGACCCGGTGGTAATTGCCACCTTCACCGCATCTTCGGGCAGAAGGTTTTCAATCAGTTCAGGCCATTCGATAAAACAATAGGATCCGGAGTAAAAGTACTCCTCATAACCGATATCGTATGCCTCCCTGATGTTTTTGATCCTGTAAAAATCGAAATGATAGAACGAATTACCGGTTAAATCCTTGTACTCATTGATGATCGAAAAGGTCGGACTCAGAACAATATCAGTTACCCCAAGCGCTCTGCAAATCGCTTTGATAAAAGTCGTCTTCCCCGCTCCCATGGCGCCGTAAAAGGCAAAAACACGCGAACCGGGATGCTCCGCCAGCAATTGTCCGGCAACCGCAACCAATTCATCAGGGGAAGAAACTGAAACTAACATGGCTTGAAAAGAATTGATTGATTGACTGATTGACTGAATGACTGATTGATTGAATGATTGATTGAAAGATTGATTGACTTGACCGCCTGTCCGCTCTTTGTCCAACTCTTCGTCCAACTCTCCGTCCAACTCTTCGTCCAACAAGCTCTCAACCTTTTGGTTTCATGACCACGAAAGGTACCAACAGCTCCTCCATTGAAATACCACCGTGCTGAAAGGTATTTTTATAGTAGTTCACGTAGTAGTTGTAGTTGTTGGGGTAAGCGAAAAAGTCGTTCGACCGGCAAAAAACATATGCAGAGCTCACGTTGAGGCGGGGAAGGAAGATATCGGCGGGGTTTCGGACTTCGAACACTTCGCTGCGCTCGTATTTCAACGCTTTCCCGGTCTTATACCGCAGATTCGTATTGGTATTCCTGTCGCCTAAAACTTTTACAGGATTATCGACCCGGATGGAACCGTGATCGGTGGTGATGGCAACATTGACCTCTTTATCCGACAGGTATTTCAGGATATCGAACAGCGGGGAGTGCTGGAACCAGCTCACCGTGAGCGACCGGTATGCCTTTTCATCATCGGCCAGTTCGCGGATGATCTCCATCTCCGTGCGGGCATGGGAGAGCATGTCGACGAAGTTGTAGACGATAAAGTTCAGCTTGTTCACCATGAGGTTGGGCATCAGTTCGAGCAGCTTTTTACCGTATGCCTGGTTCAGCACCTTGTAGTAGGAGTACCTGATGTCGCGGCCGTAACGCTTCAACAACTCTCCCAGCAACTCGCCTTCGAAATTGTTTTTGGTTCCTTCCTCCTCTTCGCCAACCCAGTATTTCGGGTATTTCTTTTCGATTTCAGTCGGTAAAAGTCCGCTGAACAAAGCGTTTCGTGCATATTGCGTCACCGATGGCAAGATGCTGTAGTAGATCTCTTCGCGTTCGATCCGGTAAAAATCTTCCAGAATCGGTTGAAGCACTTTCCACTGATCATACCGCAGGTTGTCGACCAGGATCACAAACAGCGGTTTGGAATCGGTCAGCATCGGGAATGCCTTTTCTTTTATCAGGTTGTGCGAAAGCACCGGTCGGTCGGTCGATTTGCCACTGATCCATTCCGGGTAGTTCCGTTCCACGAATTTACAGAACACCTGGTTTGCCTCATCCTTCTGCATTTTCAGGACCTGGTGCATCCCGTCGTCCATCGTTTGCCCCAGTTTCAGTTCCCAGTAGGTGATTTTTTTATAGACCTCGATCCATTCTTCATAATTCAGCCGGTTGCTGATCTCCATCCCGATATTGCGGAACTCCTGCTGATACTGAAAAGTCGTTTTCTCGCTTACCAGTTTCTTATTTTCCAGGTTCTTTTTCAGACTAAGGAGTATTTGATTCGGTTTTACCGGTTTGATGAGGTAATCGGCAATATTGGAACCGATGGCATCCTCCATGATCCGCTCCTCTTCGCTTTTGGTGATCATGACGACCGGAAGGGTTGGCGACAGCTCTTTGATCCGCGCCAGGGTTTCGATTCCCGACAATCCGGGCATCTGTTCATCGAGGAAGATAATGTCGAACGGAGTCGTTTTTATGAGGTCCAGAGCCTCATGGCCATTGTTGACCGAAACGACATCATATCCCTTTTCCTTTAAAAATATCAGATGTGGTTTCAACAAATCAATTTCATCATCCACCCACAATATTGTGATCTTTTCCATAGTTTTTCTTTGCTTGTATAAATGTCGTAAGTTTGCTTTTATTGTGCATTGGGGTACGCTTTTATAAATCTTTAACAAAAATATCCGATTTTGCCAACTCAGAATAAACAAAAGATCGTCAACGATCCGGTTTACGGATTTATCTCCATTCCTACCGCGCTGGTCTTCGATCTGATGGAACATCCCTGGTTCCAGAGGCTGCGACGGATCAAACAATTGGGGCTGACGCATTACACCTATCCTTCGGCCATGCATTCCCGGTTTCAGCACGCCCTCGGGGCGATGCACCTGATGGCCCAGGCAATTGCCGTGCTGCAATCGAAAGATATCCCGATCACCAAAGAGGAGACGCAGGGAGCGCTGGTTGCCATTCTCCTGCACGACATGGGGCACGGTCCCTATTCGCACACCCTCGAGCAAACCATCGTGCGATCGCTCGACCACGAGGATCTTTCAAAACTATTCATGGCCGCCCTGAACCGGCAGCATGAAGGGGCCCTCGAAACGGCCTTCGCGATCTTCTGCAACACCTACCCCAAAAAATTCCTGCATCAGCTTGTTTCGAGCCAGCTCGACATGGACCGGCTCGACTACCTTGCCCGCGACAGTTTTTTCACCGGGGTCGCTGAAGGGGTAATTAGTTACGAACGCATAATTAAGATGCTGACGGTTTGTGACGACGAACTGGTGGTGGAAGGCAAAGGCATTTACTCCATTGAGAAATTTCTCATCTCAAGGCGACTCATGTACTGGCAGGTTTATCTGCATAAGACCGTGATTGCCGCCGACCAGATCATGATCAGTCTGCTCCGGCGGGCCAAGTATCTCACCGAAAATGGCGACCACCTCTTCGCAACTCCCGCCTTCGGGGCATTTTTAAAGTATAACCCGGAATATGGCGACTTTGAATCTGATCCTTTCTGGCTTGAGACCTTTGCAAAGCTCGATGATTTTGATATTTTTTCCGCCCTGAAGGTGTGGACCCAACATCCCGACCCCATCCTTTCGTACCTCTGCAATTCGCTGGTGAACCGAAACCTGCTCCGTTCCGAACTTCAGTCGGAACCCTTTGACCCGGAACTGGTCGAACGGGTGCGTAAAGCCGTGATCCGCCGGTTAGGGATTGATCCCGGCGACGTGGACTATTTCGTGACCTGCGACCAGGTGGAGAACAAGGCTTACAATCCCCGGCATGAGCGGATCATGATCAAGGAAAAGAGCGGCAGGCTGACCGATATTTCACAGGCCACCGAGCGCGACAGCAGCCTGACCCTCCCCACCACTGTAAATAAATACCTCCTCTGTTATCCAAAGGATGTAACAATTTAACAATCTGATGATTAAAAAATAAATCAGGTCTCTTCCGGAAAAAAATGGTAACTTGGCCCCCATTTTCCGAAAAAACGCTCATTAATCCAGATCATGGAGTATACCGCAAGTCAGATTGCCGCATGGTTGAACGGTACGGTTGAAGGGGATCCCGATGTCAGGTTGACCGGACTCTCCAAAATAGATGCCGGCACACCGGGAACGCTGACCTTTCTTGCAAATCCGAAATACACCCCGTATGTTTACACGACGGGGGCAACGGCCATTGTGGTTAACCGCGATTTCACGCCCAGTCAGCCGTTGACGGCAACACTGCTCCGCGTCGACGATGCCTATTCGGCCTTTGCCATGCTGATGGCCCGGTTCCAGGGAGAAGCGCAGGTTCCGGCAGGCATCTCCGGGCAGGCATCCATTGCCGAAACCGCGATACTGGGCCGGGATGTGACGGTAGGCGCATTTTCGGTGATCGGAAGCGGAGTCGTCATTGCCGATCAGGTGGTGATCCATCCGCAGGTTTTTATCGGTGAGAATGTGCGGATCGGAGCCGGTTGTGTGCTGTATCCCGGTGTGAAAGTCTATCACAACTGTGAAATCGGCGCCTCCTGTATCCTGCATGCCGGCGTGGTCATCGGTTCCGACGGATTTGGTTTCGCGCCCCAGTCGGGCTCCGATTACCGAAAAATCCCGCAACTCGGTAACGTGATTCTCGAAGACCATGTGGAGATCGGTTCCAACACCACGGTTGACCGGGCTACGCTTGGTTCCACCATCCTGCGTAAAGGCGTGAAACTCGACAACCTGATCCAGGTTGGGCATAATGTCGAAATCGGCGAGAACACGGTAATTGCGGCGCAGTCGGGCATCAGCGGATCGACCCGGATCGGGAAAAACTGTATGATCGGCGGACAGGTTGGCCTCGTGGGGCATATCACGATTGCCGACGATGTCAAAATCGGCGCCGGAAGCGGTGTTGAAGCATCCATTACCCAGACAGGAGCCATTTACTTAGGCGCTCCTGCGATTGAGATCGGAAAGGCCCGGCGGAATTTCATCCATTGGCGCCATCTCGATGAAATTGTCAAAAAAGTATATACCCTCGAAAAAACATTGAAACAAAATCATGAGTGAGAAACAAAGGACGATCAAGTCACCGGTGAGTATTTCGGGAGTCGGACTCCATACGGGGAATGATGTGACCATCACCTTTAAACCGGCTCCTGACAATTACGGATTCAAATTCAGAAGAACAGACCTGAATTCGAGCACCCTTGTCGATGCCGACGTCGACAATGTCGTGGATACCTCCCGCGGTACAAGCCTGGAACAGGATGGCATCCGGATCGATACCGTCGAACACGTTCTGGCCTCCCTGACCGGCATGGAGATCGACAACGCGCTGATCGAAATGAACCAGTCGGAAACCCCCATCCTCGATGGTAGTGCACGCTTTTACGTCGAAGCGATCAAATCGGTGGGGGTCGTTGAACAGAAAGCGCTGCGCAACTATTTTGAGCTGAACTCCAACATCACATATGTAAATCCCGAGAAGAAAGTTGAAATGATCGCCATACCCTCCAAGGATTTCAGGGTCTCGGTGATGATCGACTATGAATCGAAAGTGCTGCAGTCGCAGAATGCCACGCTGAACAGCATCAAACAGTTCCGGGATGATTTTTCCTCCTGCCGTACCTTCGTCTTCCTGCATGAACTGGAGTATCTTCTCAACAACAACCTGATCAAGGGCGGCGACGTGAGCAATGCCATCGTTTTTGTCGACCGCATCATTTCCCGCAAGGAGCTCGATCACCTGGCGCACCTGTTTAAAAAGCCGAAGATTGAGGTTCTGCGTGAAGGCATCCTGAACAACCTCGAATTGCAGTTTCCCAATGAACCCGCCCGGCATAAACTGCTTGATATCATCGGCGATCTCACGCTGGTCGGCATGCCTATCCGTGCACACATCATCGCAACCCGGCCCGGTCATTATTCCAATATTCAGTTTGCCAGGATGATCAAGAAACAGATGAAGCGCGAAAAGCAACCCGAAGGCGGACACAAATTCGATCTGAACAAGACTCCGGTTTACAACATCAACCAGATTAAAAATATCCTTCCGCATCGACCACCGTTTTTATTTATCGACAAGATTCTCGAGATCGGAAAGGATTACGTGGTCGGCGTTAAGAACGTGACCATGAACGAATCCTTTTTCGTGGGTCATTTTCCCGATGAGCCCGTTATGCCGGGAGTTATCCAGATTGAAGCGATGGCACAATCGGGGGGGATCCTGGCCCTGAGCACGGTGGATGATCCCCAGAATTATACCACGCTGTTCGTCAAGATCGAAAATGTCCGTTTCCGTCAGAAGGTAGTTCCGGGAGATACCATTGTCTTTTTCAACCAGTTGAACGGACCGATCCGCCGCGGACTGATCAGCATGAAAGGACTGGCTTATGTAGGCAATAAAATTGTGATGGAGGCTGAAATGATGGCCCAAATACAACGTAAATAAACAACTCTTATGAACCAACCGTTAGCCTATGTGAATCCCCAGGCAAAAGTGGCCGCAAACGTGGTCATTGAGCCTTTTGTTTCGATTGATAAGAATGTGATTATCGACGAGGGTACCTGGATCGGCTCGAATGTAACGATCATGGAAGGTGCCCGTATCGGGAAAAACTGCAAGATTTTCCCGGGCGCCGTCGTCTCCGCCATTCCCCAGGACCTGAAATTCGCCGGTGAAGATACCATCGTGAAGATCGGCAACAACGTGACCATCCGTGAATTCGTGACCATCAACCGGGGAACACGCGCCAGTTATGAAACCGTGATCGGCGACAATTCGCTGATCATGGCCTATGCGCACATCGCTCACGACTGCGTTATCGGAAACAATGTCATCATGTCGAACGCAGCTATGCTTGCGGGCCACATCACCATCGACGACTGGGCCATCGTGGGCGGAATGGCAGCCGTTCACCAGTTCGTTCACATCGGAGCGCATACCATGATAGCGGGAGGATCGCTCGTCCGGAAAGATGTTCCTCCCTATGCCAAAGCGGCCCGGGAGCCCATCTCCTACGTCGGGGTCAACTCCATCGGTTTGCGCCGGCGGGGCTTTTCACCTGAGACCATCAACAACATCCAGGAAATCTACCGCATGATCTATCTCAAGGGGTATAACGTTTCGCAAGCCGTCGAGATCATTGAGGCGGAATTGCCGGCGACCCAGGAACGGGACGAGATTCTTTCCTTCATCTCCAATTCAAGCCGGGGCATCATGAAGGGCTATTCCAAGATCCGCGAAAAATAGATGCACATCGAGCTTCAGAAGGTCGGGAAAAAATTCAACACCGAATGGATTTTCAAAGATCTGTCGTTCACCTTTGAAGCCCGTTCCGCCACAGCAATCCTTGGCCGCAACGGCTCAGGCAAATCGACCCTCCTGCAACTGATCGCGGGAAATCTTCACCCGACCGCCGGAACGATTCATTACACGTTGAATGGCAAGCCTGTACCGGCCGAACAAGTTTTCAGGCACCTGACCCTCGTGGCTCCTTACCTGGAACTCATCGAAGAGTTCACCCTTCGTGAAATGCTTGAATTTCATTTCAGATTCAAGCCGATTCTTCCGGGCTTCACCCTGAATTCACTGACCGATATGCTGGGTTTTCGCGTCCCCGCAACCAAACCCATCCTGCAGTTCTCGTCAGGGATGAAACAAAGGATCAAACTGCTGATCGCCTTCATGAGCGACATTCCGCTGCTCCTGCTTGATGAACCGACCATGAACCTGGATCAGGCCGGCATCGACTGGTACCACCGGCTCATTGCCGACTACACACTTTCGCGCACCGTGATCATCTGTACCAATCAGCATCAGACCGAAAGCGGATTTGCCACCAGTCAACTGCAGGTGGAGGATTACAAAATCAAGGTCTTTACAGATCGGAATCCGGTTTCAGGCCCGGGTTAATGGGGCTGTGTCAATTCCCCGGTTCAGGGATGAGCGACAAAATAGTACTCTTTACCGGTGCGGTAACAATCGACAAACTGTTCTTTGGAAAGGGTCTGCGTTTTTTCGAGGAATCCTTTCAGGGTGGAGATTTTCATTCCGCAGTCACCTGACAGGAAAAGATAAAGCTTTTCGGGTGTGGAATCGTAAAACTCGGCTGCTCCCATTCCGAATTCAAAGATCACGACGGGTTTGCACCTTTGAAGTGTCGTTTTGCCGCCCAGCATGACCCGGAATTCAGCGCCTTCCACATCGATTTTGATAAGATCGATGTGCAGGGTAGCAGGAATGATTTCGTCGAGCATTCCCGTACGTACCTGGATCTGTTCGATCTCAACCTGTTTCCCGTCGTATCTGCGTTTCTTGATCCCGCTGTAGGCCTGTGCATTCAGAACATGCTGAAAAGTGGTGACGCCGGCGCTGTCGTACAGCGCTACATCATGAATCTTTACCAGCGGCTGGTTCCGGTACTTTTCGGTAAGAAAATCATAGAGTTCCGGGATCGGTTCAAAGCCCATTTTTACGCCATCACCGGCGCCTTTGATCATCAGATCGAGGATCTCGCCTTTGTGGCAGCCGATATCGATGCAATTGGAACGGGGTGTGATGCTGCGTTCAATAATTTTCCTGGTATATGCATCGTATTTCTGGTTCCTGGTGACCGAAATATGCAACAGGGTAAGCAGTTGTTTCAGGAGTTGCTTCATGCGCAGCGATAGGACTCATTTTTCAAATCGGGTGCAAAATTAACTATTTTATCCAAAGATTTTAACTAATTTTGCAACCCCATTCAAAATCAAGCATTCAAATATTACTTATGGCTACAACAGCAGATATCAGAAATGGTCTGGTAATCGAATTCAACAACGATCTCTTCAGCATTGTCGAATTTCAACATGTAAAACCGGGAAAGGGTCCTGCCTTTATCCGCACAAAACTGAAGAGTTTAAAGACCGGACGGGTCATTGCCAACACCTTTGATTCGGGTGTCAAGATCGATGTTGCCCGGGTCGAACGCCGAAAATACCAGTACCTGTATAAGGATGATTCCGGTTATCATTTTATGCATTCCGAAAACTTTGAACAGATCTTCATTTCCGAGGATCTGAT
>JAQWBQ010000028.1:11530-42697 GCA_028706295.1 Bacteroidales bacterium
CTATTCGCTAATATCTATTCGCTTCTTTGAACTTTGACTGTTCTCTTTTATGAAATTTCCCGCTCCCCTTAAACTGGCCGAAATCGCCTCGATGTTGCACGCTGAAATGGTTGGCCATCCTGATTTTCCCGTTACCGGGATCAATGAGATTCACATGGTTGAACCGGGTGATCTGACCTTCGTTGACCACCCAAAATACTATGCGAAGGCCCTGAACTCAAAGGCTACAACCATACTGATCAACAAGGAAGTTGACTGTCCGGAGGGGAAAGCATTGCTGATTTGCGAAAAGCCTTTCGACGCCTATGTTTCGCTGGCTCTGAAATTCCGCGCCTTCGAACCCGCTGTCGCCATGATCAGTCCGACGGCAGAGATCGGCGAAGGTACTGTGATCCAGCCGGGGGCATTCGTGGGGAACTATGTGAAAATCGGTAAAAACTGCCTGATCCACGCCAATGTGAGCATTTACGATCACACCCTGATCGGCGACCATGTGATCATCCACTCCGGAGCCGTGATTGGCGCCGATGCCTTCTATTTCCAGCGCCGTCAGGAGGGATGGAAGAAACTGGAATCGTGCGGCCGGGTCGTCGTGGAAAGCCATGTTGAAATCGGCGCCGCCACCACCATCGATAAAGGCGTATCGGGCGATACAACCATTTCATGGGGGGCCAAGCTCGACAACCACATCCAGATCGGTCATGATACTTTCATCGGCCGGAATTGCCTGATCGGCGCCCACTGCGCCATAGCAGGGGTCACCCGGATTGAGGATGATGTCATCCTCTGGGCACGGGTCTCCGTGAACAAAGACCTTGTGATCGGGAAAAAAGCGGTGGTTCTGGCCTTATCCGGAGTCGACAAATCACTGGAAGGAGGAAAAACCTACTGGGGTATCCCGGCCGACGATCCGCGAAAAAAATGGCGCGAACTGGCTGTTCTCAGGCAAATGGCCTTGAAGGGACCCGGCGGACAAGTCTGACGAAGAGTTGGACGAAGAGCGGACGAAGAGTTAGACGAAGAGTTGGACGAAGAGTTGGACATTTTTTTGAAACGCGAAACCAGCGGACAGGTGGACAAGCTTCCTGAAACCCTGAAACCCTGAAACTCTGAAACTCTGAAACTCTGAAACTCTGAAACCCTGAAATTATTCTGATTCTTCTTTTTCGAAACCTTTTATGGATTTTTCCTTAGCGTACAGGTCAAGCGCCACGATCGCCGCGATGAATCCCCATACCGGGACGGAGGCTTTATCGGTATCGAGAAAATTGTTCATGGTACCATGCAGAAAATAGGTCATCAGCGAAAGCATCAGGGAGAGGCTCACGTTCCGGACTGCCGGGTTTGCTGAATTGCGGTACACACGCATGGCGATGATCACCATCGCCACCACCAGGACAATGACCAGTAACATCCCCGGCAATCCCTGTTCGGCCAGCGGTCCGATGTACTCGCTGTGTGCATTTCCCTTATCGCCGGCATTTGTGCTGATCAGCGTTTTTTCCTCCGAACGCTGAAAGGGAGCATATTCAAACTGATAGGTACCAGGTCCGTAGCCGAACACCGGCCGGTCCTCGTACATCCGGAGCGCCGATTGCCAGCGGTTAATCCGTTCCAGGTTGGAATTATCGGTCGAGATATTCGAAATCGAACGGAGATGTTCCACATAATTGGCCGATGGTCCCTGTTGATTTTTCTCAAGCCGGTCCAGAATTTCAAAGGAGAAAATATAAAAGAAGATCCCAAAGACGATCACTCCCGACAGGATCCATTTGAATTTTATCTTAAAGATCACGATCAGGAATACCAAAAAGGCAAAGGCCAGGCTGAGCCAGGCTGCCCGGCTGTATGAAAGTACCAGGGCGACCAACAGCACCGCCAGGATCAGGAACGAAAAAAACCGGGTGGAATTTGACAGACTGCGGTTCAATAAAAATCCAAAGAACATCGGGATAAAAAGGGCAAGGGTCATACCGTAAGCCGTATGATCATTGTAAAAAGGCTCCATGACCCAGTGACCTGCCCGTTCATCGAAGCCCCAAAGGGAATGGTTGTAAATGGTGTACCCGATCACGATGAGAAGCGGAAGGGTATAACACCATACGAAAAGATTAATATTGAACTGTTTACGAAAAAGATGAACACCTAAAAAATAAAAGGGCACAACAAACCACAATCGGGCCAGAAGGTGCTTGAAAGAGACCAACGGGAGATCGCTGGTAATACTGGTGACCAACA
Source organism: Bacteroidales bacterium (assembly GCA_028706295.1). Taxonomy (GTDB): domain Bacteria; phylum Bacteroidota; class Bacteroidia; order Bacteroidales; family FEN-979; genus CAIVAT01. The sequence continues at coordinate 13,769 of JAQWBQ010000028.1, forward strand.
TCCAAAAGAGTTGCAGTCCGATAATAATGGTCATCGGATGCGACCATATTTTTCGATCAAAATCGTTGGTATAGAACAGTTTGATGACAAACATCAGCAGCACGCCGAACATGAGAGGTTCAGAGGGGACGGAGATGCCGACATTGAATTCGAACTGGGTGAAGTTGATGGCCAGCGGGGTCACCATCGTGATGAGCAAAATGACTTTATCCAGTGAAAAAAAGTAGAGATAAAGGATCACCAGGAACAAAGGCATCAGCAACAGCCAGTAAATTTCGCGGTAGACCAGGTAACAGTTCAGTCCGATGAACAGCGCACTCAGGACATAAAGGATGGTGAATCCCCGCTTGTCGCCGAAAAGATAACTTTGTATGAGGGCAATTTTATCCTTCATTCTTTGCGATAATATTGCTACGGAATTTACTGCGTTCAATCAGTCCGATGATGAGAACGGCCATGAAAAATGCAGCGAGCGTGCCAAAAGTAACGATCAGCCACCGGATCGGGTAACTTTTCTTGTCAGGCACAAAGGGTTTGCTGAGGACGTTCACATAGGAATAGTTCCGGTTATAATCGAGCAACGCCCGGTCGGCATCGAGTTTCATGGTGCTGTAGGCGTCCGACTCCGACCGCATCATCTCGGCCAGCATCATCATTTCACCGCCTTTTTCTTCGAGGTTCTTCTTCATAGCTTTGGCTTCGGCCGATCTGACGGATCCTCCCCCAGTACTCAGGTAAGCCCGCATCACCTCACGGGTTTGTGACTGGTAATCGAGAATACCGTAATTCATTCCCAAATCGGTTGCCTTTTTTTTCAGGGAATCCATGTAGTTTTTCTTGACCCCCATGATGTAATTGTAATTCAACACCACTTCGCCGAATTTTTCTTTGTGAAGGGTCCTGATCTTGGAATTATAGGCATCAAGCATGGCATTGATCAGATCGCGGGCCATGATGGGATCGTGATCCATAACCTCAATCTCCACCGCGCCAAACGGCGTCTTGTTGACACGTACCTTCTGACTGTATTCCCAGACAAGGGTACTCTCAAAGTGCTTGTAAGCCGAATCGATGCCCCAATGCCGGGCAAGATTGAATTTTTTCACGAGCGAATCGCGGATGTCGCGCGACTGAAAGATCTGCACGCTTTGTTCGGTCTCACTCTCATCGGAATAGGGTGAGATGTTCGATGGGTAAAGCAGACAGTTCGATTTGTAAAGGGGCGTGATGAAAATCGGGCTCGAAAATAAAATGGAAAGCAGGATGGCTGCAATGACCACGACCAAAAGTTGGATTTTCCACCTGATGATAATTTCGATGATATTCCGGCTGTTGAAAAAACTGTCCATCTTTTCCTAAGTTTTTACGATTGACCTAAATGAAACTTTTTATGAGCGTTGTATGCCGTGATCTTTTCGTAGACCATGATAACGATGACCGTCATAAACAGGGCAGATACGGTCGATACGAGGACGATCAGCCAACGGATCGGGTACGATTTCTTTTCAGCCTTGAAGGCATCACTTACGATAAATTTCTGCGGGAGGTTCTCTTCTGCATCCACCTTCGCCTGTTTATATTTGGTTTCGAGGAGGATTAGTTGTTCGGTCTTGAATTCGAGTGCATTTTTCAGTGCCATGTAAATACCGCCGTACTTGCCGAGAATGTCGAGTCTCTTTTGTAAAGCAGCCTGTGCCGTACGGTTTCCGTTCATGAGGGCGATGGCATATTGCTGGTTTAGTACCTGCGACTGGTATTCCACATCGTTCACGCCGAGGTTACCCAGGGCAACCAGGGAATCGACGATTTGATCCTTTTCAGCCTTCATGTTGTTGAATTCAGCCTCCACAACCTGAAAACCTTTAACCGACCGCTGCCTCATCATTTCATTCTTTGTGGTGTCGAGCAGCGATGCGATGGTATTTGCAATGTCGGCAGCCAGTTGCGGATCTTCATCGTACACCGAGATCTGGACGGCCATGAATTCGGTTCGCCTGAAACTGATGTTATTCTCGTATTTCTTGTACAAAGTCGAATATTTGTAGGAGGAGGTACTGTCGATCCCGTAATGGTTCATCAGGTTGAACTTGCTGATCACTTTGTCGCGGATCTTGTTGGAGTTCAGGATCTGGAGTAACTGCTCAGCCTGATCATCCTCCCCGAATGCCGTGATGTCCTGTTCCTTCATGGCTTGTTCCGTCAGCAGCGATTTTGAAATCGAACTGCTGGTAGCGGGGAACATGACCACGGTCGATTTAAATTTTGGGGTGATGAACCATGGACAGGAGAAAAACCAGGAGCTGAAAGCTGCGACCAGCATCACAATGAGCATCGGTTTTCTCCATTTATAGAGAAAGATTACGAGGTTGGAGGAATCGAAATCTTCACCCTTTTTTACTTCGTTGGTCATAAGGGAAAAATCAAAATTGTTGCCAAAGGTAGGCAATTATACCGAATCGGAATATGTTTGTATATCAAGAAATGCTATTCATCACGGTACAACTGCATTTTCATCAGTTGCAGGTTATACGGAAAAGGCATAAGTAGGTTACAGGGAATCGACAGATCAGGAATGGTCTTCACGCAGGATTCTCATAAAGGAGCCAAAGCTCCATAATCTCAGGAGGAGGGCCAGGAGGATCGCTGCTATCAGCATCAATGAAAAATTGCCCAGCCAGTTCACACTGGCCGGAAGAAATGACCAGTCGATCGGGAAGAGTTTTGATAGCATGTTAAAGCAGATGACCCCGATCACGAACAGGCTGATGGTCAGCAGGTACCTGTAGTTGATCCGGAATTTGAAGACCCTCAACACGATGAGAACCTGCAGGGTGGCCATCGTGAATTGCGTAACCAGCGTGGCAATGGCAGAGCCTTCGGCCAGCAGCCGCGGGATCAGAATGAAATTAAGCAACAGGTTGGTAAAGAGTCCGGTCAGGGCAATGATATTCAATTGCTTCAGGTTTCCGTTGGCAGTCAACAGGGTCCCGAAAATATAGGTGGTCGACACAGGAATGAATCCCAGGATCAGCAACCTGAAAACCCGTACAGAAGCCTCAATGTGGGCATCATACAGCAGGTTGATGACTTCAAAGCTGTAAAAAAACAATCCGATTCCCACGATGATGGCGAGGGTGCTGATCAGGGTGAAAGAGAGTTTGAGCATGTGCTCAATGGGATGTCCTTTTTTCAGCATGCGTGAAAAGATGGGTACCAGGAGTACCGAGAAGAGGTATGCGATCATGTTCGCGGCATCGAGCAACCGGAATCCCGAGGCATAGATCCCGGCTTGTTCATTTCCCGTTCCCGCCGGAAGCAGGCTCTCCATCATAACCGGGTCAAGACGGTTGTAGAAGGTCATCAGCAGCACCAAAAGTGCAAATGGGGCGCTTTGTTTGATGATCATCACAAAAAAGGGCCAGTTCCAGTTCAGCTTCCGGAACCGTGCCTTCCTGACTACGACCAGAAAAGCAAAAGCGGCTGTGATCAGATAGGCCAGGGTTTGGGAATAGACGAACCATTCGATCCGGAACTTCCCGTCAATCACATTTCCCCATAACAATATTCCACAGAAGAGTATCATCAGCGTCCGGTCGAGCACCGAGATGAGACTGTCGGTTTTGAACATCAGAAAACCGGAGATATTGGAGCGGAGATACAGAATAAATGAGAGCAGGAACTGATTCAGCGCCAGCCATCCCAGGAGCCGGAATTGATCGGCGTTGTACCGCAGAATCAGTGCGATCAGAAAGACCAGCAACATATAGATCAGTCCCAGCATCAGTTTCAGCACCAGGATTCCGGAAAAATGCTTGTTCAGCAAATGGTTGTTCTGGGCGATGTTCCGGTTGTTGAAATTGGTGATGCCCAGGTCAAGGATGATGTTGAACAGGAAAGAGAAATTAAGCACCACAAAATAAAAACCGTAGTCACCCACGCCCACAATCCGCTGTACGGTAAGATCGATCCCAAAAATCCAGAAGGGTTTTATGAGCAGATTCAACAGAAGGAGTAACCCCAGGTTGGTCAGGAATTTGCGCTGCATGAACCAAGAATAAAAGCCGCCGGGATGGCAACTTTTTATAATAACTTAAAAAATATTCAGATATTTGCTACAAAGTTAAATAAATTAATGAATATTGCTGTAAACACCCGGCTGCTTATACGGGATCGGCTTGAAGGAATCGGCTGGTTCACCTATGAAACCCTGAAACGGATCACCACCCAGCATCCCGAGCACCACTTTTATTTCATCTTTGACCGTGAATATGATCCTGCTTTTATTTTTTCCGACAACATCACCCCCGTCATTCAATATCCGCAGGCCCGGCATCCCGTATTGTATTACACCTGGTTCGAATATGTCATCCCGAAGTTGCTCGATCGCCTGAAGCCCGACCTGTTCCTGTCGACCGACGGATTCCTTTCGCTGAAGTCGCAGGTTCCCTCGATGGTGGTGTTTCATGACCTGAACTTTGAACATTACCCGGAGGACATTCCCTTCTGGACCCGCCGGTACTACCGGAAGTACTCGCCGAAGTATGCTGAAAAAGCGAACCGTATCGCGACCGTATCTGAGTTCTCGAAACAGGATATCATCCGGCAATACCATGTTTCGGCCGACAAAATCGATGTGGTTTACGACGGGGCCGGCGATATTTATCATCCGCTCGCATCGGATGAAAAAAGCGCCGTTCGTGAAGCCTATACCGATGGTTTACCTTATTTTATCTTCATCGGTTCACTGCATCCGCGAAAGAACCTCGTAAACCTGTTCAGAGCCTTTGACCTTTTTAAAAAATCCAACCCCTCCGAAGTCAAGCTGATGATCGTGGGCGCCCGGAAATGGTGGACCCGCGATATCGACTTTGCTTACAACCGGATGGTATTTTCCGATGATGTGATCTTCACGGGAAGGCTTCAGGTCGACGAACTCTCAAAGGTTCTCGGGTCGGCGCTTGCCCTTACTTATGTCAGTTACTTTGAGGGGTTCGGCATCCCGATCGTGGAAGCCTTTCGCTGCGATGTTCCCGTGATCACCTCCACGGTTACATCTATGCCCGAAGTTGCCGGCGACGCCGCCTTACTGGTCGACCCGTTCAGCCCTGAATCGATTGCCGAGGCTCTTTACAAGGCCTACCAATACGAAAGCATTCGTGAAGAGCTCATCCAGCGCGGCCGGAGAAGAAAAGAACGCTTCTCCTGGCAACAGACTGCCGACCGTCTCTGGGAATCCATTGAACATGCCGTTAAATCCTGATACTTTATGAACATCCTGTTACTCGGTTCGGGAGGCCGTGAGCATGCACTGGCCTGGAAACTTTCACAGAGTAAACATCTTACGCGGTTGTTCATCGCTCCCGGGAACGCGGGCACCGCGCAACTTGGAACCAACCTGCCCGTTCCGGCTACCGATTTCACGGGAATACGCGCCGCCGTGCTTCAACACAACATCGGAATGGTCGTGGTCGGTCCCGAGGATCCCCTGGTTCATGGCATCCACGACTTTTTCCTTGCCGATCCCGTTTTGCAAAAAATCCCGGTCATCGGTCCTGCACGTCAGGCTGCAATGTTGGAGGGAAGCAAGGATTTTGCCAAACGGTTCATGGTCCGCCATGGCATCCCGACTGCGCGCTACCGAACCTTCACGGCTGAAACCCTTTCGGAAGGCATTGATTTCCTAAGCACGCTGTCGCCTCCCTATGTTCTGAAAGCCGACGGCCTGGCAGCCGGAAAGGGGGTGGTGATCTGCAACGATTATGCAGAGGCAGCCCGTGAGCTCCACACGATGCTGAAAGACCGGAAATTCGGAGACGCTTCTGCCAGTGTGGTTATTGAAGAGTTTCTCAAGGGGATCGAATTGTCGGTGTTTGTTCTTACCGACGGCAACAGCTATGCACTGCTACCTGAAGCAAAAGACTACAAGAAAGCAGGCACCGGCGACACCGGTCCGAATACGGGAGGTATGGGGTCCGTTTCGCCCGTAACCTTTGCCAGCTATGATTTCATGGAAAAGGTGGAACAACGGATCATCCAGCCTACCATCCGGGGATTGAAACAGGAAGAGATCGATTACCGGGGTTTCATTTTCTTCGGACTGATCAATGTCGCGGGGGATCCTTTTGTGATTGAATACAACTGCCGGTTGGGAGATCCGGAGACTGAAGCCGTTTTACCCCGGCTGAAATCTGACCTCATCGAACTGTTCCAGGCCACGGCTGCCGGAACGCTTGGACAATTCACCGTTGAAACCGACCCACGCTGTTGCGCCTCGGTAATGCTCGTTTCGAAAGGATACCCCGGATCGTACGAAAAAGGCAAGAAGATCACCGGACTCCGGTCAATCAGCGAAAGTATAGTGTTTCATGCCGGAACCACCTGCGATCCGGAAGGAAATGTCATTACCAGCGGCGGAAGGGTTCTTGCGGTTACGTCAATGGGAACCACACTGCGGGAGGCTTTGGAACGCTCCTACCAAAATGCCGCCATGATCGCATTTGATGGCAAAAACCTGCGGGAAGATATCGGGTTTGATCTGGAATGAAAGGGAAGTGCAGAATTCAAAATTGGCTCCGCCGAGCTCCGGGTTAAATGTCAAAATGTAAAGTGCAAAATGAAAAGTGCAAAATGAAAGGTTACAGGATACTGAATTCTTATAATCAAAATAAATTCTCAAGTCAGAATCAGGGGTGATCATCAGGTTTTTCAAATCGAGTTTTTTCATTCAATATTTCTTCATCGCCCTGATCGGATTCAGCCTTTGGACAGGGGCGTTTCTGACTCCTGTTTTCATGCCTGTCCCCGAAGGGCCGGTACCGCTTTACGGCTTTATTTACGGGGTGCTTCACGACTTTCCCAGGCTGGCTTCCCTCCTTGCCTTCATCCTGATCCTTTTTGAGGCCTATGGCTTCACCCAAATCTTCAGCCGTCATGAGATGGTCCAGAAAAACGCATCGCTTCCCGCCCTGATTTTTGTTGTGCTGATGAGTCTGCTTCCTGAAATGCTGACCCTGAATCCCGTAAATCTCGTGCTGGGGCTGATGATCATCATCGTCCATCACCTGCTCATCTATTACAATAAACCCGATCACCTCGACAGAATTTTTGCAGCAGGATTTTTCACCTCCATCGGCGGGTTCATCTATGTGCCGTTTTTGATCTGGTTCCTTTTCATCATCATTAGTTTCCTGGTATTCCGCGCGGGTAGCTGGAGGGCATGGCTCGCATCGTTCATCGGACTGATCACGCCCTACCTGTACCTCTTCACCTGGTATTTCTGGTGGGATGAACTCCTGGTGAAGATCCGGGCTTTTCTTGATTTTTTCGGGAATTTACTGGTTTTCCCGACGACCCTGCCGATCTATTTCTGGATCACCACAGGGTTCACTGCCCTGATCGGGATATGGGGCTTTATCAGGTACCAGACCCGTCCGCATGAAAAAACCGTTGAGGTCAGGGCAAAGACCTCCATCCTCCTCTGGACCCTCGTCTTCACGGCCATCTCCTATCTCTTTGCCGGAGCCATGATCCTGTATCATATTTTGCTCGCCATTCCGGCCCTGACCATGATCCTTTCGGTCGAACTTTCGGAACTGAAAAAGACGCGTCCTGCCGAAGTGATCCTGACATTTTACTATCTCATCATTCTGGCAAACAACCTGCTGATCCATCACTTTTTTTATCCCTGACCATGAAACATCTGCCCCTGGCAAAAAGTTTTTCTGGTCAGTTCATCGAAGCCGGATGTGATGAAGCGGGTCGCGGATGCCTTGCGGGGCCTGTCTTTGCTGCCGCCGTGATCCTGCCGCCCGGCTTCCCCGATAACGAGCTAGACGATTCAAAGCGGCTTTCCGCCAGGGTACGGTACCGCCTCCGTGACCTCATCCTTACCCGGGCAACCGCGTGGGCTGTCGCCCGGATCGATGCCCCCGTGATCGACGAGATCAACATCCTGAATGCCTCTATTCAGGCCATGCATCGGGCCATCGACCAGTTGGAAACGACTCCGCAACTTTTGCTCATCGACGGTAACCGGTTTCATCCCTATCCGCTAATACCGCACCAGTGCCTGGTGGGCGGAGATGCCCGGTTTCTTTCCATTGCAGCAGCCTCCATCCTGGCAAAGACTTACCGCGACGATTTCATGATCCGGATCCATGAAGAGTTTCCACAATATGGTTGGAACCGGAATAAAGGATATCCCAGCCCGGAACACCGTTGTGCCATCGACCGGTATGGACTAACCCCCTATCACCGGAAAAGTTTCAGGCATACGGTTCAGTTGAAATTCCCATTTTTCACTACTTTTGGCCCGAATTTCGGGGAGAACAGATGAGAAATTTCAGGGGTTTGTTCTATACGGTTGCAGCGATAATGCTGCTTTCCGGCGTTTCCTGGCTCGCGTACGCGCTCTTCAAGAAACTCAGTCAACCTTCCGAATCCCCCTTTAATGCCATTCCGGGCAACTCCGCAATGATCATCCAACTGAACCGGGCCGGGAATCTGCTCGATGAGCTCAACCGGTCTAACCTGCTCTGGAAGGAATTATCGCGAATACCGGGTATCAGTTCCGTGAAAACCGAGCTTCATTATGTTGACTCCGTAAGTAAAAAAAATGAAGAGATCAGCAAAATTTTCCAGCAACACCAAATCCTGATCTCGATCACCCTCAGCGGGCGGTCCGACTTCGGTGCCCTTTACCTGACCGCTGTCAGCGGGATAGATCCCGAATCCTATATCACCGATTTTGCCAGGGAACTTGTCGCCAGCCATGCCACACTGACCCAGGCTCCTTATGCCACCACCCGGTTGCACCGGATCCAGGGACGAGAAGGTAACAAAGCGTTCTACTTCGCCGTTTATAAAGGCGTTTTCATGGGCAGTTTCCATGCCGACCTGGTGAAACGATCCATCGACCGGCTCCTGCTTAACACGCCCATGGCTGCCTCCTCCGGGTTCAGAAAGGTGGAGGCCTCCGCCGGAAAAAAAGTAGATGCCAACATTTATATCAACTTTCGATTTTTCTCCCTGGTACTTTCGGGTATTACCAATGACGCCGTGCTGCCCGACCTGATCAAATTTGCATCCTTCGCCGACTGGAGCGGCCTCGATCTCATCATCAAAAAAGATGAACTTCTGTTTAACGGTACCACATACGCATCCGACAGCAGTCAACAGTTCCTCTCTCTTTTCTCTGATCAAAAACCACAGAAAAAACAAATTGCCGGGATCCTTCCCGACCAGACACTTTATTTCACGGTATTCGGTTGGAGCGACCCGACCCGATTCAGTCAGAAATATCAGAACCGGCCACCCCGCGACGAAAGTTACACACCCGCCCAAACAGCAGTTCTGACACTCATCGACCGGTATCAGCTCAATATCAATGAATATTTTCTGCCCTGGATGGGCAATGAAGGATGCCTCTTCATGACCGAAAACCCGTCGACTTTCGTGAAAATTCCTTTTATCGCTTTCCATACCCGCGATACGGTCAGGACTACCCGATCACTCAGGTCGCTGGCCGACACACTCGGACTGAAGACCGATTCCTCCATCTTCCGCGGACACCGGATATACAAGATACCCCTGCCTGCCTTTATCCCCGCGCTTTTCGGAGAATTGTTCTCCAAGGTTGATGTCAAATGCTTCGCCTACCTTAATGATTACGTGATCTTTTCTGCTAATGTGAAAGATCTTGAAACCGTCATCCAGTCCTTTACCGAACAAGCCACCCTGAAGAATGATAAAACCTTCACCGAATTTGATACCGATCTGCCTGAGAAATCAAATGTTTACAGCTACTTCAATTCATACAAGGCAATCCATACGGTAAAAAGTTATCTGATCCCTGCCATTTCCGACCAGTTCAATTCTGTCATGGACAGCCTCCGCAAATTCCGGTCGGTCGCCTTTCAGTTCAGCAATGCTGATGGACTTTTTTATTCCAACGTATTTCTGAAATATTATCAGAATCTGGGAAGTGAAGGTCCGCTCAACTGGCAAGCCCGGCTGGATACCACACTGGCAGGGCCGCCCCGCTTCATTTCCATAACCCGGAACGGCGACCAGGCCATCATGGTTTACGACAGCGCGGGAACGCTTTACATGGTTAGCACGGAAGGTCATATTCGCTGGAAACTTCACCTCATGGGGAAACTCAAGGGACCGGTACAACCGATCAACCTGAACGGCGGCGATTCCCTCCTGCTGATCTTCAACACCGACACCCACCTGTACCTGCTTCATGCCGACGGCACCTTTGCCGACAAATACCCCATGCGGTTTCCGTTGCATGCTACCAACGGTATCACTGTGGTCAGGGACCCCCGTAACCGCACCCATAAAATCATGGTGGCTTTTCAGGACAACCGCGTATATGCATTCACCCTCGATGGATTTTCGGTTCAAACCTGGAAAAGACCTAAAATGAGCAGCGAAATAAGGCAGCCGGTTACCTTTATCTCCTCAGGGAATAAGCTCCGCTGCTTTATCACCGACGAATCGGGAAATACCCAGATCACCGATCTTTCAGGGAACCAGGTGATCAACCCGGAACCGAAGTTTACCCATGCGTCGTCAGCCGGATTCTATCTCAACCGATCGGTAAGAAAAGGGACCTATGTTACCGCGGGTCCGACCGGGAAAGTTCTTTTCATGCAGGATAACGGGCGGATCACAGAGGTGACCCTGAACCTGTTTTCACCGGGATTCCGGTTTTTCTATGAAGACATCAGTGATAACGGGTATCCGGAATTCATCTTTATCGACCGGGATAAGATCTATTACTACGACCGGAATTATAAACTGACATACTCCTATACCTTCCGGCGCGCGATGAACACCCCGCCCTTCCTGCTCCGGGGCCCCGGATCGAAAGTCATGATCGGACTGGTCGTTCCGGAAACCAGGGAACTTTTCCTGTTCGATAAACACGGCTTCAGGGAACTGGAACCGGGCATCAGCGGGAACACACCATTTGACGTAGGTTTTCTAACAAAAGACGGAGCCCCCGGACTGATCGTCGGAGATGGAAAATATCTGAAAAGTTACCGGTTAACGCAGCCGTAACACCATGCCTTTAAATGGCTCCATCCCTTCCGGAATTTCATTCCGCTTCCGGAGCATTTTCAGTTTGATGCCATAAGCCTGTGAAATGGAATAGAGGTTATCTCCCTGCTGAACAACATGGTTGTCGGCAGCCGCCCGTCGCCTCTTAGGTTCCAGATAGACGATCTGCCCGGGTTTCAATGCTGTGGCATACGGCAAATCGTTATATTTAAGGATCTGCGTCACTGTAAGTTCAAAATCGCGGGCCAGCAGGTATACATTGTCATCCCGGCGGGCAATGGTCATCTCCAGGTTGTTATTCTCGAATATGTAGCGGTTGCCAGGACCCGTCCGAACCACGATGAACTTCCTCAGCCAGGCTTGCCGGGCCGGATCATCCAGGTTGCTCAGACTGTCGCCGAATGCAGTGGTAAAGCTGGCCTGGTCGAACCGGAACAGCGAATAGGTCTCAATGGTCCGGATCAGAATCTCGGCATACTTCGGATTGGTGGCATAACCTGCTGCCTGAAGTCCCCTGGCCCACCCCTTGTAATCATTGACTTCAAGATCAAAAAGATTTTTATAACGATCCCGCTGCGTCAGAAAATAAGAGTGGTCACGGAACGATTCGATGGGGCTGTCATATTTTCTGAAGCATTCATTGGGAAGGTCATCATCCTGGTAATAGGTTTTGCCAAACCATTCCTTGTGGCATTTTATACCGAAATGATTGTTTGCTTCAAGGGCCAGTTTGCTTCTTCCCGCGTTGGATTCATGGATACCCTGGGCCAGTGTGATGCTTGCAGGGATCCGGTAAACCATCATCTCGCGGATCGCAATATTCTGATATTGTTCAATGTACCGCTTCACCAGACTTGGAAAGTCGGCCTGTTGTGCGAAAACTCCCGTCAATCCCGGTAAAAAGATCAGGAACATCAAGATTGATCCGGTCATCCCGCGAAGGCTGTACTGCCGCTGTGAAAAACCCGGGGAAAAGACACCCGGTTGCCTGCGGTCATGACACAGATTTTTTTTCAGGGGAGAACCAGTCATTATTTTTTTTATGGGAGAAATTTCGGATTGTGAAAACATGGCGGTTAGAATTATATAATTCCTGGTGCATGGCGCCCCGGGGCAAAAATATAAATAACCCGCGGATTTCCATGCACGACAAACAGGAATATCGGCCTTTCGGATGAATTTTGGTATAGATATTAAGAAGCTGTATAAATACGCTTTCCGGATCAAAGCTTAAAAAAAAAAGTGTTTTCTTTGCAGCTGGTTTGAAAACAGGGATTGAATTAACAGAGGGCCGGGTCAACCAGTTTCACAGCATGAAGATCTTTATTGGCATCGATAACACCGATAACCCCGGTACGCAGGATACAGGATCTCTGGCGCGCGCCCTTGCTGAATCCTTTGCCCCCGTTGGATTATTCACAGTGCGTACCATTACCCGTCATCAGTTGCTGGTCGACCGCCGGATCCCCTTCACCACCCACAACAGCGCGGCCAGTTTAACCGGTGTCTGTAAAGGCTCACTGGCTGATCTTATTGACCATACCCGTGAATTTCTGCTGAAAACAAGCGCTTCCGATGCTGATCCCGGAATGTGTGTGGCTACCGGCGATGATATCACAGCAGACCTCCTCGCGTTCGGGAACAGGGCAAAACGCGAAATCCTGACCATGAACGATGCATACCGGGTTATTTCGGGTACGTCGATCTTCCTCGAGGGATTAAAAAAAACGAGACTCGGATTAATCGGCGCCCTCGCTGCAGTAAGCCTTCGGGCCGGCGGTAATGACGGCAGGTTGCTATGGACCCGTAACCTGCTTGAAACCACAGGATCCTTCCCTATTTCCGAATTTCTGTCGAAAGTCGATGTGGACCGGGTCGTTGAAAAAGATTTTAAAGAACCTTCACCCTCCTCGGTCATCATGATCGGCGATTGGTGTCAACCCGTTCTGATCGGGGGAAAGGTCACACTGATTGCAGAAAAAGCCGACAACAAGGTTCCTTATGAATACCAGTCGGCTTCGACAGCCTATATCAAAAGCATTTCCGAATAAATCAGAGGCAGATTCCATAATGATCTCTTTGCGGTGAGCCGGCCTTATCGCATCGATTCCCTGTCAGCCACATGAGCCGGTATCATTGCCGTTAATCATGGAACCGGCACAGGTTACGCAATTCAACGGGAAGCATTGCCTCCCGCGAGATCCCTGAACCGTTTGCCGCGTTCCTCGAAATTGCTGAATTCGTCGTAACTGGCAGCAGCCGGTGATAACAGGCAGACATGACCGGGACGGGTTTCGCGGAAGGCAATTGCGCAAAAATCGTCGAACCGGTTGATATAGAATAACTTTTTGTTGCGGATACCGGCTTTCTCCATCCCCTTTCCGATCCTTTTCCCGGCCGCTCCCACCAGGATCAGGTTGCGGATTGCCGACGTCGCAAGGAAATCCGACAACCCGGAGTAATCAATCCCGCGGTCAAAGCCGCCTGCTACCAGCGTATCTACGGCAGGAATGGCCTTCACCGCTTCCATACAAGCCTCCGGTATGGTAGCAATGGAATCATTATAGAAATGGATCCCGCCGAATTCTCCCACATATTCGAGACGGTGCTCCAGGCCTTTGAACGTGCCGATTCCATCTTCGATATCCTCATCGCCAATCCCGAGAATTCGTGCGACGGTAATGGCTGCCATGATATTTTTCAGGTTGTGATCCCCCCGTAAAAACCGGTCCTGATGGATCTTCCAAACTGGTTTTGTTCCCTGCCGGTCGGCGTACCAGATCCATCCGTCACGGATAAAAGATCCCCGCGGCAACTCCCGGTCCGCCGAAAATCCTATGGCGTCGCTTGCAGGGCCTGACAACGCGACATGCTTTGCCACAAGGGGATCCGCGTCGTTAAACACCAGAAAATCGCCCGGAACCTGACGCCGCGCGATGTTTAACTTGGCCTGCTGGTAGCTTTCAAACGAGGAATAGGCATCAAGATGCTCCTGGAATAGATTCAGAAGTACTGCGATATGCGGGCCCCGCGTCAGGTATTCAAGCTGATGCGATGAAAGCTCAAAAACAATAATGGTTTCAGGGGTGATGGCCCCGGCGAAATGAAAAACCGGGTTGCCAATATTCCCCGCCAGGATCGCGTCATAACCCGCGGTCTTCAGGATGTGACAAATCAGCGCGGCAGTGGTGCTTTTTCCCTTGGTACCGGTAACCCCGATGACCTGTGATCTATACGCCTGTAAAAAGAGATCCGTCTGTGAAGTGATCTGGTCACGTCGTATCAGGTGACGAAAAACCGGATCAGTAGCAAGATCCGGGATCGGTGTGGTCGTGGCGGCGGATTCATCAGGATGCCTGCGCTCAGGGATTGAAACATCGTGAGCCTGGTCCCCGACAAAAGGCCAGATGACAATGCCGGGAGAACGAACGATGATATCGAATGTAGAAAGCTGGTCCAGATAGCCGGGCCCGGTTACGAAATTCACGTTGGGATCAGCAACCAGTAAAGGATTCGTTTTAATATGATCGTTTACGTCGGCTATGGTCAGTTTCATCAACGGAAGAATCCCGCGGATAACCCGGTAGGTGGCTTGCCCTTCCCGACCGAAACCCAGCAGAACCACCGACTTCCCCTCAAACTTCGAACGGATCAGTTCGAACAGGACATTTTTCTTTTCCTCAGTCATTATATGTCAATTCATCAATATCTGAATTTAAATCCCTGGCCCATGATGTCGGGCAATTCAGCATGCGGGAAGGGTTAAATTTTTCATCTCTGTTTTCAGAATTTCGAGGAACCGGCCGGGTACAAAATGGTTATCCGACATCGTGTCCATGAATCTGCTGAAGGAAAACTCCCGGTAGTGTCTGTAGGGCCCGGTATCACGATAATAGGCAAGCAGCCTGGGCAACGGGTCATTCCCATATTGCCGGATGGTCTCACACAAGGCCAGATTGACCTCTTCGACGGTGCCAACACAGTCGAAAGGCTTCTCATTCGCGAGGCCGGTAAGCTGATCGAATACCGGCATCAGATCCGTGTTATCGAACAGTTCCTTTCCGAAGATCGAAAACCGCTCCTGCGGCGAAATAAAAGGGGCAAGGATCAGGCAGGTGAAGAGGCATTTCGGGCATGCGCCGCACCAGCTATCGGTTTTGCTGCCGGCATTGCAACTTTTAAAAACAGGGAAATAGGCCGGAAACTTTGCGAAGATGGCCGCGATCTGCAATTCATTCAGGGGTCTTAAGAAACTGAAATATTCATGGTTGACAAAGAGATACCTCTTCACATAATCCCTGAAGTCGCCTTCAAATCCGACCGATTTGGAATATTGATGGTTGATGGTCGTTCCCGGAATTGTGGGCTCATTGGCGCTCGATTCGTTGGACAGGGCGATGAACCTTTTACCCGTGATCATGGCAGCAAGAATCGTAACAAATGCAAGCAATGCTGAAAAAGGAGTATGCCCGTTCAGAAATCCTTCGCCGTTGAGCTGAAGCAATACCGGATCCAGGGTTCGCCGGATCTCAAGCAAACGGTCGTTGGAAAACCCCACAGCCCTTATAGTCTCAATGCTGGCTCCCCTTGGATTCAGGATCAACGGGAGGCTTCCGGGCAGATTTCCAAGGAGCTGCAGCGTTACCGCCGAATCTTTTCCGCCACCAACCGGTATCAGGATCTCATCCCGGGTCGGAAGGGGTGAATGAAATGGCCGGGTTCCTGACCGGATCTCTACCGTCATGAACTCCTCCGGGGTTGTCGCGATACCATTCAGGTAAAAGAATTCACCCAGCCCGTTAAACCAAAGTTTTTTCCACCAGGAAATTTGTTCCTCCTTCAAATAAAAGGGTTTGATGACCACCAGCGGGGAACACGTCGCCTTCCAATAACTGATCAATTCGATCAGTCCGATATGGAAAACAATTTCATCCAGGTTCCCTGACAAATGTTCATCCGGGAGGAAAAAGTCCTTCCGGGGAATAAAAAGGGTCGGGTGAAAAAAATAACGGTCCGACAAGTTAAAGGTAAACCCGGCATGCAATCCATCGCCGGTTAATTTGTATTCCTGTTTTTCAAAGCAGAAAAACGGAAATTTTTTCCGTAAATCAAGAAAATCTTTATGCCTGCTTGACGTGGGCATGATTTGGTATTATATTTGCCGGGGGCCTCCTTCGCAAAAATAGTAAATTTGTCAATTGACATGGACAAACGGCTGGTGAAACCAAAACAGGGTATCATTCTCATCTCGGAACCGTCGCTGCGGGATTTTTATTTCCGGCAGTCGGTGGTTCTTTTGGCCGAGCATAACGATGAAGGTTCTTTCGGTGTTATCATCAACAAGCCCATTGAAGCCCGGCTCCGCGATATCATCAAGGGATTTCCCGGACTTAATATGCCTGTATTTTTAGGTGGGCCGGTAAAGACCAACAGCATTTTTTTCATCCATACCCGGCCGGAGATCGATGGAAGCCTCCCGATCATGGAAGGTTTATACTGGGGAGGGGACATCAATGTCGTCAGGAGCCTCATGAAGACCAGGGCAATCTCTGCCTCCGAAATCCGGTTTTTCGTAGGTTACTCCGGTTGGTCACCCAATCAGCTCGACCGCGAGATCAGTGAAAAATCATGGGTATTGTCGCACACCACCATCCATGAAGTGATTAACGAACACCCTGAAACCCTCTGGAGCAATTATCTTAAAAGCATGGGACAGGACTATGCCATCTGGGCCAATTTCCCGGCCGACCCCACCTTCAACTAATACAGTTAACCGGACGGGCCATCCGTTCATACCATGCAACCTTGCTCCGGTACCGTACAATCCGGTTATGGTCGTGAATTACGGATATCCTTCAACGCTAATTGTCTGGGGCGGTATATAAGGATGTTCCGTTTGTCCTTGTGCGTTGGTTTGCGTAATTTCGCATCCTGAAAATTCCGTGAACCAGTCATGAAAAAAAAGGATTTTATCGTAATCGCGGTTGTTGTTATCGTTGTGCTCCCATTCTTTATTTTTCCTGAGTTCATTCATGCCTACAACCGGATCAACGCATCATTTCCTTATCTGGCCAGCTTTGTCAAATTCGCGTTGCTGGCGACCTTCGGCGAATGCCTGGGGCTGCGGTTGCGGTCGGGAGTTTATAACAAACCCGGCTTCGGGATCCTCCCGCGGGCGCTGGTATGGGGTTTTCTTGGGATTACCATTAAAGTTGCCTTTGTCATCTTTGGTGAAGGCTCCCCCCTTGTGCTGAAAACCCTTGGTGTTCCGTTCCCGACCGAAAATCCTGCCGATGTGCTCCGGCAACCCGGACTTTCCTGGATCAAATTCTTCGCCGCCCTGAGCGTCGGGACCCTCCTGAACCTCCTATTTGCACCGGTATTTATGACTTTTCACCGGCTTACCGACATGCATATCATGCACACCGGCGGCTCACTCCTGAAATTCCTGACTCCGATCCCGGTTGCCCGGTATATCGAAGAGGGCGATTGGATCACCTTCTGGAACTTCGTAATTAAAAAAACCATTCCGATCTTCTGGATCCCGGCACAGACCCTGAATTTCATGCTTCCTGAAGGCTACCGGATCCTGGTAGCCGCCCTTTACAGTATTATCCTCGGCGTGCTGCTCTCCCTCGCCAGCCTGATGGCCATGAAAAGACATTGAAAGAAATTCAAATTAGCGAATAGCGATCAGGGATTAGCGATTAAAGTGTCAAATATGTTATGCTATACAACAAATAAAGATTAGCGAAGAAGTAAAAAATAAATTAGAAATGTCAAAGGTCAAAAATGAAAATGAAAAATTAATAAATGAAGATTTCATGATATTATATGTTATATTTGCAATATAAATCAATCGGTTACGTATAAAGTCCTATCGTTATGATCAAAACCGAAAGTTCTCACATCAATTATTATGGTCATCAGCCCGGTAGCCAGGTCGAGAACCGGGAGCAAAAAAAGCAGATCACCCAGCGGGCAGGAGCTGCGCGGGAGCTCTATTTCGAGACCAAATCGTCGGTTTCGATGGAATTTCCTTACTGGTATACCCGCCGGTGGGAAGAACTCGAAGGAGAAATTCCGGTTATCCGCCGGGCCGAAGCTTTGAAGTCAGGATTTTCGCATCTCACCCCGGTGATCTACCCCGGTGAACTGCTTGCAATGAGTAAGTCCTCTTATCTGCGGGGTTCATATCCCATGCCGTGGCTCTCCGAAGCCTTTTTTATGGCGGCTGAAGATAAGCTTTACAAAGAAGCGCAGGAATCGGGCAAGCTTACGGCCGACCAGTTCACAACCATGGGAAAAGGCGGCGGCAATGTCACACGAAGTATCGGGAACGTGATATCCATCGCGGGAAAGTTCGGACTCCGGGTTGAAGAGATGCCGGTCATGATCGAAATTGCCAAAAAATGGAAGGACCGGTCGGTCGACGATGTAGGTCACAAGTACGAACAACTGGTTCCCGGTTACTCCGAAAAAGAAGCCCTGATGCGCTCGGTGATCTGTATGTTCGACTCGGGTTATACCCTTCCCCAGGGACGTGAAGTAATCAACTACTACTATCCGCTGCAATTTGGCTTCGATGGCCTGATCCGGAGATGCCGCACCCGGATGGAAGAAGTGGCCGGTTATCCTGAAATGGACCGGCTGTATTATTACCGGGCCACGATGATCCTCATCGAAGGATTGCAGCAATGGATCCGTAACCATGCCGAAGAGGCGCGGTTCATGGCATCTATCGAGACCGATGTTCCGCAAATGAAAGAATATGAGGAGATGGCTGAACGACTTGACTGGCTGGCTTCAAATCCTCCGCGGTCGTTTCACGAATCCCTCCAGATGATCTGGTTGTTACATGTTGCCGTATTAAACGAAGATGCCATTTCGGGGTTATCCCCGGGCAGGGTCGGACAGGTACTGTTCCCTTTCTGGCAGCGTGATATTCTGAAGAAGGTCATCACCCGGGAACAGACGCTCGAATTACTCGAATGTATGCGGATGAAATTCACCGCGATCGATTGCTTTGCCTCCATGGGCGTGGTGGGTGGCGTCCTCTCCGGAAATACCTTTAACAATCTGTGTCTCGGAGGACTTAAAAAAGATGGCACCTCTGCAGCCAATGAGTTGGAAATGCTGATCCTTGAAGCAGGGATTTCCTGCGACACGCCCCAGCCTACCCTCTCCGTACTCTACGATGAAAAACTACCGGAAGAATTTCTCCTTAAAGGTGTGGAATGTACCAAGATCGGAACCGGATACCCCGCGTGGATCAACAACCAGGTTGCGATGGAATTCCTAATGGCCAACTACGGCCATGAAGGAATGAACCTTGAGGAGGCACGGGCCTGGTCGATCGGCGGTTGTCTCGAAACCTCCCCGGGCAGTTGGATGCCGCTCGAGCTCGACGGAGAGATTCATTGGATACCGGGCGGTTCGGCTCCCGCCACCAGTGTCGGAGTTCATTTCCTCAGCCTGCCTAAAATTCTTGAAGTGACCCTGTTCGACGGCATGGATATGCGTTCCGGCGAACGGATCTTCCCGGCACACGGGTATAAACTGGATACCTATGACGAATTGTGGAACGCGTTCAGGGATTATTTCCGGCGTGCCTGTCATGTCCTTACCCTCACCAACAACATCCAGCACGACGCCTGGAGGAAGATTTCGCCCTCCCTGGTCAACTCCATGCTCAAACCCGACTGTCTCGAACAGGGAAAAGATATCGGGCAGATGGGCTGCCGCTATAATGCAACTTTTAACATCGAATCATGCGGTACCGCCAACCTGATCAATTCGCTCGCATCGCTTAAAAAGAATGTTTTCACCGATAAAACCTATTCACTGAACGAATACAGGGAGGCCATTCTCGCCAATTTCGGGTACCATTCTGCCCAGGAGACCGGCTCTTATTCGCTGATCGATCAGATCCCGAATGATGGGTATGACCGTTGGAAAAAGATTCACCGGATCAGCCTCGATGCCCCAAAATTCGGTAACGACGATCCCTTTGTGGATGAAATCATGAAAGCATGGGAAACATGGTTTTGCACGATGACCCATGATTTCCGGTCACTGTACAACGAACCCATGTACGCCTGTCAGATCTCGGTATCGACGCACGGACCCATGGGCGCGGTCACGCTTGCCGGCGCCGACGGACGGTTGGGCGGCACCACTTTTTCCGACGGCTCGGTTTCAGCTTACCCGGGCACCGACCGCAACGGCCCGTACGCACTGTTTAACTCGGCAACCTGCTGGAACCATGCAACATCCCAGAATTCGCAACTGAACATGAAAATCCACCCCTCCGTCGTCAAAGGACGCGAAGGTTCCAGGAAGTTTCTTGACCTGATCCGTTCCTATTTGCGAAAAGGGGGATTCCACGTGCAGTTCAACATCGTCGATTCACGCATGCTGAAAGCGGCACAAGCCGAACCCGACAAGTACCGGAGTCTCCTCGTCCGCGTTGCCGGCTTCACCCAGTATTGGGTTGAACTTGGCAAACAGATCCAGGATGAAGTCATCGCCCGAACGGAGTACGAAGAGGTGTAGAAACCAGCGACAAATTGATTTACGATTGACAAGAATGAAATTGATTTACGATTGCCAAGATTTACGATTTACGAATGAATGAAAGAAAATGTGCTAATGTGCTGATTTGCTAATGATTTACGATTAAAAATTTGAGGATTTGAGGATTTGAAAATTTTGAGCTTAATTTAATGTTTTCTTCTCTATTCGCTAATAACTAATCGCTAATCCCTATTCGCTAATCCCTATTCGCTAATCCCTAATCGCTATTCGCTAATTTGAATTATATCTTCCATGAGTTTCCAGAGCTGTAAAGATTGCCGCTACTTCCTTCCCGTCGATGTTTTCTACGGGTTGTGTAAACGGAGTAAAAACAAGATCACGCAGGATGATCCTTTCTGTGATCAGGCTGAAAAGATCGCGAAGTGTAAATTCTGTCTGAATTATTCAGCGGAGCGGGATTTTCTGGGAAAGTGCAAGGGTACCACCCTGGCTTATCCCGACATGGTCGCCGTCCAATGCGCCGATTTCGGATGGATCGAAGCGAACTGATCCGCGGAACCCTCTTTGACATCCAGGGTTTTTCGGTTCACGACGGACCGGGATGCCGTACACTCATCTTTTTGAAAGGGTGTTCGTTACGTTGTTCCTGGTGTTCCAACCCCGAAGGAATAGCTTCGGTACAGGAACCACTGTACCAGCAGTCAAAATGCACGTTCGACCTGCTGTGTATGAAGTCGTGTAAGTACGGTGCGATCACACCGGTCGGCAAACCTGAACCGTCGGACAAATCAATGGCTTCGGAACAGTTTGGTACGGCCGGAATCGGCAGGGTCAGCCCGGATGGAACAATCCTCCCTTTTAACCATGTAAGTGCCGGTGAATTAAAGGATGATACCGTTTCTCAGCAGGGATTGGCATTCGATCGCAGTCTCTGTTCCCGTTGTACGACCCGCGATTGTATCGCGGCCTGTTGCACCGGGGCGCTCAAACTTGGTGGCTATGAAATGACGGTCGATGAACTTTTCGACAGGATCGGTCGCGACCGTCCTTACTGGGGCGACCGGGGCGGGATCACCCTCACCGGCGGAGAACCCTTCACCCAGCCCTTGTTCGTTGCACAGTTTCTCGAACGCTGCTACGATGCATTCATCCATACGGCTGTCGAAACCTGCGGGAACATACCCTGGAACAGCCTGGAACCTGCGCTTCCTTTCCTCGACTGGATCTTTTTCGACCTTAAACATATAGATCCGGATCGGCATCATGCCCATACCGGATCAACCAACCACCTCATTCTCCACAATGCCCTGCAACTTGCAGCCCGCTTTAACGGCCGGCTGGTTTTCCGGCTGCCGGTCATCCCGGGTTTCAACGACGACCGGGAAAACATTGAACAAACGGCTGCATTCCTGCATAAGACCGGCCGTAAAGAGATCAATATCCTTCCGCTCCACCACCTGGGAAGAGAAAAGTACTCCCTCTCCGGCCGATCCTATGGCGCCGGGATTTTCGGCATCCCGTCGAAAGAGGATCTGGAACAGATCCGGGAAATTTTTACTGCACAGGGAATCAACTGTTATGTTGGCAGTGAAACACCCTTCTGACCACCGACCTGCAGCGCTGAACAGAGGGTGATCAGAAAAACAACACGTCGTAGCGGATCATTTTTTCTTCTCATCTTTGTTTTTCACTTTCTTTTTCATTGCTTTCTGTTCTTCGGAGTTGAAGCCCATTTGCGATTTCAGCCCGGTCAGAACACTTTTCCAGACAAAGTTGATGATCCCCTTCTCCTTATCACGCCGGTAAAAGATCACCCCGGTCTTGAGTTTTCCCGATTTGGTAAGCATCGGATTCAGAAGCCGGAGATCCATCTCCCCATGGGTAGCCGAAAAGCTGAAACGGTTACGCTTATCGCCAAAGCGGAACCTGAGATAAAGATGCAGACCCATTTTGCTGATTTATAAGAAATTCCTCATGCAAGGTTCATGTTTTGTTGATAATTTCCGAAAAAACTCAGGGAATAAGCTCAAAAGGCCGTTTGTTAATTGAAAAACTTTTGTGACTTTTGTCAGACAATTAATTTAAGATTACCCGGTAATCCGGTTTATCCTGAATAACAAAAATATCCGACAATGAAAGAGACTCCCATTAACGCCGAAATTGTTCAACGCCACATCGCTGAAAGCAAGATCAGAAATATCGGAACGGCCTCCATTCGTGAAATCAAACGACTTATCAATGGAATTGAGAAAGACACCGGCGAAAAATTTGTCCGCATGGAAATGGGTGTACCCGGTTTGCCTGCTGCAAGCATCGGTATTGAAGCCGAAATCGAAGCGCTGCGCAGCGGGGTTGCTTCCATCTATCCCGATATTGAAGGAACTCCGGTACTGAAAAAGGAGGCTGCCCGGTTTGTCAAACTTTTTCTTGATATCAATGTCGATCCGGCCAACTGCATCCCGACCGTGGGAAGTATGCAGGGCGGGTTCGCGGCATTCCTCACCTTTTCAAAGATCTACAAAGAGAAAGACACCACCCTTTTCATTGATCCCGGTTTTCCGGTTCACCACCAGCAACATAAAGTGCTCGGGCAAAAATTCGAATCGTTCGACGTCTACAATTTCCGCGGGGAAAAACTGAGGGAAAAACTCGAGTCCTATTTTTCCAAAGGAAATATTCATTCGGTGCTCTATTCCAATCCGAACAACCCGTCGTGGATCTGTTTCACCGACAAGGAGCTCAGGATCATCGGCGAACTTGCTACAAAGTACAACGTGATCATCATCGAAGATCTTGCCTATTTTGCCATGGACTTCCGGAAGGATTATTCCAGACCGGGGCAACCTCCTTTTCAGCCTACTGTGGCGAAATACACCGATAATTACGTGATGCTCATCTCGAGTTCCAAAGCATTCAGTTATGCCGGTCAGCGCATCGCGATGATGATCGTTTCGAACCATCTCTTCAACCTGCGTTCCGCCGATCTGCTCCGCTATTACACCACCGATATTGTGGGAAGAGCCTTGATTTACGGAACCGTTTATGCACTCAGCGCCGGAACTACTCATTCGACTCAGTACGCACTGGCAGCGATCTTCAAAGCGGTGAACGACGGCAGCTTCGATTTCGTCAGCGTGGTACGGGAGTACGGCGAAAAGGCCAGGATCATGAAGAAGATGTTTACCGATAATGGATTTCAAATCGTATATGATGAGGATGACGGCGTTCCGATTGCCGACGGATTCTACTTCACCTTCGCGTACCCCGGTTTCGACGGCGAAGAGCTCCTGAAGGAACTGCTCTATTACGGGATCAGCGCCATTGCACTGAGTATTACCGGCAGTGAACGGACCGAAGGTATCAGGGCATGCGTCTCACTCGTGCAACGCAACCAATTCCCGGCGCTGGAGGAACGGCTGAAAAAATTCCATGAAAACCACAGGAACGGCAGCTAAACTCAATAATTAATCTTAATTATTGACTCTTAAAATGTTACAACGTTATTAACAATCCTCCCCCGGCAGAAACCGGCCTAAATGGGCCCGATGTTTCCCAATTTCAAGTATACTGTTCATTTTCAGTATGTTAATTGAATTTTTGATGAACAAACCCCCGTTGAGAATTAGGCTTCTCCGGTTGTTTTTTGTAAAGGTTCAACCTGGTTCTTTGTATCAGGATAATCATGTCCTGTTATATGAGAACATTCGCGCCGTTGTTGATGGTTGTTTTGATATTGCTGGGAAGTACCTTTCCGCTCGACAGTTATGTTGATGAACGGACCGACACCGAGATCATTTTCACCCCCGACGGACGCATCTTTCCAAGTCACTGGTACCATCCGAAAATCAATGCCACGGCTGTTCCCCTGGCCCCCGTCGAGCGAAACCGCTTCATTCACATCATCAACAGGGCCTTTGCCAAATATCCCGACCAGGTACTGCGGGAGCACCTCGACCGCATCTATGCCTTGAAATACATGAAGTTCTATGGGATTCCATTCGGCGGAACCAATGTCGGCAACACCGTTTTCATCAGCGATGATGAGTCAAATCCTTCATTTACCGACAGCTACATCGAAGGCGTTTTTCACCATGAATTTTCGAGTGTTTTGAAGCGTAGTTTCCCGGCCTTCCTCAACTCCAACGTGTGGGAAGCGGTCAACGAGCCAACCTTCACCTATGGGAACGGGGGTGTTTACGCCATACGTACCGGTGAAGCCTCCCTTGCGCTTAATCCCGAACTATATCCTTCGGGGTTTCTCACCCAGTACAGCCAGGCATCGGTAGAGGAGGATATCAACGTTTTTGCACAAAATCTGTTCAGCGGTGAAAAATCATTCTGGGAAATAGTTGAACGTAATCCTAAAATCCGCCGGAAAGCCCAGCTCCTGATCGCCTTCTATCAAAAGATCGATTCCCGTTTCACCGAATCCTACTTCCGCCGGATCAGCCATGCAAACCCTCCGAAAATCATGGCCGGGAACAGAAATTAGCCTGTGCGGTAAATTCGACCACGTTGTCAAAAGTTGATTACGTTGTACATAGAATTTATAATACAACCTTCGAAGTGGGACTCGGAGTATTCATTTCCTTCATTTATATTGATCAACAAGTCATATCCTTTTTGTGATTTCTCAACATTTTCCGGGAAGGATTCTACAAATTAATCCTCGTTTGAAGTCTTTAAATCTTTTGTAACTGTCTTTATTCAGTATTTATCCGGTTCAAAAATATATCCGTTCTTTTCGGAATATTCTTCGATGGTCTCTAATCCCAGTTTAGTTCGTCGCATATTCACATCTTTCACATCCTGTATTGGATATATAAAAGTTTTTCCCGAATCCCTGTTAAATACCGCCTGTGTACCATAAATCTGCTTTTTCCCATTTCTCATTAAAATTCTGTCTTCTAAAAATGCTAAATACCAGCCTTGGGATTCGCCTTTTTCGACCGATTCTTTAAGGTATGGAACGTATTTTTCCTGAATTTCCACGGGTGCGTGTTGTATGACTAACCACAAGGATTGATTGGCTGATCCGCCAATCCGATTGTAGCCTAACCATCCATAATTATCGATGATTTTGGTCACTTCTTTTTCGTTTATACTGTCTTGTTGATGAATAAGGGACCAGAAATATTTTGTTTCTTTGGAGTCCTTCCCGAATTTTTTCTCAACTTCAGGTAGAACCAGACGTAAGGTTTGATCCGCCACACGTATTGATTCCAATTTGTATTTAAGCGTGGTGTCGATCGGGTCCTGATGTCCGGCCACTTGTGCTTTGACAGAGGAAGTCAACAGAATAACCACAACCAAAATTATCTGTTTTTCCATTCGTTCATCATATTTTATTCTGATTGACGGTTCGCATACTTAATACGGGGCTGCGACGCACGACAATTTATTTGATATTTTATGTCCAAATATATTCAAACTTTGACAGCTTGTCAACCGGATTGGAAACATATGGAAGCAGGTACCTGATATAAAGATTAAATATTTAAATACAATTTTCTTTTTCAGATTGGTTAGAAACCAATTTTAATAACTTTTTAAAATGATTTATAAGATGAACGATTAGAACAACTAAAAATACGGCTACAACGAGACCATGAAAGTGCAAAGTAAATGGTGTAAAACCAAACAAATAAAGAGAAATACTTATTACTGTAAAAATAAATGAAACACAGGTAATTGTTATTACTATATTTTTAAGGAAGCATTTTTTACGGATAATTCCCTTAATTAAGCTCCAATGTTGCACAATGTGAATCAACATAATACCAATGACTATTAACGATATGATGCAATGAGGGGAATTCAATGAAAACAAATCCTCCTTTGTTACATTTTTACCACCTCCTTTGGGGCCAAAAAATTCAAGTGAAATTAAATAAACAACAAATCCGATAACCATCAAAATATCTATCAACACTTTGAAAGAGTTTGTCCACCAAATTTTTCTGATTTCAGGCGAATTACAAATTGCAGCGCTGTCGAAATCCTCATGGATTCGCTCGGTCGAGCTTATGTTTTCTGTTAAACCATTTTGTCTCATTTTCTTTTTGAGTTTTAATAAAATAATAAATGATAGCTACTTTATTGCTTTAATGTTTTCGCCGATAAAATAAGGTTATTGTGTTTCTTTAAGCAGTTTTTGTCCCTTATCGGGAATTCAGACCTTCATATACTGCAATGAAAGGAACTTATGTATGAAATAGAGGATAATCGTTTGAATGATTTTCATATTTTGATTCTAATCTTCAATTTAATCTTACTGTTTTACAAAATAATATCGATCTAATTCCGTATAGCGTGTTTTCAAGAATCTGATGATCGCACGGTTAATCAACCCCGGATTTTCAGGGATTAAAACGATATGTTTTTCTCTTTTAGTATTTAATTTTGATCAGATCTCCCTGCCTTATTAAAAGCTTTATTTTGGGATCATTACTTTTATTTGTTATGCGATTACCCGGACCGATGTGGTAAATCGCAAACATATTGCTGACAATCCCGAGGTTAAGGCCTTTTTCCTTTGCATCCGTTAAAAGCCAAACGGGAACAAAGGCCCAATCTATGTCCTTTAAGGCAGCAATGGTTTCTGCGTTTGAGGCATCTCCGGAAATATAAATTCTCTTATGATGCCAGGTAATCAGATAGGAATAATGATGAAAAGAATACCGGTGTTTTGTTTTAAAAGCCTCAATGGTGAAGTCGTTTAAATTCTGACTTAGCTTCAACAGTTCCCTGATGTTACCGGGACTATAAATTCTTCCGCCAAGGTCTTTAGCCAATTTCTTAACTAGTTTTCCTGAATAATGGTCAGCATGCTTGTGGGTATAAATAAAAATCGGATTGGTCTTTATACTGTCCAGTTCCGATACGTCATATTCCATATAATTATAAGCCCCTGATTTATATGGAAAATCAATGTAGATATTTGAACTCCCATCCGTCATATAGAGTCCGCAATTCCCAATAAACCTGATTGTTATCTCATTTGTCTGACTGAACGACACACTTGCGACACCTATGAGTGCCAGGAAGCCTGCAATTTTTAAGGATATTTTCATCTTGTTTTGTTTAACGATGGCAGTTAATGTTTGGCAACTATCCTAAGTATCATCTTTTCAAAGATGATTTGATCATTTCCAGAAATGACAGATGAAGGTAAAATGACTTGAAAAATAACTTTTATAGTTTTCATATTTTAACATTCCTGCGGTTTGAAAGGAATGACGGCGTGCTTAACCAACTGAAGGCCTGGTCAATGACCAATGGCTATGGATGATTTTCCACTCGTTATGTTCTTCAAGCCTGTAAACTTCTGTACAATTCTCTTTCCAGAGCGTTTCACCCGAATATGAACGGAGATTGTAGGTTAGAACGGCCATTGTGCTGGTTGATTGTACAACAGGATCAATTATTTCAAACTTATCCATTTTTACCTTTCCCCGCATGCTTTCATAGAGCTCTTTTATCTTGTCCCATCCGTCAAGCCGTTTTTCATGTGCTGGGTCAAAATAGGTGAAGTCCTTTGAATAAAGTTCGAGATAGGGAGTGGGATCACCATTGTGCCATGCATCGAGAGCCGCTGTCTCTAAAGCAATGATTGTTTCTGTAATAATACGCTGATCCATAATATTTTATTTTAAAGTGAACGTTTCACTGATAGCCTGACGGGATGGATTGAGATCGTATAGTACCGCACTATTTAATTATTTTCCATCGGACGAGATTCCATACTTGTTGTCCTTTACCTTCATAAACAACCTTTTTAACTATCCCTATTCCATTTGCAGTATAAATGTCGACCCGGTTATCAGTAGAAAAAAAATCGTGTGAAAACTGAACCTGATAGAATGTGAAGTTATTAACTTTAATGGAATCAATATGAGTGGGATGCCAGTAACAAACAGTATCATTTGAATATAAGATCCATCCCTGACCCGATGGATATTGAGAAGGATACCGGTTTCGTTGCATCATATCCCCTTCAATTACATCAAAGTATTGTTCATTTTTCGGATACGATGCATAATCAATTGTATAATATTCCCAGTTATAACCATATCCCTGATAGAGGTACACTGCCTCACAGCCGGATCTTGTACTTGTGATATAAAGGCTATCCAGCAATTTTGTTGAATCATTCTGAAAGATCCAATATGAACCCTGCTTAAAATAGAAATTGTTCAGCGGACTGCTTATATAAATAAATTCCCATTTGTTCGAAGAACAACTACTTTCTTCATTTTTCTCTTTCCCGCATGATATGATTATGAATGCTAAGAAAAAACAACAAACAATTTTCTTCATTTT
>JAQWBQ010000105.1 GCA_028706295.1 Bacteroidales bacterium
ATTGATTTACGATTGACGATTTAGGATCGACTAATGAAGTAATCTTTGTCGTTCGGATTTCGTTTCGCGGGTGCAAAGATAATACTTTTTTCAAAAAACTTTATACCTTTGCAAATTTGATTCCCAATCAAAACTCTGGTGGGTTTTTAATTGACGCAACGATGATACGTGTTGGAAAACAAAGACTAACTCCCGACGATTTTTACAAAATTCTTTTTCTGAACGAAAAGATCGGACTTGATCCGGATGCCGTGGCACGGGTAACGTCCAATTACGAGTTTTTGCAGGAATTTGCCAAGGGTAAGGTAATCTATGGCATCAATACGGGCCTCGGCCCGATGGCTCAGTACAAGATCAACAACAACAGTGAGCTTCAGCTCCAATATAACCTTATCCGCAGTCATTCCGCCGGTTGCGGTTCACCACTTCCTGAAATCTATGCCAAGGCGACGATGCTGGCCCGGATTAACACATTCATGCAGGCCAAATCGGGTATCCATCCCGAAGTGGTACAACTCCTTGCCGAACTCATCAACCGCAACATCAATCCCAACATTCCGGAACATGGCGGTGTTGGTGCAAGCGGCGACCTGGTCCAACTGGCCCACCTGGCTCTCAACCTGATCGGTGAAGGAGAAATATGGTTTGAGGGGAAACTTCAACCTACTGCCGAAGTCTTTGCCCGCGAAAACCTGAAGCCCGTCACCATGCACATCCGGGAAGGTCTCTCGCTGATCAACGGAACTTCGGCCATGACGGGAATCGGGATGATCAACATCGTGCATGCAAAAAACCTTCTCGACTGGGCAGTTCTTGCTTCGGCGATGATCAACGAGATCGTGGAGTCGTACGACGACCACTTTTCCGATGGATTAAACCGCGTTAAAAGCCACTACGGGCAGAACCAGGTAGCCCGGATGATGCGGTCGATCCTGCAGGACAGTCAGCTGATCCGCCGCCGTGCCGAACATCTTTACAACGGGAAGACCGAAGAAATAGAGGTGTTCACCCACAAAGTGCAGGAATATTACTCCCTGCGGTGCGTCCCCCAGGTGCTGGGACCAGTTCTCGACACCATTCTTAACGCTGAAAAGGTTCTGGTCAACGAGGTGAACTCAGCCAACGACAACCCGATTATCGACAGTGACGCCAAAAATGTTTTTCACGGGGGGAATTTTCACGGTGATTATGTGGCACTCGAGATGGATAAGCTGAAAATAGCCATTACCAAGCTCTCGATGCTGGCCGAACGACAGTTGAATTACCTGATGAACGACAAGATGAACCAGAAACTGCCTCCTTTTGTCAACCTGGGTAAACTGGGCTACAACCTTGGCATGCAAGGGGTTCAATTCACTGCTGTATCGACTGTAGCTGAAAACCAGACGCTCTGTTTTCCGATGTCGATCCACAGCATTACCAACAATAACGACAACCAGGATATCGTGAGTATGGGAACCAACGCGGCCATGATGGCAAAGCGGGTGATTGATCACAGTTACATCGTACTGGCAATTCACATGATCACCATCCTGCAAGCCATAAGTTACATGGGATGCGAGAAAAAACTGTCGGTCTATTCCCGTAAAAAGTTCGATGATCTGCGTCAGATCGTTCCGAT
The DNA here is from genome assembly GCA_028706295.1 of Bacteroidales bacterium. Taxonomy (GTDB): domain Bacteria; phylum Bacteroidota; class Bacteroidia; order Bacteroidales; family FEN-979; genus CAIVAT01. The sequence continues at coordinate 1,622 of JAQWBQ010000105.1, forward strand.
GTTTTCGGAAGACACAACGAAATACAAGGAAATACAGCAGATTGCTTACTATATCCTCGAGAATAAACCCAAATTCCCCCTAATAGATTAGTAGAAACCGTAAAGGATTGAATCGACTCTGAAGAGATCGGTTGATAATCCAAAAAAACGATTGCCTATGAAGTATGCGTTGGTTACCGGAGGTTCCAGGGGTATCGGAAGAGCGATCTCCCTGAAGCTGGCCGGGATGGGTTACCATGTGCTCGTGAATTATCACACCAACCTGACAGAAGCGGAGCACACGATGCAGATGATCAGGGAGGCTGGCGGCGAAGGATCGCTGATGCCCTTCGATGTGGCTTCACAGACTGAGACGGAAGCGGCTTTGGGTGATTGGCAACGCCGAAACGAGGGTTCTCATATTTCGGTGCTGGTCAACAACGCCGGAATCCGGAAGGACGCTCTGGTGATGTGGATGAAAAATGAGGAGTGGTTCGATGTCATGAACACCAACCTGAACAGCTTTCTTTATACTACCCGTTTTTTGCTGAAAGAGATGCTGTTGGCCAAGTGGGGCCGGATCGTCAATGTAGTTTCACTTTCGGGTGTAAAAGGTTTGCCCGGACAGGCCAATTATTCTGCGGCAAAGGGAGGAATTATCGGGGCTACCAAAGCGCTGGCGCAGGAGGTTGCCAAAAAGAACATCACAGTCAATGCGGTTGCACCGGGTTTCATCCGTACCGACATGACGAAAGACCTGGATGAAGGGCAGCTCAAAGTCATGATCCCGATGGGAAGATTCGGAAAACCGGAAGAGGTTGCCGAAGTCGTCGGATTCCTTGCCGGAGAACAGGCCTCTTATGTTACCGGCTCGGTAATTCACGTAAACGGCGGACTTTATACGTGATTATGAATGAAAAATCTTTGCTGAATTCAACAATCAAAATTCAAAGGAAGGGATTAGGTAATAGCGAATAGCGAATAGGAGAAATGAAATTATTTAATCGCTGTTCACTATTCGCTAATCCCTAATCACTAATCGCTTATATATCAAGTAAATACACCGCAATAACAAAATGTACAGGGTCGTCATTACAGGGATGGGAATTTACTCCGTAATCGGGAAGAACCTTACGGAAGTCAAAGATTCCTTATACCAGGGGCGATCGGGGATTGTTTTCGATCCGGTTCGGAAGGAGATGGGATTCAGGTCGGCGCTGACGGGTTATCTGGAGCGGCCACAGCTTAAAGGGATCCTCGACCGCAGAATGCGGATCGGACTGCCGGTACAAGGGGAATATGCGTATCTGTCGACAGTCGAAGCCCTGAACACGGCCGGTATTGACCAGCATTATCTCGATGCCCACGAGGTTGGGATACTCTTCGGGAATGACAGTTCGGCAGTTCCTGTCGTTGAATCGGTCGACATTCTCCGGCAAAAGAAAGATACCATGATGATCGGCTCCGGGTACATATTCCAGTCGATGAATTCGACGGTATCGATGAATCTTTCGGTGATTTTCAGGCTGAAGGGGGTGAATTTCACGCTGAGCGGAGCCTGTGCCAGCGGCTCACATGCTTTGGGAATCGGTTATCTGCTGATCAGGCAGGGGCTTCAGGAGATGATCATATGCGGTGGTGCGCAGGAGATCAATGCCGAGTCGACCGCCAGTTTCGATGCACTCAATGCATTTTCAATCCGTGAATCGGAGCCTGAGAAGGCTTCACGGCCTTTCGACCGCGACCGGGACGGACTGGTGCCGAGCGGCGGGGCGGCCACTTTGATTCTCGAGGAATATGAATCGGCTCTGAAACGGGGCGCTACCATCTATGGCGAGATCATCGGCTATGGATTCTCCTCGAACGGTGAACATATCTCTTTACCCAATGTTGACGGACCGGTCAGGGCTATGCAGAAAGCATTAAAGGACGGGGATCTCCGTCCGGAAGCCATCGATTATATCAACGCCCACGCCACTTCAACTCCGGCCGGCGACAGCAACGAAGCAACTGCAATTGATCAGGTATTCGGACAGTCGAAACCGCTTGTCAGCAGCACCAAATCGATGACCGGTCATGAAATGTGGATGGGCGGCGCCAGTGAGGTAATCTACTCAACCCTGATGATGCACCACGGATTCATCGCGCCGAACATCAACCTCGAGCATCCGGATGAGATCACGTCCAAACTGAATCTAGTTACCCGGACAAAATCGACCGGATTCAACACCTTTCTTTCCAACTCATTCGGATTCGGGGGAACCAACTCCTCCCTCATCGTCCGGAAGATTTAATCCTTCGATAATAAATAAAAATCATTATTTTTGCACCACCTAACCGGACCGATGATGCAGAAAGATGAGATCATCAGGAAAATCAACCAGCTCCTGATAGCGGAAATTGAAATTGAAGAAACCCAGATACACCCCGCTGCCGACCTGAAAAAAGACCTTGGGATCGACAGTCTTGATTTTGTTGACCTCTTTGTAATTGTTGAAAATAATTTCGGGTTCAAGATGAAGGCCGAAGAGATGACGGAAGTGAAGACGCTTCAGGATTTCTACGACTACATCACCCACAGAATCAATCCAAACTAACGGCCATGCCGTCGTGGGAAGGGAAAACCCGTGGAGGGCTGCTCGGATATAAGATTTTTATCTGGGTGCTGAAATATCCCGGATTGCCATTTGCATATTTTCTGCTTTATTTTGTTACAGCTTACTTCTTCATCACCTCCCGGAAAGCCGTTCAACCGATCTACAGATTTTATGCAGGAATCATGCATTACGGCAAAGCCAGGTCGATGATCAGTGTTTACCGGAATTTTTACATGTTCGGACAAATTCTTCTCGACAAAATTGCCATGCTGGCCGGGTTTCAGCAACGCTTCACGTTCGATTTCGAAGGTGAGGAGTACCTGCGGCAGATGCAGGATGGCGGTCTGCTGGTCAGTGCCCATGTAGGAAACTGGGAGATTGCCGGACAATTGCTCAATCGCCTGGAGAAGCGCATCAACATCATCCTTTTTGATGCCGAACACCAGCGCATCAAAGGGTACCTGTCGGATGTGATGACAAACCGGAATGTCCATTTTATCATCATCCGAGAAGACTTCTCCCACCTTACGGAAATCAAACAGGCGCTGGCCGGTCGTGAAATCGTTGCGATGCATGGCGACCGTTTTATTGAGGGAAACAAAACCCTGACCCTCGACTTTATGGGGAAACCTGCTTTATTCCCGATCGGCCCCGTAAACCTGGCTGCCCGTTTCGGCGTTCCCGTTTCATTCGTTTATGCCGTAAAAGAGAGTCGGAAACACTACCATTTTTACGCAACACCCCTGCAGCGAATTCCATTTAGTGGGAACCTGAAAAAGCGCGAAGAGAGCTTCCGTGAAATACTGAAAATTTATATCGGAAGCCTTGAAAAAATATTAAAGAAATACCCGACGCAATGGTTCAACTACTATGATTTCTGGAATGTTCCGGAATCGTCAGCCCGTACCGTTGAACCCGCCTCATAAGATGAAACAAAGGAAACTGCTCTTCGTTTCGGCCAATCAATATGCCAACCCTTACCCGGTCTACCCGCTGGGAATTTCCTATATTACCACCTACCTTCAGGAGCGGCTGCCCGATTTTATCATCCGGATTTTCGATTTCAACCTGAATAACCACGACGAATTTCAAAGCTTTTTAAAGGACTTTAGTCCTGATTACATCGGTTTATCCCTTCGGAATGTAGATGATGTAAATTTCTATAGTAAAGAGAGTTTCATTAGCGGATATAAAGTAATTGTTGATATCATTCGCCGGAATTCCGGCGCCCCCCTGATCATCGGCGGATCTGCATTTTCAATCTATCCCGGTGAGTTATTTTCCTTGCTGGCCCCCGATTACGGAATACAGGGCGAAGGTGAAGAGAGCCTCTTTCGTTTGCTTAATAGTCTTGAATCAGGTATTCCCGATTCAGGTATTGATGGTCTTGTTTACCAAAACAAAGAGTCCGTTCATGTCAACCCGCGCCATCGGTTTATTCACCGTCCGGATCTCGAATTTGAGCAGTCGATCCTCTCTTTTTACTGGGACAAGGCCGGGATGGTGAATGTGCAAACCAAGCGGGGGTGTCCGTACCATTGTATTTACTGTACTTATCCGCTGATTGAAGGACAAAACGTGCGAACGCTCGATCCCGACCGGGTCGTGTTCACCCTCAAAGAGCTTTACGAAAAGCATCATATCGACTATGTATTTTTCACAGATTCGGTGTTTAATATCAGCAATCGTTTCAATATCGATCTGGCCAATATGATGATCGAAGCCGGATTGCCCACCAGGTGGGGGGCCTATTTTTCGCCACACAACCTGAAGCTTTCGGAACTGAAGCTTTATGCAAAAGCCGGTTTGACACACATCGAATTCGGCACCGAGTCGCTTTCCGATACCACCCTCCGGAATTACGGTAAACATTTCGACGTTGATGAAGTAGTGCGGGTTTCAGATTACTGTAACCGGGCTAAAATCTATTTCTGCCATTTTATGATTATCGGGGGATACGGTGAGACAGAGGAGACGATTAATGAAAGTTTTGAGAATTCGAAACGGATCAGCAACACGGTCTTTTTTCCATTCATTGGTATGCGTATTTATCCCGGCACGGCGCTTCACCGGATCGCCCTGGAAGAGGGGATCGTTCATCAGTCGGACACGCTGCTTGAGCCCGTTTATTATATTGCCCCGGGGATCCGTTATGAATCGCTGAAACAGCGGGCGGAAGAGACCGGCCGGCGCTGGGTTTTCCCCGATGAAGATGTGGCGACGGTCATGAACCGTATGAGAAAAAGAAACAGGAAAGGATCCTTATGGCATCATTTGAAAAAGTAAGCATACCTCAGAAGCCTCCGATGGTTATGGTTGACCGGATACTTGAAGTTTCTGGTCCTTCAACGGTCACAGCTTTCACAATCCGGAGCGACAACGTTTTCGTGGAGAAGGGATTTTTTCGTGAGCCGGGACTGATCGAGAACATGGCGCAAACTGCAGCTTGCGGTGCCGGGATGAAACCCGGTGTAAGCGAAGCTCCGGTTGGTTTCATCGGGGGAATCAAAAACCTCAGCATTACATCGCTTCCTAAGGCCGGTGATACGATTACCACAAAGGTGACCGTACTTCATGAAGTCTTTGATGCGACCATTGCCCTGGGGGAGGTTTTTTGTGATCAGGTACGGATCGCATCCTGTGAATTAAAAATATTCTTATTACCGCAACAGAACAAAGCAGAATGAAGGAATCCATTGATAAATCAGAACACCCGGATGATGTTCCCGGATACTGTTATAACCGGGAACTGTTTTACGGATTTGATAAAGAACGGGGGTTCACGCGGGAATTGTCGTATCAAAACCAGTCAAACCAGGTGATCATCCGGCAAAGCTGGGATGCCTTGGAAAAGCGACTGGAGCAGGTACAAGAAGCGGTCAGATCGGGGAACGTAAGCCCCATAGTTTATTACATGGAGAAAATGCTCATGGAACTGCCGATGTTGTCGGCCTACATGGGATTGAACCGGTTACGGGTGCGATGGCACATGACCCCGGCCGGATTCAGGAGGCTCAAACCACCGATGCTGGAGCGTTATGCCCGGCTTTTTGAAATTACCGTTGAGGAGTTGAAAAAGCCCGGATTTATGAACAAATAGACGATTATGGTAAAACTCGATTACAAACACAGGCAGGCCGGTCATTGCGAGAGCGGGGTTACCTCAAACCTGTTGAATTATTATCACTTTCAGATAAGTGAACCCATGGTCTTCGGGATCGGGGCGGGATTGTTTTTCAGTCACCTTCCCTTCTTAAAGATGCAGCATGCCCCGACCACCTCTTTCAGGGTATGGCCGGGAATGGTATTTAACCGGTCGACCCGCGCACTCGGAATTACGACCATCAATCACCGGTTCCGCAATCCCAAAGATGCGATGAACAGGCTGAACGAAGTGTTGGACCAGGGCATCCCGGTAGGTTTACAGGTCGGGACTTTTCATCTGCCATTCTTTCCACCCGAATACCGCATGCACTACAACATGCATAACATGGTCGTTTACGGTTATGATAAAGAGACCTATTTCGTGAGCGATACCCTTATGGAGCCGGTGGTTGAGATCAGTTACGATGATCTTGCCCGGGTCAGGTTTGCCAAAGGACCTTTTGCCCCTCAGGGCAGGATGTACTACCCGGTGAAAATCCCTGCCGAGGTCGATTTCAAGCCTGCCATCATCAAAGGGATCAGAAAAACTGCAAACAATATGATCGGGGTTCCCTTCCCGCTCATCGGGGTCAAAGGGATCCGTTATCTTTCGGGGAAAATGCGGCAATGGGAAAGAAAACTCGGACCCGACAAAGCTTCCTATTACCTCGGGCAGGTTCTCCGGATGGAGGAAGAGGTCGGAACCGCCGGCGCCGGATTCAGGTTCATTTACGGAGCTTTTCTGAACGAGGCAGCAGATGTTTTGAATCAGTCATGGCTGCGTGAAATATCCTTCGAGATGGGTGAAAATGCAAATAAATGGAGGGAATTTTCTTACCTTGGCTCGCGAAATTGCAAAAAAAGAGGCAAGCCTGAACAGTCCTATGATTTCCTGGCAGATATGCTCCTTGAAGTGGCCGACCGGGAAGAAAAGATCTTCAGAAAACTTGCCAAAATAAATTGATTGTCATTTTAATATAACCTTATGGAAGAAAATCAGAATCCCGTGTACAAGAATAAGGACTACGGGCAGTCCCGTGAGCTTCTTTATTCGTATGAGAATGATGGTCAGTACAAGAAAACTGTCGGATTTCATGGCGAACCCGACCGGATCATCCTTCAGCAGGCCTGGGACCTTTTCGGTGAACGTATCGAAGATGCCCGCAAGCGGGTAAAAGCGGGAAAAGTCAGCCCTGTCGTATATTACATGGAAAAAAACCTCCTGGATCCCATGAACCTGGGAATGATCGCAGGAATCTCCCTGTGGCGGGTTAAATGGCATTTCAGACCCGTTGTTTTCAACCGGTTGCAGGAAAAGACGCTTAAGAAGTATGCCAAGGCATTTAACATCACGATCGATCAACTTAAAAATATCGAATAATCACGGAAATTATGGAAACCACAAAGACCATCATCAATTATACGCATCGACAGGCAGGCCATTGTGAAAGCGGGGCTACATCTAACCTCTTTAAGTTTTACGGGCTTGATATTTCAGAACCCATGGCGTTCGGGATCGGAAACGGGCTTTATTTTAGTTACATCCCGTTTCTGAAGATCATGTTTGCCCCGATGATTTCCTTCAGGAACCTCCCTAACACCGTTTTTAGAAGGGCAACCCAGTATCTGGGGATTGAAGCAACAGTCATCAAAAAGATCAAGGATCCGAAAGAAGCAATGGCAATGCTCGACAGAAATCTCGAGCAGGGCATTCCGACCGGAATGCAGGTGGGTGTTTTTCAACTGACCTTCTTCCCGCCCGAATACCGGCAGCATTATAACATGCACAACCTTGTAGCCTTCGGAAAAGAGGGAAACCTGTATCACATCAGCGATACCGTGATGGAATTTCCGCAGGTGCTCACCTATGACGATCTGTTAAGGGTGCGCTATGCCGGGGGAGCCTTTGCACCTCAGGGAAAGATGTACTGGATCAACAACCTGAAACCGGGTATCGACATCAAACCGGCAATTATCAAAGGAATTAAGAAAACCGTTTATGAAATGATCGGAATTCCCTTTCCGTTGATTGGCGTCAAAGGATTGAAATGGATGGCCCGCGACCTGAAAAAATGGCCAAAGAAGCATGGCAATGAGAAAGCCTCCTTCTACCTTGGGCAAATCCTGCGTATGGCTGAAGATTTCGGTACCGGCGGTGCGGGGTTCAGGTACATTTACGGAGCATTCCTCAAAGAGGCGGGAGAGCTCTTTGGCAACCATACTGAATTGTTGGAAGCTGCTGATATTATGGGGAAAACAGCCAACAAATGGAGGGAATTCACCTATATCGGCGCTCGAAATTGCAAGAACCGCTCCAAGCCTGAGGAGGATTATGGCATGTTGTCGGATATGTTAATGGGGATTGCCCAGAACGAAGAGATAGTTTACAGGAAGCTTGAAAAAATTAAATTTTAATGTCCGTTAAACCCATCATTGAGATCAGGGATCTGACCAAAATCTACAAAGGTTCAGATGAACCTGCTGTCGATTCCATTTCCCTGGATATTTATCCTGACGAAATCTTTGGATTACTGGGACCCAACGGCGCCGGTAAAACGACAACGATCTCCATTCTGTGTGGTATTTTTGCCCCGACGCGGGGCTCGATCACCATCGACGGGCTCGATATCGGGAAAGATATGAGCCGCATCAAACACCGGATCGGCGTGGTTCCCCAGGAACTTGCCCTCTATCCTACCCTGACGGCCCTCGAGAACCTTACCTTTTTTGGGAATATGTATGGTCTTAAAGGAGCCGGACTTCGCGACCGGATCTATGATTGCCTGCAGGTTTTCGGATTGGAGAAGGTGGCACACAAAAAGATCGACAGCTTCTCCGGCGGCATGAAACGGCGGGTGAACCTGATTGCCGGCCTCTTGCACCATCCGAGGATTATATTTCTCGATGAGCCAACCGTTGGAATCGATGTTCAGTCGCGTTTCGTCATTCTCGAATACCTGAACAAAATCAATAAGGAGGGAACCACCATCATCTATACTTCGCATTACATGGAGGAGGCTGAGAATCTTTGTTCCCGGGTCGCGATTGTCGACCGCGGAAAGATCATCTCTATTGGCAATCCGAAAGAGCTGGTGAAGGAACACCCTGAATTCAAAAATCTTGAAAATATCTTCTTACATCTCACGGGAAAGGAGATGCGTGACTAATTGAGCCTTATGTTGAAATTCATTTATACCATCAGGAAAGAGGCGCTGATCCTGCTGCGTGATAAAGCCGGGCTGATCATCCTGTTCCTGATGCCCACCGTTCTGATCGTGATCATGTCGCTGCTTCAGGAATTCGGTTACAGTTCTGTCCGCCGTGAAACCCAGGTCAATGTTCTTTTTCTCGATCACGACGGCGACAGCCTTGGATATAAGATCCGCACAGGGCTTATGAAAGCCGGATATTTTAACCTGATCGATTCGGTCGACGGGAAGCCCGCTACCGATTCCTCGATCCGTGACGCGGTAAAGAAAGGTAAGTACGTCGTCGGCGTGGTGATTCCGAAAGGAGTGACTAAAAAAATAAGATCGAACGTCAAACTGATGGTTGCAAAGACCATGGCCGGATTCGGGTTGTACGATCAGCGCATCGTGGATCAGATCCCCTTTGGCTTAGCTGATACCATCACCCTTTATTTCGATCCCACTGTGAAAAAAAGTTTCCAGTACGGTGTGGTCAGTT
>JAQWBQ010000147.1 GCA_028706295.1 Bacteroidales bacterium
ACAGGGATCGGGAAAACGACCGTTTCGATCCGGTATCCCGGAGTGGAACTGGTTAAGGTCCATAAGGTCGATAACCCTAATTATCTTTTCCTCGACCTGAAGATACTGCCCGCGGCCAGACCGGGCAACTTTGCCATAAACTTCGTTAACCAGGGGAAAACTGTTGTGACTTACAGCTACCAATTGATCGACCGGGTGAAGAATTCTGCGAACCGTAAGGGTTTCGATGCATCCGATGCCATATACCTGTTGATGCCCGACCGGTTTTCGAATGGCGACCCCGCGAACGACAACCTGGAAGGGATGCTCGAGAAAGCTGACCGGAACAATCCAAACGGCCGGCACGGAGGCGATTTCACCGGAATCAGCAATCATCTCGATTATATAAAAAACCTGGGAATTACGGCAATCTGGCTTAATCCCGTTCTCGAAAACAATCAGGATATTTATTCCTATCACGGGTATTCATCTACCAATTATTATAAAGTCGATCCGCGGTTCGGCTCCAACACCGATTACGTAAATCTTTGCAAGGCCATACACGCGAAAGGGATGAAGGTGATCATGGATATGGTGTTCAACCATTGCGGATCGGGACACTGGTGGATGAACGACCTGCCGATGGCCGACTGGCTGAACCAGTTTCCTGAATTCACGCAGACCTCGCACCGGGCCAGCACGGTTTCTGATCCCCATGTTTCGGGGTACGATGCCGATAAATATGTGAGGGGATGGTTTGTAAAATCGATGCCTGATCTGAACCAGCACAATCCTTTTATGGCGCGGTATCTCATTCAGAACAGCATCTGGTGGATTGAGTATGCCGGGTTGGACGGGATCAGGCAGGACACCTATCCCTATCCGTTCAAGGATTTCATGGCTACTTGGGTGGCAGAGGTGATGCGGGAATATCCCAATTTTAACATCGTGGGTGAATGCATGATGGGTGTTCCGGCACTGGTTGCTTACTGGCAAAAAGATGCCATGAACCGAGACGGTTATAATTCAAAACTCCCCAGTCTGGTTGATTTCCCCTTAGCGGATGCGCTGAAGGTCGCCTTCATGGAAAAGGATGGCTGGGGAACCGGGATTATCAGGTTGTACGACATCGTTGCGCAGGATTTTCTTTACTCCGATCCAATGAACCTGATGGTGATTGCCGATAACCATGATATCAACCGGTTTCTCGATTTCATGGGTGATGATGTCCGCAAGCTGAAGATGGCTATGGCCTTTATCTTAACGACGCGCGGGATCCCGCAGATCTATTACGGAACCGAAATTCTGATGACGACCGGCATTGATAAAGGCGACGGGATGAAGCGTAAAGATTTTCCGGGTGGCTGGGCCGCCGACACACTCAACGCCTTTGATCCGCGCAACCTGGGCCCGGATGCACAGTCGATGCACGCTTACATGACCCGGCTGCTTCAATGGCGTAAAGAGAAAGCGGTAATCCACAAAGGCAAGTTGATGCAGTTTCTGCCGGTCGATGGGTTATACGTCTACTTCCGTTACAACGCCGCCGATACCGTGATGGTGGTTCTCAATAACCATGAAACAGAGGCAAAGTCGGTTGACGTGAAGGTTTTGGCTGAGATGGTTAAGGGATTCCGGTCGGGCCGGGAGGTTTTAACAGGCCAGGCGATAAGTGATCTTTCAAAATGGATTATTCAACCAAAATCGGCAGCAATCATTGAATTAGGGAATCACTAATTATCCTTTTCTAAAAAATAAGAGAGGGCGGCCTTTTGGGTCGCCCTCTCTTATTTTTACACCGAAAACCTATTTCGCTGTGATTTTAAATGTTTTAGTTATCAGGTTGGCTTCGATGGTGAAGGTTCCTGTTCCCGGTGAGGTAAGGCTCGGAGGATCAGGTACTGATTCAGTCGGGCGGTACACCAGGTTACCGAAATTGGGGGTTGCACTGGCATCTGTTCCCCACTGAGGCGCCCATTGTCCAAGGACTTCCAGTAATTTCATTCCTCCAGCCGTAAGGTTGGTAGTGAGTGTGAAAATACCCGGAGATACTTTGGTGAACTCTATTCCCTTGGTATTGTCCCAACCGGCTGTTGTGGCATCTCCAATCAGGTACAGTTGAGCTGAAGTAGCCTGAACCTGGTAAACAAGGTTCGCCGTATCGGCCATGATCCAGAAATCTCCTTCATCAGCAGGTGAAGGAATTGCAGCAGGATCAGGCACTGATTCAGTCGGTCTGTACACCATGGGGCCTGCATCCCAGGTACCGGTAGCATCGGTTCCCCATTGCGGAGCCCATGCGCCGCGATCGGCAATGAATTTTATGAATTTTCCGGCACCGCCGAGATGTTCAACAATAGCAAATTGTCCTCCTGTCAGATGGGTCATTTCAAGGGCCTTCATATTATCCCAGCCAATGGTTGTTGCATCACCGAGCAGGTAAATCGGGGGAACGATAACAACCTGGGAATAGGGAGTAATATCGAGGCTCAGAACAGCAGAATGCTTGGTACAGGCAGCTCCGGAACCGGAAAGTTGTGATGTGACCCTGAATTCAAAGGTAGACAGGGCATCAGGAATCCCGCTGAAAACACCCAGGATCATGTTATTCATGGTTCCATGGGTTATTGTGA
>JAQWBQ010000148.1 GCA_028706295.1 Bacteroidales bacterium
TAATTCTGGACCGCGATGACGCCGATCACTTCATCGTTCACGATGAGGGGAACGCCAAGCCATACCTTTGCAGGGGTTCCGACGATCTCAATTTGTCCGGTGCGGGCGAGTTCTTCAATGATCTGTTGGGTGGCCAGCAAAGGAGTCCGGGTCTGAATGATATATCCGGTCATGGTCTTGCCAGCCGGAAAGACGGCAAATTTGTCTTCTGAGTCAACCTGGTAAGGAAGGGAAATGGTATGCGTCTTTTTATCATACATGGCGACATAGAAATTCTCCACATCGAGTATCAATCCAAGGTTGGCATGTATTGACCTGAAGACCTCATCAAGGTTGGAGGTCATGTAAGAGGACTTTGAAATTTCGAACAGGATTTTTTGAATCAGTTCGGCTCTTTTCTGTTCCGTCACATCGAATATAAATCCTTCAATGTGTTGCAGGGTTCCATTTTTGGAAAATATCCCTTTGGCACGTTCCCATACCCATTTTATCTGATGATTTGCTGTGATTATCTTGTAATTCAGGGTATAGGGGAGATGTGATTTCAACCCTTCCTGTACTTCATTCCAGATTCGATCACGGTCATCAAGAGCGATCAGATCATTATAGGAGATGGTTTTGTTAAGGATAAGGTCGGATGGTTTGTAACCGGTAAGTTCAATGCAGCCATCACTGATGAATTCCATGGTCCAATCCCGGTCATTCCGGCATCGGTAGACCATACCCGGCAGGTTATCGAGCAGCGTTGTAAATTGTCGCTTACTTTCAGATAAGTCGGCAGTTTTTCGTATGGTGCTGGTAATATCCATGATTGAAACCATGATCAGCGACACGCCCCCGAACCTGAAATTTTTCGAATGCAACAAAACGGGTACCTGGCTTCCATCAGGTTTTTGCATGAGCATCATGGACTGATCAGCATTTTTTTCCTGGTCGATGGCTTGCGTGTGATGTTCCCCGGGTTCCTGAAAAAGGTCCGACAAGGGTTTGTTTAGGATCTCACTTTCAGAGCCAATCCCCAGCATGGTCAGACATTTCGCGTTGACGAACAGGATCTTCCGGTCTTCCGTGGTAAAGATGATGCCTGAAAGACTTGCATTTAGCAGGGAAAGTACTTCTTTGTGTTCCGGAGTATTAAAATTCATTGGTTTGGTATTGGTACAGCGATTAAAAGTAGCGTCTTACCTTCAGTGCATATTGATCCCATTCGCTTTTAAATTGTTCCGACAAATAGTTCTCTTCGGCTTTAATGATGAAATGATGCACGATAATTCCATAAAGCGCCATGGTTATGTTTATCAGATCGGGGAAATAGAGACAGGAGGCAATTGCCATCAGGCTCAGTGTGGTATAGAGGGGATTGCGGCTGAACCGGTACATTCCACCGGTATGCAGACGGGTTTTTTGTTCGGGCAGGCCCATTTTGATTTCACGCCCAAGCTCCTGAATTGCTAATACCATGATTACTCCGGAAAACCATTGTAATCCGACTGCAATCCAGGAAAGAGCAGATGGAACATGAATATACCCGAAGTGCGGGAATACTGCTTTGATCAAAAATAAAATGACTGAACAGAAAAGCGCAATTTTACCTGAATAGAAAAAAAAAGGCTCAATCGAGGACCTGCCCCGTATCTCTGAAGCGGAAATCTTTTGTTTCTTCCCGATAATAAACACCGACACCCCTAACAATGCGAAGGCCAGGATGACTAAGATATTGTGCAGGGGCATAAAAAAAATTTCAGTAAAATTAAAAAAAAAATTCACGGAAAAAACCTTGTACCGAATCGGAACAGGTTTGCGAAAAAAGAAATCCGCTTTCAACGGGTAGTGTCACACTATGCGCTCTCCGTTGTCCATAGTTATCGTTACCGGCGAATTTTCCTATCTTTGCCGGCACAATATCTCAAAATGGCGACCATTCTGCAGGTCGAGAACCTTGCCCGATCGTATGGCGAAAAAAACCTCTTCGAGGATATCTCTTTTGTAATCAACCAATCACAGAAAGTCGCTTTAATTGCCCGTAACGGCGCCGGAAAGACCAGCCTTCTCGACATTATTGCTGGATTGGAACCAAGCGATGGGGGCGAGGTTACACATTTTGCCCGCGAATCATTTGCCTACCTCAAACAGGAGCCTGCTTTGAACCTTCAGAGCACTGTTTTTGAGGAGGTGTACGCGCATACCACGGAAGTACAGCAAGCCATTCTTGATTACGAGATGGCCATTACCACAGGCAACCGGGAAGCCCTTGAACCTGCGATCAACCGTATGGATGCCTTGCAGGGTTGGGAATATGAGACCCGGATCCGGCAGATTCTTACCCAACTGAAGCTGCCCGACATGAACCAGAAGCTATGTGAGCTGTCTGGAGGCCAGCGGAAACGTGTTGCCCTGGCAAAAGTTTTAATTACCGAGCCACAGTTCCTGATCCTCGATGAACCGACCAACCATCTCGACGTGGAGATGATTGAGTGGCTGGAGGAATACCTGTGCAAGGCCCGGATTACCCTGCTGATGGTGACCCACGACCGCTATTTTCTGGACCGGGTATGCGATGAAATCCTCGAGATGGAGCATGC
>JAQWBQ010000003.1 GCA_028706295.1 Bacteroidales bacterium
TCGGGAACAGCAATCAAAAAATTTGTAAAACAATAATTGTTTTTAAGCAACAATTCGGGAAGGTATTTATGTCTTTGTGCAGAATGTGAACCTTTCTGCCTGTCCGGTGCCCACATTTTCACATTAGGAGCTGTGGATAAAATGTAAATCTAATTCTGCCATAGGTAACATCTTCGTTTGTAACCAAACAAAATTCACCGGTGTAAAACCAATGAATCGATATAAGTCCCATACGGTTTCCATTATCGGAGTAAAAGAAATACTGTTACTTATTTTTGCTTTACTATCAGCTTTCCCTGCACTGAAGGCCACCGGGAATTTTGAAAAAAATATCTGTTTCCCGGCTCCTGAATATTTAAGTCGCATCGGATGTGACAGTTCCGCGACTGATTCGATTATTTTGAAATGCATCAATGAATTGAACAGCGACAGCATCGGAAGGTATATTCAAGACTTGCAGGCGATGATAACGCGGTTCAAACTCGCTTCAAATCACAGGGATGTTGCACTTTGGATCAAAAACAAATTCCAATCGATGGGTTATTTAAATGCGACGCTTGATTCATTTTATGTTATGATACCCTGGCCGGTCAATTCAGGGAATTTCGTTCCATCATGGCAATACAATGTTGTGACGACTCTGACAGGATCCATCAATCCGGAGGTCCTCACAATTTTGGGAGCTCATTACGACGCGGTATCCAACCACGATCCTTTTGTTTTCGCTCCCGGCGCCGATGATAACGGTTCCGGTGTGGCAGGCCTTTTTGAAATCGCAAGGGTGTTGAAAAAACGCAGCATCATCCCATCCTCCTCCATCAGGTTTATCTGTTTTGCGGGAGAAGAATATGGAGGGTTTTACTATACACTGGGCAGTTACAAGTATGCTTTTCGTGCCGACAGTATTAAGGAGAAAATCAGTTTGATGATCAACCTGGATATGATTGGGTATTCGCCCGATTCATCCGCCGGTAAAGTGACTGTTATGCAACAATACGAGAGTGAATTTGCCGGGAAAATGGCGAAGACCATTACCGAAAAATATACCTCTCTGATTCCTGAATTGACTTATCAAAACACTTTCGAGACGGACAGTTATTCATTCTGGCTAAACGGATTTGCCGCGGTGTTGTTTTCTGAAAATACGTTCAATCCAAACTGGCACAGTGATTCAGATATCTATCCGAATTGTAATGTTAATTATGTTAAAGAGGTTGTAAAGGCAGGGTGCGGCATGGTGATCACCAGCGCTGAATCTCCATCTGCAGTGGATTTCAGGATCAATGATCCCGGAACAGGTAATTCTCTTGCCATTAGCTGGAAACCAAATCCGGAGAAAAATATTTCTCAATATAAGATCGGTATCGGTAGAAAATCGAATGTTTTTGATACCGTTTATTATACGAATGATACATTAATGATTTTCCGCGATTTACATGAGGATAGCGTATATTTCTTTTACATCGTGGCCATCAATGATTCAGGTATCGAAGGTCCTTCGGTTGAAAAAAGCGACTTCCCTGCCACAATACATCCGGAGCACAGCGTGTTGGTCGTGACGGATTCCCGTGGCGCCTTGCTGCCAACGCCCGATTCGGTGATATACAATTACTATGACGGACTTTTTCAAGGATTTGACCACGATCATTACAATGCCTGGGAGCATCAAAAAATATCGCTGAAAGAACTTGGAAACTACAAAGCAGTTTTCTGGCATATCACGGGTACAAATACCAATCCGACACTATCAAAATACAGAGATGTTGTAGAAAAATATTTAAACCTGGGTGGTAAAATAATTTTTTCTCTATTCAATCCGGCAGAGGTACTCGATGCTGACTTTTTATACGATTATCCGTCCGTTTGTGCCCATGACCTTTTTTTGTACAGATATTTGAAAATCAACACGGTTTATGGGATTTCAGTATCCATGTTCAACCGTGCAAAGCCTGCCGTCGCTGGTATACCTGAATTGACCTGTGATTCGGGGAAAGTATATCCTGCATTCGATTATCATCTTCGCGGACTCGTTGAAGCCGTTTTCCCATCAGAAGCGTGTGAAATACTATACAGGTTTGGAACAAATTACGACTCGACCACAGCAAATGGAAAACTGAAGAATCAACCGGTAGGAATCGGATATTACAGTAATAATTACGCGATAGTGTTATTGACGTTTCCGCTTTATTATATGGAATTTGAACCGGCTCGCGCCTTCATCCAAAATACAATGAGACAAAAATTTGAAATCTTTCCCGACGGCATTGATCAGGGTCAGAAAGATTCAACGATCCGCTATTTTTACAATTATCCAAATCCTTTTACTGTATCGACCCGGCTATTTTTCTCGTTGAGAGGAAAAACAGCCTTTAAACTCGATCTTCTGAGTAATTCGGGGCAACACATCACAACATTGGCAAGTGGTTTCGATCGTACCGGTGAGTACACAATGGAAATAAATCAGCTTAAACTTTCACCGGGGGTTTACCTGTGTCGTTTAAAAACAGATTCTCATATAAAAACGATCAAGCTGATTGTATTTAGGTGATATTGGTCGCTCATTTTAGCACATAAATCAAGGTGCGAAACCATTAACAAAAGGAATTTAACAGCAATTAAAATCATTGAGATATGGATGAAAAAATCATTTGGAGCATTGGTTTTGTGTTGGTTGTAATAATCTTATGTTTGGTAAAACCCAACATGGGTCGAATTTTTCTCGGAATCTTTTATTTGATAATGGCAATAGCGATTAATATGGTTAATGCCGTTACCAATCCGCAATCTACGGTTCAAATGGGAGAAGCCTCGCTCCTGGAATTATACAGGAACCTGTTTTCAGAAATTGTATCAAAGGCTCCTGCATTTTTTATTTTGGTAATAGCATTATTCGAGCTGATCATGGGATTATTGATTCTTACTAAGCATAAGAAAGTAAAAGTCGGGCTCATTGGAACATCAATCTTTTTAATTCTCATAACTCCATTTGGGTATATTCAATTACCCTGGCTGGGAATTGCTGCCATACAGTTTTATTTGTTGCGAAAAGATTTTGATAAGACCTTTATTGAAATTGTGGCTTCTGTTTTCAGGAGATCAAAAACCCATTAATTTCACACCACACTGAAGGAATGAATCCAGCCTTCGGCGGTCAAACCTGGAATAACATTCCATGAAATTTCCATTAGAACCATGTTCATCCAAATCGTGAATGATCATAATGGATATTCCATTTGACCAATGACATGTAAATTATTAACACATGAAATTGTTTCATTAATCGCCGTATGCCTGTTGTAGGATCATATAAATATCAGAAAGTCAGTACTTTTTGAGGGGATTTGCATTATCTTTGTGAAAAGATGTGTATGAAAACAGTAATCTGGGCTTTGTTCCTCGCGGGAGTAGTGGGGATCGTGATTCATTATTCCAGACCGGGTGAACCTTCGACCGTTGCAACGGTAAAAAGTCAGCCAAAGAAAATGCCGGTGAGCCGGTTCATGGCCATGCTTGCCGATCACAATTTCAACATGCAGCACGACCCGCGTACCGGGGTCATTCCACCCGGGATCAGGTCGCGTGAACTCAGTTTTGTCTCGGGAATGCCACTCGCGGGTGAAGGTGATGGGCAACCCTGGGTATGGCGCGGACCGGTGAACATTGGCGGGAGGATGTTGTGCATTGCCGTCGATGTGGCCGATGAAAATCATCTTTTAGCCGGAAGCGCCTCAGGCGGTATGTGGGAATCGGACGATCAGGGGCAACACTGGCATAAAACGACCTCCCCCGATGCCGAACAGAGCGCTACATGCCTTGTCCAGGATACCCGTTCCGGGAAGCAGCACATCTGGTATTACGGAACCGGTGAACTGCTCAGCACAACCAATCGCAATATAAGTACCAATGCCCGTACTGTGGGAATCGGGAATGGAATATTCAAATCGACCGATCATGGTGCGACGTGGCAGCCCCTGAAGGCTACCCAGGTGGGCACACCGGCCGTTCTTACCGAAATTTTCCAGGGAATCTGGCGATTGGTGACAGATCCGGTAACGATGGACAAGGATATTGTTTATGCTGCCTGTTATGGAGCCATCATGCGCTCTGACGACGGGGGAGCAACCTGGAATGTGGTACTGGGCGATCTGGCCAATAAGTCTTATTGCACAGACCTTGCGATAACCCCGACTGGCGTTTTATACGCTGCCCTAAGCAGTTTTTGTTTTTCTGTGGAACCTCCCTTAAAAGCCGGGATTTGGCGGTCGACCGACGGTATCAACTGGGTGAAGATAACACCCGACGGATTTCCGACCGACAACCGGGTCACACGGCTTTCCCTGGCCCCATCCAACGAAAATATCCTGTACGTTTTTACCGAATCGCAGCATCCCGATTTAAACCCCTTCAACGGCTACACCAATTCTATCAATACCTTTTGGAAGATGACATGGAACCCGAAAGCGGCATCGCCCGTATGGGAAAACCGTACACGGGGGATCCCGGGGCACGGGAGCGGCAGCATCAATGATTGGCCTTTTTCATTTGTCGTTTATGGTGGATATACCTTCACCATGGCGGTTAAACCCGACGATGAAAACGTGGTTTTTCTCGGTGGAATGTGCCTTTACCGTTCCGAAAACGGGTTTGCCGACAGCCTGCACTCCACTTATGCCGGCGGTTATCCGTACGACATGGATTCGGTTTTTCAGCTCCACCCTGATCAGCACGGAATGGCATTTTTGCCTTCCGATGCGTCGGTGATGTTCATTTCGAACGATGGTGGAATTAGCCGGACCGACAACTGTATGGCCGACAGCTCCGGAATGATCTGGAATCGGCTTAACAACCAGCTTACTACCACGCAGTTCTACAGTGTGGCCATTGACCATGGTGCGGTCACGGACGACTGGATTCTCGGGGGATTACAGGACAATAACTGGTACTATACGATAAAAGATGATCCGGGCGCCTTCTGGTTCGACATTGATATCTGTTATGACGGATTTGCCACAGCAGTAGCGCGACATTGGGAATATTGCGTTATATCTGCCTACAGCGGCAATATCTGGACCTCGCGATTCAACGCCGCCATGCATACGATGGATATTTTTCCGCAGTTACCCGACACCCTGTTGAAATATTATGATCCGGTTATGGGGAGTAACACCCTGTTCCCGTTTTACCAGAATTTTGCACTGGATCCGGTATCGAACGAGACATTTTACCTCCCGACAGTTTCTGGAATATGGAGAAAAGACAATATGAAAGCGGCTGCATACGATACCGGATTGAGAAATGCTGGATGGAACCATCTGACCCGGGTCGATGTGGGATCGGCGTGTGAGCTGAGTTACCTTTCCGTATCGGTATTCCCTCCCAACAGGTTGTATTACGGGACCAGTACAGGCAAGCTTTTCCGCCTTGATCAGGCCAATACCGGCGATCCGGATCCCATTGAAGTTACCGGTGCAGATTTCCCGGATAATGCATTCGTGGCATACATCGACATTGATCCTGAAAATGCCGATCGTGTGCTGGTCGTCTTCTCCAATTACGGAGTGAAAAGCCTTTTTTCAACGACCGACGGCGGGATGACCTGGCGGTCGGTTGCCGGCAACCTGGAAGAGCATCCCGATGGTACCGGATCAGGACCATCGGTCAGGTGTGTCAGAAAACTCTCGCGGGAAGGACATACCATCTATTTTGCCGGAACTTCATGCGGGCTTTTTTCAACCCGGGAGCTCAAGGGTGATTCGACGGTTTGGGTCCGGGAAGGCGTCACCACCATCGGAACTGTGTTGGTCGATGATATTGATGTTCGCATGACCGATGGTTTCATTGCGATTGGCACTCACGGAAATGGTGTTTACAGCGCCCTCTTTAATCCTGCAGCAGGGATCAGCAATCAGAATGGTTCTCCGCTTGCTTCAGGTCTGCGCGTGCTGCCAAATCCCTTAACAGATCAGGCTATGGTAGAGGTTATGCATCACGGGTCGGGCGTTATGAATCTGATCCTTTATAACCAGGCTGGTGAAAAGGTAAGAAGCTGGTCTGAAACCGCCTTTCAACCGGGTCGCCGCACCATCCGGTTATCCCTTGGATCCCTCTTACCGGGAACCTACTACCTTGTTGCTTCTGAAGGTAAAAGCAGTCGTTCGGCGAAGGTGATCAAAGTGCGGTGACCCGGGCGCCGGCATTGACCAGGTATACCCGGTCGGTCGACAGGCAAACACAGCGATAGCGGGTCCGTAGTTTCTCCTTTTTCCGGAACGTCCTTTTTCCATGGAGGGTGAACAAACTGTCGTAGGGCAGGTCATCAAGCCGTATGGTATGATCGGGCGGATCATAGTTTCTGAGCGCCACTGAAAGCCTGTGATCGACAGCGAAGGATGCCCTGGGATTATCAAGAAAGGAGGTTAGGACCTGAAAGAGGTCCACCGGAAAGACTCCGGTGGCAAGAAAGGGACGCATCATATTCCGGAACCGGGCTTTCCACTCTTTGCCGTGCGGCAAGGGCCGCGACCGTCGACGAAGGCTAAAGCGCCGGGAATTGCTCATGTGGTCACTCCATACCGCATGATGAGCCAATTCATGGATGAGGGTAATCAGGAAGGCATAGGGGTTCAGATTTCCGTTCACCGTGATACGGGCTGGATTGCCCCGGTGGGATGCCCTGAAATCGCCTGATTTCGAAATCCGGTTTCGGGCAATGAGGATCTGTACCGGGTCTGTGTTCAACAGGTATTCCACCCGTTCAAAGGCAAGCGGTGGAAGATATTCTTTGAGGAAAGACCAATCTTCGTTTGAGACTCGGGAATCCGCAAGGTGATCGGTGAAAATACCTGAAAACAGAGACAGTTGCACGGGGAGTGACAGAATTTATTTGAATTTTGGGCAATCACAATTTTTCGGGTGCCGGCTTCCCCGGTAAGCCTGATTCGTTGAACTGCAGGAAGCGGCGATAAGGGTAAGGTATAACAACACCAATGCAACCGAAATAAAATCACGAAACCAACTTCGTTTTAACATATTCACCGATTTAGGATACAGATGCCGGGCTTTAAACGCATTGATTTCCGCACCAAAAATGCGCATGTTCGCACCGAACACCTTGATCTACTGTTACGGATCAGGCAAAAGTACGATAAAATTGAACAGTTTACCCGATGATTGGCTTGCCTGCCAGACCCGGATCAGAAATCTTATGATTTTAAAACGTCAATTCTCCGGAATTTGGTATTTTAGCAAAAAACATTATATGCTGAAGGTTTTTTCCAATATCGGGAGTTATGTAATGTTGATGCAGAAGGTCTTCAGCCGCCCGCAGAAAAGACAGATCTTCTGGAAACAACTCATCCATGAGATCAACAGCTTAGGGCTGGAATCCCTCGGCATTGTTGCATTCATATCGGTTTTCATGGGCGCGGTGGTGGCCATTCAGACAGCCTATAACATCGACAGCCCGCTGATTCCCATGTCAATGGTAGGGTTCACGACCCGCCAGTCAGTTATCCTCGAATTTTCTCCAACCGTGATCAGTCTGATATTGGCCGGGAAAGTCGGATCGCGGATTGCATCTGAAATTGGTACCATGCGGGTGACCGAGCAGATTGACGCCCTCGAGATCATGGGTGTCAATTCGGCGAATTACCTGATTTTTCCAAAGATCACGGCTTCTGTTCTGATCAACCCGGTTCTCATCGTTTTCAGCATGTGGCTTGGTATCCTGGGCGGTTGGTTTGCCATGTCGGCTTCGGGACTTGTTTCGACCAACGATTTCATTGAAGGCATCCGGATCGATTTTGAAGGCTATACCATTTTTTATGCCCTTACCAAGACGGTTTTTTTCGCATTTATTATCTCCTCCATTTCGGGTTTCTTCGGATATATGACCAACGGAGGGGCGCTTGAAGTGGGGCAGGCGAGTACCAAGGCAGTCGTTTTCAGCAGCATCACCATCATCCTGTTCAACCTGGTGCTTACGCAACTTTTACTGACATGATCGAAGGACGAAATATCAGTAAGAAATTCGGCGATCATCAGGTTCTGAAACGGGTGAGTTGTTCGTTTGAGAAAGGGAAGACCAACCTGATCATCGGGCAGAGCGGTTCAGGGAAGACCGTACTTATGAAATGTCTGGTAGGCCTGTTTGAAGTCGATGAAGGGATGGTTGTGTATGACGACCGGAATTTCACGCAGATGAATTTTGAGGCACGCAAGAAACTCCGCCAGGAGATTGGCATGTTGTTCCAGGGCGGAGCCCTCTTCGATTCGATGAATGTGGAGCAAAATGTAATGTTCCCTCTGAACATGTTCACTTCGAGACCGGAAGATGAAAAACTTGACCGGGTTAATTTTGTACTGAACCGTGTTAACCTTGAAAATGTCAACAAACTGATGCCTTCGGAACTCAGCGGCGGAATGCGCAAAAGGGTTGCGATTGCCAGAGCCATCGCAATGAATCCCCAGTACCTTTTTTGTGACGAGCCCAATTCCGGACTGGATCCTCAGACATCCGGAGTCATCGACCACCTGATCCAGGAGATCACCCAGGAGTACAATATTACGACCATCGTCAACACCCACGACATGAATTCGGTTCTCAGTATCGGCGACAGCGTGGTTTTTATTTATCAGGGGGAGTTATGGTGGCAGGGCGATAAATCAACCATTCTTCATACGGATAATCAGAAACTCAATGATTTTGTTTTCGGAACCGAGCTAACGTCCAGATTGAAAAAGTAAACACGATTCACAAAGATGAATTACCTCGATTTCATCATCCTGATCCTGGTGCTTCTATTTGCCATAAACGGCTACCGGAAAGGGATCATCATCAGTTTGGCCTCCATAGCGGCACTGGTCCTGGGCATTTACTGTGCCGTTTTTTTCTCGAATTATCTCGATGCCACGCTGATGGAACATTTGCGACCTTCGCGTAAATGGCTTCCGGTCCTTTCCTTCACGCTCACTTTTTTACTGGTTGTTTTCATCGTATTCATCGTGGCTAAGCTTGTTGAAAAACTGGTGGATGTGGTGGGTATGGGTTTTCTGAACAAACTGGGTGGCGCCGTACTCGGGGTTGTAAAGGGAATGATAATGGTCTCCATCCTGATCTTCATTACCAACAGCATCGATCGCAAGGAAAATACCGTTACTGCCGCCGACAAGAAAGGATCTCAGTTTTACGGACCGGTTTCACTGATATTTCCCTATCTGATGAAAGAGTTCGGAGGAGAGATCAGATTCCCAAGTTGGCCGGCAGGGAAAGAGATTCAAAAATAAGACACTTCATTTTATGAGCCGGCTGAGGACTTCTGCCGGAGTGATGCTTCGGATGCAGGTACAATCGCCGGAATGGCGGCAAGCATCACATTTTTTATTCAGAACCAGGAAGGAGGCCTGTTCACCCAGGGGGGCCCATCGTTGCGGGAAGATCGGTCGCATGGGAGCATAGAGGCCTACAGCGCGGATCCCCAAAGCCGCGGCAAGGTGCAACGGCCCCGTGCTGGCCGAAACAAACCCGTCGCTCCTCGAAATCAGGGCAATTAGTTCGCCGAGCGACAACCGGCCGGTAAGGTCGGTGATCCGGTCGCGATGCCGGTGTAAAAAATCCTTCATCCGTTCGCCCTCGGCAGCCGTTCCTGTGACCAGAATATTAAACCGGTCGGCCGGCAGCAAATCAATGAGTTTACCGAAGTTTTCAAGCCCCCACTCACGTGCGCTTCCTTTTGATTTCGGATGGATTATCAAATTAAACAGACCCTTTTTCGGTCCATCGGCTCCGGGATAATTTTCACTCCGAGAAGCTCTGCTTGTCAGTCCGTAATACCCGGGAATTTCTTGTAAAGAAAAATCCCGGCGGATCCCCAGCGGCTCAAGAAGTTTCAGGTTCAACTGGGCTTCGTGCAGTGACGATTTCCTGCGTGAAAGATGCACCAGCCGGTTACAGGTAAACCAGGTAAAGAAGCGATGCGAGGTGCCTATGCGCCATGGAATACCCGCCATTTTAGCAGCCTTGCATAGTTCCCGGACCGGAAAAACATGAACAATCACATCCGCCCGGAGGGAGGCTAAAAATGCAGCAGGGCCTTCAGCGGGAAATTTCGTGAAGATACGAAGCAGTGCGAATTTCGTGCGTGAACTCCCGATCTCGTCCCAGTCGACAAATTGATCAACAAACCGGCATTGTTCAATTACCGGTCGGGTGTAGGATCTCCCGATGAAAATAATGGTGCTTCCGGGCAAGCGCTCTTTCAGAACCCCGGCCACAGGCAAGGTCAGTACGACGTCGCCGATGCTGTCGGTCCTGCTGAGGATGATCCGCATCAATCGAGAATTGCCTTGATCCCCGGGAGTTGTTTTCCTTCGATGTATTCAAGCATGGCGCCTCCACCGGTGGAGACGTAACTGACTTTGTCGCCCAATCCGTATTTGTTGATTGCTGCAACGGAATCACCGCCCCCGACGAGGGTAAAAGTCCCTTTACCGGTGACTTCGGCCAGCGCTTCCGCGATAAACCTGGTGCCGGTTTCGAAATTGTTCATCTCGAACACTCCCATCGGACCATTCCATAAAATGGTTCCTGATTGTTCAATAACATGCCTGAATTTCTGACAGGTTGCGGGTCCGATATCCAGTCCCATCCATGGAATCTGAATGTCGTAGGCGCTGCTTGTTTTTTTATTGGCATCATCTGAGAAGGCATCGGCCAGTACCGCATCGGGCGGAATGTACAGGTTGACTCCCATCGATTTGGCGCCCTCGATGATATTCTTGGCCAATTCCACATAATCCTCTTCCACCATGGAGGCTCCGGTTTCGCCACCAAGGGCCCGGATGAAAGTGAACATCATGCCCCCGCCAATGATCAGGTTATCCACTTTATCCATCAGGTGGTTGATAATCTCGATCTTGGTCGATACTTTGGCCCCTCCCAGAATGGCAGTGAACGGGCGTTTGCTGTCCTTCAGGCAACGGTCGATGTTGAGGATCTCATTCGACATCACATAACCGAACATCTTTGCTCCGGGGAAATATTGTGCGATAACGGCAGTGGAGGCATGGGCACGGTGTGCGGTTCCAAAGGCATCGTTAACATATACATCGCCCAACCGGGACAGTTTTCCTGCAAATTCCAAATCACCCTTCTCTTCCTCTTTGTAAAACCTGAGGTTTTCGAGCAACAGTACATTGCCGGGTTTCAGCGATCCGGCCAGGTCAATTGCCTGGGAGCCGATGCAATCGTCGGCAAAAAGAACGGGCCGACCAATCTTTTCAGAAAGATAAGGAACGATGTGCCGGAGCGAATACTTCTCCTCGGGACCACCCTTCGGCCGGCCTAGGTGCGACATCAAAATAGCAGATCCGCCGTCGTTCAATATCTTGGTGAGAGTGGGTATGGTGGCATCAATACGGGTAGTATCGGTAATATGAAACTGGCTGTCGAGGGGAACGTTGTAGTCGACCCTGATCAGCGCTTTTTTATCCTTAAAGGAATATTGATCAATCGTACACATAAATACTTCATTTTGATTAGGGAACAAAATTAAAATTTTTCAGCGCCACAACACATATATTTTTAATTTTACCCTGGCTTTGAACCATTCAGGTCTTTCCCGCAGGGGCATGGATGCTGTGGTTCAGGTAATCTGAACGAAGGAATTTGCATTTTGTTGTCAATCTGTTTTTCAGGCCGAAGGTGATGATCCTGCCAGATCTCGGGGAAACGGGTTGAAAACAAAACTAAATAACTGTTTATGGAGGATCTGCGGCTTACGATGGTGCAATCGAATCTTTACTGGGAGGATCCTGTCAGGAACCGGGAACATTTCAGGAGGGTTTTGCTGACGATTGAG
This sequence comes from Bacteroidales bacterium, assembly GCA_028706295.1. Lineage (GTDB taxonomy): Bacteria > Bacteroidota > Bacteroidia > Bacteroidales > FEN-979 > CAIVAT01. The sequence continues at coordinate 11,859 of JAQWBQ010000003.1, forward strand.
GAACCCACTGATCTGATCCTGCTTCCCGAGACCTTTAATACCGGTTTTTCGATCAATCCGGGACTGTGTGCCGAAGAAATGGATGGGCCATCGGTCGGATTTATAAAGGAAATGGCTGCCCGGCTTCGTGCCACGATCATGACAACCCTGATCATCCGGGAGGGGAAGGACCATTTCAACCGGATGGTTTGTGCAGCTCCTGACGGCAATTTTCAGATATACGATAAAAGGCATCTTTTTCGTTTAAGTGAAGAATACCGGATCTTTTCAGCCGGAAAACGAAAGCCTGTTTTCACCGTCAAAGGATGGAACATACAACCGGTAATTTGTTACGACCTTCGATTTCCTGTCTGGATAAAAAACACCTATGAAGCAGGTTGTTACAGGTATGACCTGATGGTGTGTCTTGCCAACTGGCCCTCAAGCCGCGCCCACATCTGGAAAACCCTGCTGATGGCCAGGGCGATCGAGAATCAGGTTTACGTTGCCGGAGTGAACAGGATTGGTATCGACGGCCATGGTACAGCGCATACGGGCGACTCCATGGTGATCGATGCCAAAGGGAAACCTTTGTCGCAGGCCGAAGCAGGAAAAGAATGCGTGATCTCCGTAACGTTGCCTGCCCAGGAGTTGAAAATATTCAGGGAGTCGATGACGGTCGGGCTTGACTGGGATCATTTTACGCTCCACCTAAAAAAATAGATCATGATCAGACTATCGGCAACGCTCATTGTTCACAACGAAGAGAAAAACATCGTCCGTTGCATTGAATCGTTGAGAACCGTCGCAGATGAGATTGTGGTTGTCGATTCCATTTCGACCGATAAGACAGCGGAAATTTGCCGCAGTTTTGGTTGCCGGGTCTTTGCGAGGGAGTTCGACGGGTACGGGACTCAGAAACAATTCGCAGTCGAATGTTCCTCTAATTCCTGGGTCCTCTCCATCGATGCCGATGAGGTGATTACGGAGGAATTGAAAAATGAAATTCTTGAATGGAAGAAAACCGGCGGAGCCCAATCCGTTCATGGATTCAGAATCCCGTTTTCGCTTTATTTCATGGGAAAGATCCTGCAGCATGGCGGAGTGGGGAAGGAGCTGCATCTGAGGCTGTTCAACCGGGATCACGGAGGATTTACAAAGGTCCCTGTTCATGAAGGTATCAGGGTTAACGGAACTGTCGGAACCATGCGGGGCAGGATAGTACATTATTCTTACCGGGATATCAGCCACCATCTTGAAAAAATCAATTTTTACACGACTCGGGCAGCAGAAGGATATGTGAGCCGGGGAAAACACTTTTCACGCTGTTGGGTTCCGCTGAAGTTTCCAATCAGCTTTTTTACTTTTTATGTGATCAAAGGCGGATTCCTGGATGGATACCCGGGATTCATGTGGTCCTTTCTTGCGGCCGTTTATGCCACACTGAAAATCGCCAAAACCCTCGAAATTACCCCGAACCGATGAATATTGTGATCCTTGTTTCGATCCTGATTGCAGTTATTGCGGTTTTCCTTCAATTGCAATATAACTTCTTAATGCCTCCCCGGAAAGGACTTCCTGTACTGATGTATCATAAAATTGAGGTGGGGAAACCCGACGGGCTGACCGTTACTGTTGATCAATTCCGGCAACAGCTTACATACCTCAAGGATAAAGGTTATAAAACCTATTCCTTCACCGACCTGAAACGAATGATGGATCACCGTGATCCGCTTCCATCAAAAGCAGTGGTACTTACTTTTGATGATGCCTACCGTAATTTTCTGACCCGGGCCCTTCCGCTACTGAAAGAATTCGGATACACGGCTACCGTCATGGTTCCGGCGGCATTTATCGGGAAAACCAATATCTGGGATCAGGGGAACGACCCTTTACTGACTGGGAAGGAACTGCACCGAATCGCGATGCAGGAGAACATCGAAATCGGATTACACTCCTTTATGCACCACAATTACCGGGATCTGACCCCGGATGAAGCTGCTGAGGGCATCCGGAATTGCAGGGAGACATTGGCGTATCATGCCATCCCTCATACCGCGGTTCTGGCATATCCCTATGGAGGTTATCCAAGAAAGGATCCCGAAAAAAAAATGCGGTTGTTTGAACGCTTCACAGAGCTTAAACTTGATTTTGCCCTTCGTATCGGGAACAGGATCAATCCGTGGCCACTGAAGTATCCGTATGAGATTCAAAGGATTGACATTAAAGGTTCAGATCGTTTCTTTGTTTTTAAAATCAAGTTACGCAAAGGTCGTGCCCGCTTTTTTGCATAACACCGGTCAACTTCTTTTGGGAAGCCGGTTCTTCAGAACCTGGTACATATTCTCGTTGTCGGTGATCATTGTCTCCCTGCCATTTTCAAAGGTAGGGATCAGCATCGGACAGATGATGATCGCAGGAGGGTGGGTCATGGAGCGATTTTCTTACCGGCAGTTCTTTGATTACCTGAATTCAAAGTCAGGATTCCTGGCATTTTTAACTTTTATTCCTTTAGCGATCTTTCTTATTTTAGTTGCCATCCTTCAGGGTTTCAGGCAGTTTTTCAGTCGGAAAGCAGCCATGATCTTCAGCTCGATCTTTATCCTGCATCTGGCAGGTCTGATCTTCACTACCGACTTTGATTATGCCTTAAAAGATCTTCGCACCAAATTACCTCTGTTGCTGCTTCCCTTGCTGATAGCGACTTCTGAGCCTTTCGACAGAAAAGGATTTTATTACCTCCTGGTGCTGTTCGCAGCTACTGTTTTGTGCAGGACCCTTTATAACGGTTTTCTTATCCTCCATGACCAATTTATCGACATACGAGAAGTCTCAAGGAACGTCTCGCATATAATTCTGAGCCTGTTGATCGTACTCTCGATCTGTTCCCTGATTTATCTGTCGTTCCGAAATTCCTGTTTCCCTTTTTGGTTGCGGTGGATCTTCCGGTTGACCGCGGGATGGTTTCTGTTTTATTTGTTTTATTCACAATCATTTACAGGTATTTCCATTTTGGTAATCCTGTTTCTTTTGTTTCTGCTGTTACATATCATCCATACCCGGAACAATTGGTTGCGTGCCGGCCTGATCCTGGCGATCCTCACTGCTTCGACCACCCTGGTTCTATCACTGAGGTCCGTTGTTAATGATTATTACCGGGTCAATCCGGTTGATTTTAAAAGGCTTGATAAGGTCTCATCAAAGGGAAATCAGTACCTGAACGATTCGCTTTCCCGGCTGACCGAGAACGGAAATTATCTTTGGATTTATGTTCAGATGGAGGAGATGCGGGAGGTATGGAATAAACGCAGCACTATTCCTTTCGACAGTCTCAACAAGAAAAAAGAGGTATGTGCTTTCACAGTGATCCGGTTCTTGTCGTCGAAAGGATGGCGAAAGGATGGCGATGCGGTCGAAAGATTGACTGAAGCAGAGATCAGCGCGATAGAAAAAGGGGTACCAAATTATTTATTTATCGGTAATCTGAGCCTGCGTGCGAGGATCTATGAATTCTTATCGGGATTCGACACATACCGGGAGACCGGTAATCCTACCGGATCAACGGTGATGCAACGGGTCGAATTCTGGAAGGCTTCTCTGGGGATCATCCGGGAGCACTGGCTCACGGGAGTGGGGACAGGCGATATGAATATCGCCTTCGAACGGCAGTATGAAAGGATGCAGACAAAACTTGCACCCGATCAACGCTGGCGATCACACAACCAGTTTTTATCGATTTTAGTCGGTTTTGGAATCCCGGGACTGGCCTGGTTTCTCTTTGTCATCTTCTATCCCTTGTACCTTCGGGGTTACCGTCACGATTTCTTTATGAATCTCTTTTTGCTGATTGCCCTTCTTTCGATGTTAACTGAGGATACGATTGAATCGCAGACAGGTGTGACCTTCTTCGCATTTTTCTATACCTTGTTTCTCTTTGCCCGCAGAAGGGAAGATCGACTTTTTAAATGAATGCAATTAAAACCTTACCTTTGGAAAGAAACTTTATGGATGAAAGTACCCCGGCCGTCAACGCCGAATGGATGATGATCGTAAATCCAAATGCCGGTGTGAAAAGAGGCCTGAGAGACTGGCCCCGGATCATCCGAAATTTACAGGAAGAACAAGTCGGATTTGATCATGTACTTACCACGAAGCGGGGCGATGCCACTGAATTTGCTGCACGGGCCGTTGAAAACGGATACCGGAATATTGCAGTCATCGGGGGAGACGGCACCCTCAATGAGGTGTTGAACGGACTCTTTCTCCAGAAAACCACTACGGTGAGCGACATCACCCTGGCCATGATCCCTGTGGGTACCGGCAACGACTGGTGCCGCATGTTCCAAATTCCTTTTGATTACGTTCATGCCATTCAAATTTTAAAACGAAAGAAGACCCGGCTTCAGGATGTGGGTACCGTACGCTATTACCATCATGAATCTTTGGAAAACCGTTTTTTTATGAACGTAGCGGGTATGGGGTATGATGCACTGGTAGCAAAAAAAACCAACTTGCTCAAAGAAAAGGGAAAGGGCGGACCGCTGACCTACCTCTATTTTGTCTTTGCCGGTCTGTTTCAATATCAGTTCATGGAGGCCGTGATCGAAGTGGACGGGAAGACGGCATTCAAAGGGGAGATCTTTTCGATGAATGTAGGTATCTGCAAATATAACGGTGGCGGGATGAAACAAGTGCCATACGCGGTTCCCGATGACGGGTTGCTGGATGTCACCCTTATCAAAAAGGCTTCAAAATGGCTGGTGGTCAAATATGCCCGGAAACTTTTCGACGGTTCGCTGGTCGATCTACCCATTGTGGAAACCTTCCGGGGTGAGAACATCAGAATTCGGTCGACGGGTAAAATTTATCTGGAAACAGATGGTGAGTCACTCGGAAATTCTCCTTTCACCTTTGAAATCCTACCCCGGTGCCTGAAGATTGTGACGGGAGAATGACGGGCCCCGTGCATTACAGATAGCAGACCGGAGCGCCGGTTCACCCGGTCTTATCTTTCCAGTCGCCCGATTCGCGGATCAACCCAATCAGAGCATCTACCGCTTCCTTTTCATCAATATTGTTCCGGATGATTTTTTTCCCTTTATACAGGGCGATTTTTCCCTTGCCTGAACCCACATATCCGTAGTCGGCATCGGCCATTTCACCAGGGCCGTTCACGATACAACCCATTACGGCTATTTTCAACCCGGTAAGATGCGAGGTGCCGTTTTCGATACGTTTCAAGGCATCCTGAATATTGAACAGGGTCCGGCTACAGGAAGGACAGGCGATATACTCTGTTTTTGTGATCCGGGAACAAGCGGCCTGAAGGATATTGTAGGCTACCGGAATCTCAAACTCGGGATCTTCGGTCAGGGAAACCCGGATGGTATCTCCGATTCCGTCGGCAAGGAGACTGCCGATCCCGATTGCCGACTTGATCCGGCTGTCCTCACCGGCACCAGCCTCTGTGACCCCCAGGTGCAAGGGATAATTCATCCCGGCCCGGGCCATCTCCTTAACCAGCAACCTGTTTGCCGCGATCATAACCCTGACATTGCTTGCTTTCATTGAAAAAACAAGATCATAAAATGAGAAGGTTTCGCAAATCCTTGCAAATTCGAGTGCCGATTCCACCATGCCTTTCGGAGTGTCGCCATATTCCTCGAGGATGCGTTCCGACAGTGAACCATGGTTCACACCAATTCTAATGGCCGTTCCATGTTGTCTGCAGATTTCGAGCAAGGGTCTGAGCCGTTTACCAATCCGTTCTGTTTCTCCGTCAGGCCGGTTCTCTTTGGATTTTTTGATGCTTCCCTTTGAGTTTCTGTCGACGTAATTTCCAGGATTGATCCGGACCTTCTCCACGAGGGTGGCAGCAACCTCTGCAATTTCCGGTCTGAAATGAACATCAGCGATCAAAGGGGTTTTAAATCCTTTCTGCCGGAGGGCTTTTTTGATCTCAGCCAGATTTTCGACCTCCTTCATTCCGGGTACCGCGATCCGTACATATTCGCAACCGGCTTCGATCATTCTGACAACCTGTTGAACAGTCGCACGGGTGTCTAAAGTCGGGGTACTGGTCATGGATTGTACCCGTACCGGATAATCCCCGCCCATAGGCACATCTCCGACAGAAACAACACGGGTTTTAAACCGCTTAAATCCTTTGTTGGATATCATGATTAAGAATCCTGTTCCGGCATGGCCCGCTGAGCGTTTCACTCCGGATGTTTCGGTGTACAAAAATAAGCAATCGTAAATGTATTCCTGACTTAATAGGAAAATATCGACCTTCAGTTCAATCCTTTTACCCTGGGTTTTCCAGCAACGAAATCTTTCAGGTAAAAGGGTTCAAAATAGGCCAGATTTTCAAATTTTGCAGTAAGGTATTTTTCTTCGGCAAAGGGAATCATGTACGTGGCCGAAAGCCTTATCTGATCGATGAAAAAAGTATTCCGGGTTCCTGCAAGAAGAGATTTGCATTTATCGGCCCCCGGACCCCCGAAAATAATCCGGTTTTGATCAAGATACTCCCCGAATGAATTTTCGTGGATGATTTCGGCGCGGACCTCCCTGATTTCGTCAATGGTTGAATTGTAAAGGCCGCAGTATACCTCCATACGCCGGGCATCGAGCATCGGGCAAAAAATATCGTTTACCGGGAAGACGTAATGCGGATCTATTGTCATTTGCTGTTTCATTCCCCAGGCAAGAGCCTGAAGGGTTGGAACTGCAATAAGCGGTTTCCCGATGGCATAACATAACCCTTTTGCAGCGGCAGTACCGATACGGAGACCGGTGTAGGAACCCGGACCCATACTCACCGCAACGGCATCGAGATCGTCAAATGAATGGCCGGAATCCCGGATGACCGATTCCAAAAATAGCGTCAAATATGAAGCGTGAATATTTGCGGCGTGGTTTGATTGTTCCTTCAACAAAACACCGTCGGCAGCAAGTGCAACAGAACAGGCCGACGAGGTGGTTTCAAGACTGAGGATCAACCCCATGAACTAATTCTCTTTTTCTTTGGTGAACAGCTCTTTTTTATCGACTTTTTTAACCTTGTCGCCGTCTTTCAGTAACTTGGAAACCGCGGAATAGGGTGCCGTAATAATCTCGTCGCCCTCTTTCAAACCGCTCAGGATCTGAATATAGGTATTATCCTGGATACCTGTTTTCACATCCACTTTTTTTGCAGTTCCGTTTTTAAGCAGGAATACACATTCCTGGATTTCACCCGTCTTTTTCTTGACCGATACGGTCTCCACCTGGTCATAATTATCATCCGTCCGGGTTTTATTCTTTTCATTGATCTTGTCAAGGGTGTCTTTATCGACACGGGTTGTAACGGCCTGGATCGGAATGGTCAGTGTGTTTTCGGCTGTTTCGGTCTGGATTTCGACGGTGCAGGACATCCCCGGCCGGAACGGCGAATAATCGGGGGGCATTCCTTTCAGAAGATCCTGATAGAATTCCTTGATGAGGTGAATTTTCACATTGAAATTGGTAACCTGGTCGACACTGACCCCGGTCGTGTTGGCTGAAGTGGCGATCTCGGTAACAATCCCTTTGAACTTGCGGTTCAGGTATGCGTCTACTTCAATGAGTGCGGTATCATTCATGCTCACCCTTACAATATCATTTTCATTGACCTGGACCTGGGCTTCCATTTCATTGAGATTGGCGATTCGCATGATCTCAGTACCACTGGAAAACTGTGATGCGCCGGTAACACGTTCTCCTTTCAGAACACTCAGCTTTGAAACGGTTCCATCGCTGGGCGCAAAGATTGCGGTTCGGTTCAGATCCTCTCTCGATTTTTTCAGGACTGCCTCACCGCTCTTGACCATGTATTCGGAGGCGCTGATGTCCTGTTCGCCTGCTGTGACCTGAGCCAGGGTGACCTGGTAAGTCGCTTTTGCCTGGTCAAAATCAGCTTTCGAGATCACATTCTGCTGAAACAGCTTATCCTGCCTTTCATACGTGAGACGGGCATTTTCGAACTGGGCCTTTAACTGGACAAGCCGGGCTTTCGAATTGGCAAGGTTCGCTTTCTGGGAGTTCAGGGATGCTTCGCTTTGATCGAATTGGGAGATATAGATTTCAGGATCGATTTTTGCCAGCAGATCCCCCTTCTTTACCTGGTTTCCTTCTTTCACGTAAAGTTCAACGACCTCACCTGAGATGTAAGGGCTTATTTTGATATCTTTTTCCGGCTGGATTTTTCCGTTGGATGAAACCGTCTGGATAATGGATCGTTTCGCTACTTTTTCGGTGGCGACCCGGATGCTTACCTCACGGTTGTTTTTTACTACAACAGCAATGATGATCAGCGCAATCACCGCTGCGGATGCGATGATGATCCACGTTTTTTTTCTGGAAATCTTCATGGTTGAAATGCAGTTTTAAGGATTATTCACGATTAATACGGATGGGATTACCCATGTAAAAATCGAGAATGGTGGTCTTGAAAATAAAATCATACTTGGCCTGAAGCAGATCTGATTCAGCCTTGGTAAGGTCCTTCTTGGTATTGTTGTAATCGAATGAAGTCATCATTCCGACATCGAATTTTTGCTGGGCATATTTAAATGCTTCATTCTGGGCCGCTACTTTTTCGCCGGAGGCGCTGTATTTTTGAAGGGCTGAAACGGCATCGGCAAACGCCTGTTCAATCAACTTCCTGAGATCCCGTGTTTTAATATCCAGATCGATCTCTGCCTGGGTTTTTTGGATTTTTGCCTGACTGATGGCATTGCGTCCCTGCCACCCGTTAAAGATTGGAACACTCAATGAAAATCCCACGGACTGATTGCTGTTATCTTTCAGTTGCTCTGAAAAATCCTTCACCCGGTATCTATAATCGATCTGGGGCATGAGAACGATATCTTTCGACTGTTGTGTAATTCCGATCGCCTTCCAGGTGGTGTCGCCCATCGAACCGGGATCGACCTCCATGGCAGCGCCCGAATACCCCGTACCCCAGCTCCCGCTAAGACTTAACACGGGCTGGACATAACCGCGTGCAATAGCGAGGCGCTTATGGGCAGCTTCCACCCGGAGTTCAGCAGCACGAATCTCGGGCCTGGTCTTCATGGCTTTTTCAAAGATTACTTCGGTCGTAATTTGATCCAGCGGGGCTTTTACATCCTTCAATGCGGGTTTTTCAATGGTGAAATCACGGGTCACTGTCAGATCGATGAGTTGCTGCAGGGAAAGGTTGGAGATTGACAGGCGGTTCGTGGCATCGACCACGTTTAGTTCCTCTGTGGCTTTCTGTGCGTTGATGTTGAGCAGATCTCCCCGGGCCGAGGAACCGGCATCGACCATTTTCTGAATACGTTCCGATTGTGCAGTCGTTATCCTGAGTTGTTCCTTCGCTACACCGAGGAGCTCAAGATTAAACAGAATGTCAAGATAATAACCGGCAACTGAAAGCGAGATGTTGTTCTTGATCACATCCAGGTCATATTGACTGGCCAATAAATTGATCTTGTTGGCCTTGAATGTGTTCAGTTTCTGTAGCCCCCCGAAAAGCGTGACATTGCTGGAAATATAAAAGTTATTCGATCGGACGGTTGTAGTGGCAAAGGTATTGGTATACTGGTCGATGGTCTGACCAAAATTCCAGAAATTGGTTCCATTCGCGTTCAGGTTGGGAAGCATATTCAGGCCGCTTTGGAGCAGGGCCTTTTTATTACCTTCAACCGTAAGCATTTGCTTGTTGATATCGAGGTTGTTTTCAAGGGCAAAATTGATACAATCCTCAAGGGTCCAGATTTTTTGAGCTGTTACCCTTTCCCCCGCCCAGATAGTGAAAAGGAAGCACAAAGAAAGGAACAGGGTTGAAAAACGATGCATCTGCATGGTGCGGAATTTAAAAGGCTTCAAAAGTAGTGATTTTACATTCATCAGGGACGTAAGACGATGAATTTGTAATTTGGTTACAACCCTCAAAACGCTTATATTTGTGATTGGGTTTGTAATTAAAGTTTAATTTCTAATTTTGCACTTCAATATTGATTCCCTTTACTTCATGATGCCTGCCATGCTCAAGAAAGGATTGTTTTTCGGGAAGACAGCGATAATGCTCTTCGTGATTCTGTTTACTTGCACCGTCAGGGCCGGTACAGCGGATCATCCTGCTTCCGGAGAACAGGAATCTTTCAATGCCGGCCGGATGATTATGGAACACGTTGTCGACAATCACGAATGGCATATTGCTGAAATCGGAAGCCTTCATATTACTGTTCCGTTGCCCGTAATATTGTTGTATGATGGTAAGGTACATGTTTTTTCCTCGAACCGGTTTCATAATGAGACACACAGTTATCAGGGGTTCAGGTTGGAACAGGACGGACCTGATAAGGGAAAAATTATCAGGGTTGCTGATACAGGGGCGTCCGGATCAATTGCCGCCAGGGTGTATGATTTTTCAATCACCAAAACGGTTCTGGCGATCTTTATAAGCTCTTTCCTGTTGATATGGATTTTTGTTTCGGTGGCTCGCCGGTATAAACACAATCCCAATAAAGCCCCGAAAGGTTTACAATCCCTGTTAGAACCCCTAATTTTGTTTATCAGGGATGATATTGCCAAAAGTTCGATCGGGGAGAAACGGTATGAGAAGTTTATGCCCTTTCTTCTGACTGTATTCTTTTTTATCTTCTTCAACAATCTTTTCGGATTGATACCCTTCTTCCCGGGAGGCGCAAACGTAACCGGGAACATTGCCGTAACACTGGTCATGGCGGTTTTCACTTTCATCATCACGACCCTCAACGGGAATAAACACTATTGGATCGATATCATCAACACGCCCGGTGTACCCTGGTGGCTGAAGATTCCGTTGCCGCTTATGCCAGTTGTCGAAATTATCGGGATCATCACCAAACCCTTCGTACTGATGGTCCGACTCTTCGCGAATATAACCGCCGGGCACATCATCGTACTCGGATTCGTGAGCCTTATCTTTATTTTCGGAGCGATCAGCGCAGCATTGGGACTGGGCGTTTCCGTAGTATCGGTAGCTTTCATGGTTTTCATGGATCTTCTGGAGCTGCTGGTAGCCTTTATCCAGGCGTATGTTTTCACCCTTCTTTCGGCGCTATATTTCGGTTTGGCGACTATTGAGCCGGAACACCATTGAAATGGACAACTTACGATGGACGATTTCAAATGAAGAATGAAATTTAGTAGTAACATTAAATAACAAATTGATTATGCATTTATTAGCCATCTTACTGCAATTGGCCGGTGATTTCGCCGCAATTGCCAAAATGGGAGCAGGCCTTGGTGCAGGGATCGCGGTAATCGGTGCCGGTATTGGTATCGGTAACATCGGTAAAAGCGCCCTGGAAGCCATCGCCCGTCAGCCCGAAGCTGTAGGTGACATCCGGTCGAACATGATCATCGCAGCCGCCCTTGTCGAAGGCGTAGCATTTTTCGCCATCGTTGTCTGTCTGCTGATACTTTTCATCTAGCGGAATCAGGTTGTTCACGGAACAACGATCGGTTGTTCCGTGAATTACCCTGAAATTATGAACCTTCAAAACATAACGACATGGAATTAATAACGCCGGGACTGGGATTGCTTTTTTGGATGACACTGGCTTTTTTGTTGTTGCTGTTCATCCTCGGAAAATTTGCCTGGAAGCCAATTTTAAAAATGCTCCATGAGCGTGAAACTTCGATACACGAAGCGCTGAATGCAGCTAATCAGGCGAAGGAAGAGATGAAAAAGCTCAAATTCAGCAATGAACAGTTGATGCAGGAAGCCAAAAACGAGCGGGATGCCATGATGAATGAAGCCCGGAAAATTAAAGAGAAAATCATTGAGGAGGCCCGGTTGAAGGCAGGAGAAGAGGCTTCAAGAATAATTGAAAGTGCAAAAGAGAGCATCCACAACGAAAAAATGGCTGCCATGACCGAACTGAAAAATCAGATCGCTCAGAGTTCTCTTGACCTGGCCAGATTGATCCTGAAAAGAGAGCTTTCGGAACCCAGGGAACAGGAAGCATACATTAAAGGGTTGCTCAAAGATTATAAATTCAACTAACCGGTGACCCCATGAAAATTTCGCTGGTAGCTAAACGTTATGCAAAAGCCCTTTTCGACCTTTCGGTCGAGAAAAACCTTGTTGAAGAGGTCTACAGGGATAATTTGCTGGTGTCGGAGACCTGTGATCAAAATCGCGAGTTAAGGTTGTTAATGAAAAGTCCGGTTATTCATACAGATAAAAAATTATCCGTGATCCGGCATATTTTTTCCGGTAAAGTTCAGCCGCTAACCCTGAACTATATGCTGATCATGGTCAGAAAACGGCGTGAATCATTTCTGCATGAGATCTCCCTTGAGATTGTGGAATTGTATCTTGCCTATAAAAACATTTTGAAAGTATATTTCTCATCGCCGGTTCATCCCGATGATGAGATCAGAAAGAACGTTATGGCCATCATGAGCCGGTATACCCGGTCGGATATCGACTTGAAGGTCGCTATTGATGACTCCCTGATCGGCGGATTTGTTCTTTCGTGGAAGGATAAACAATTTGATGCAAGCATCAGAAGGGAAATTGAAAACCTGCGAAGTGCCGTCGCAAAAGTGAATTTGTACAAAAAAGGATTTTAATAACGGGACAATTGATGGATTCATCAATCGTCAGGATTGACTGATACACACAATAAACGAGAGATATTATGGCTGAAATTAAGCCTGCTGAAGTTACGGCGATATTACGCAAAGAACTGGCCGGATATCACAGCGAACACGAACTGGAAGAGGTCGGAACTGTCCTCACCGTGGGTGATGGCATTGCCCGTATTTATGGTCTGGACAATGCCGAAAGCGGTGAATTGATCGAATTTGAAAAAAACGGCTTGAAAGCGATCGTTCTGAATCTTGAGGCTGACAATGTGGGAGCGGTCATGCTGGGAGAGTCCTATGAGATTAAAGAAGGGGATGTGGTAAAACGTACCCGCCGAATTGCATCAATCGAAGTAGGTGAGGGTTTGCTCGGGCGCGTGGTCAACACCCTGGGTGAACCGATTGACGGGAAAGGCAGGATTGAAGGGGAACGACTTGAAATGCCGCTGGAACGTAAAGCTCCCGGGGTAATCTTCCGTCAGCCTGTCAACCAGCCTTTGCAAACAGGAATTAAACCCATCGATGCGATGATTCCGATCGGCCGGGGACAGCGCGAACTGATCATTGGCGACCGGCAGACCGGGAAAACCGCCATTGCCATCGATACAATCATCAATCAGAAAGAATTTTACCATCGTGGTGAACCGGTTTACTGTATCTATGTGGCAATCGGGCAGAAGGGTTCTACCGTCGCCAATATTGTAAAGACGCTTGAAGAAAAAGGAGCCATGGCATATACCATCGTAGTTGCCGCTACGGCGTCGGATCCTGCTGCCATGCAATTCTATGCACCTTTTGCCGGGGCTGCTATCGGGGAGTATTTCCGTGATACGGGACGTCCGGCTCTGGTGATTTATGATGACCTTTCAAAACAGGCGGTCGCCTACCGCGAAGTGTCCCTTTTACTGCGCCGCCCGCCCGGCCGTGAAGCATATCCCGGCGATGTTTTCTACCTGCATTCGCGGTTGCTTGAAAGGGCTGCCCGCATCATCTCCTCCGATGATATTGCCCGCCAGATGAACGACCTGCCCGAAAACCTGAAAAATAAAGTCAAAGGCGGAGGATCCCTGACAGCATTACCCATCATCGAAACCCAGGCTGGCGACGTTTCAGCTTATATCCCCACGAATGTTATCTCCATCACCGACGGCCAGATATTCCTGGAAACAGGTCTCTTCAACGCAGGAATACGGCCGGCTATCAACGTTGGAATCTCCGTTTCGCGTGTTGGGGGAAATGCCCAGATCAAATCGATGAAAAAGGTGGCGGGCACTCTGAAGCTCGACCAGGCTGAGTACCGCGAACTGGAGGCGTTCTCAAAATTCGGATCCGACCTGGATGCCGCAACAAAGGCGGTTCTTGATAAGGGAGCACGGAATGTCGAGATCCTCAAGCAACCGCAGTATACACCCATGCCCGTTGAAAAGCAAATTGCCATTATTTTTTGTGGAACCCGCGGCCTGCTTCGCAATGTACCCGTGAAAAATATCAACAATTTCGAAACGGAATACTTGCACTTTATGGAAGTGACTCATCAGGCGGTTCTCAATAACCTCAAAGCCGGCAAGATCCTGGATGAAGATATGAAAACCATGGAACAAGTTGCACGGGAAATATCAAAGAAATACGAAGAAAAGAAATAGCCCTCTGAAATGGCCGGATTAAAGGAAGTACGACTGCGGATCGCCTCGGTAAAATCCACCCAGCAGATCACCAACGCCATGAAAATGGTCGCGGCTTCCAAATTGCGGAAATCGCAGACCGCAATCATAAAATTGCGGCCTTTTGCAGCCAAACTTCGTGAAATACTGCAAAACCTGTGCTCCAGCATCGAAGTCACCGAGGAAAGTGTTTTTTCACAGGAACGCAAACCCGAAAAAATTCTTCTTATCGTTATCGCTTCCAACCGCGGGCTGTGTGGTGCATTCAATTCAAACATCATTAAAGCGGCGCTGGCCCTGTGCTCCGATATTTATAAAGACCCTTACAGCAAAGGGAATGTCAGTTTTATTACCATCGGGAAAAAAGCTACGGAATATTTCAGGAAAAGAAAATTCAAGGTCCTCGAAGCTCATGATGAGCTGTTTGATCATCTGACATTTGATCAGGTCTCCCCATTGGCCGAAAAAATCATGAAAGGATTCGTGGCAAAAGAGTTCGACCGGATTGAACTGGTATACAATCAATTTAAGAACGCTGCGGTTCAACGGTTGGTGGTTGAACAATATTTGCCCATTGTCGCAGAGCAGGAAATAAAAGCAACACAGAAAAACGCTGCAGATTATATTTTTGAACCTGACCGTGAAACCATTGTCCGTGAGCTCATCCCTAAAACCCTGCGGATTCAATTATTTAAAGCAATTCTGGATTCTTTTGCTTCTGAACAGGGAGCCCGGATGACTGCCATGCAAAAGGCGACCGACAATGCAACGGAACTGCTCCGGGAACTGAATATCTCATACAACAAGGCACGGCAAAATGCAATCACCAACGATATCCTGGAAATCGTATCGGGAGCGGAAGCATTAAAAGGTTAACGCAAAATCTTTTTTACGAAAAAGTCCAATTGATAATCAGTAAAACACAACGATCATGATAACAAAGAATGTTGAAAAAGCGATCAACGAGCAAATCAAACGCGAAGAACATTCGTCACGGATTTATCTGGCAATGGCTTCCTGGGCCGAAAGAAACGGGTTTCCGGGGGCTGCTGACTGGCTTTATGCCCAAACGGAAGAGGAGCGTATTCATATGCTCAAGTTGGTGCACTATCTCAATGACCGCGGTGGTACAGCGGTCATTCCTGCCCTGGAGGCGCCTGAGTCTAAATTCAAAACCCTGGTGGATCTGTTTCAACAGGTATTGAAGCACGAAGAGTACATTTCGTCCTCAATCAACGACCTGTATGCCATTTGCGTGAAAGAAAAGGATTATACCACTGGCAATTACCTCCAATGGTACATCAATGAGCAAATTGAAGAAGAGAGCACAGTGCGCAGTATTCTTGACCAGATCAAACTGGCCGGACCGGAAAAGGGGGGATTGTTCCTGATGGACAAGGAATTTTCAGCTCTGGCTGTGGCAAAAAGGACTTCACTTGCTCAATCCGGGGGAGCTAATGCAGTAACTTAACCAGTTTGTTGTACCAACTTCTTCCGTATTTACGGATTAACGCCTCTTCCAGAAACCGGTAAAGAGGCGTTTTTTCATGGTATCCCTTTTCAAGCGCTTTTCGGCAGATCGGCCATTTGTGGTAGTTTAACAACTCGTTGAACCCGGTGTTTTTTATCCGGATCGGATACAGGTGGCAGGAAATGGGTTTTGCAAACGGGATACGGTTCTCTAAAAAAGCCTTTTCAATGGCACACCGGGCAATTTCGTGGTCAAAATATACGAAAACGCACGCCCCTCCCTGAATCAATGGAGTGACATATCTTCCTTCGGAATCATAATCAAACACCCCGGTTTGCTCAACTTCAAGTACTCCCTCTTCCATCATAAACGGTTTTATGGCGTCGAGATGATCCTCCAGTAATGAGATCTCTTCTTCTTCCAGCGGAGCTCCGGCATCGCCCTCAATACAACAGGCTCCTTTACACCGGGAAAGGTCGCATGAAAACCGGACAGTTTTTATTTCGTCGGAAATGAGGGTATTCTCTAAGACGATCATCGTAAAAAAATATAATACGGAGGGAAAACCCTTCCGCCTACCACTAAAATTGCACCGGATCAGGGATTACTTTTTCTTTAACTCAAGAGCCCTGGTAAAATCGGATACGGAACCCGACAGATCACCATTGGCTTTTTTGGAGAATCCACGGTAATAATAGGCATCCCCCGAATTTGGCTGAATTCTTATCACCGCTGAAAAATCTTCCACGGCGCGATCAAACTTTTCAGTCTTCAGGTAGACAAGTCCCCTGTTCCAGTAGGATTCAACCAACCTGGGTTCTTTGGTCACAGCCCGCCCGATATCACTGATGGCCCGGTTGTATTTTTCGAGATAGGCATAAACACAACCCCTGTTGTTAAAGGCCGCAGCATGATCGGGGAACTGGTTGATCAACAGATCATAGGATTTAATTGATTGCTGATTGTCGCCTACCAGCCGGTAAAGGTATCCCATGCACAGCAACATGGTGCTGTCGTCTTTTTTATCCTGTTCACGGGCTTTTAACAAAAGGCCGATGGATTTACCAAAACGCTGGGTCGAAAAACAGTAATATCCGTAATTAACAAAAGCATCGTAGAAGGTGGGATCCTTTGTCGCATAATTAAACAAGGCCTCGATCAAAAGGGTATCAGTGGGACTGTTGATGGCATTGTTGGTTCCCATAAGGTAGGCACCGAATGTATTATCTTTCTCATAAGGCATGTTGTCCCAGAATTCAGGTTTTTTCAACTCCGCGACGGGAACTTTAAAAACCTTGCTGTACATGGCGAGAATGCTATCAGGCATCTTAAGTTGCATAAAAGCAATACCCAGGTATAGATTACAAAGTGAACGGTTGACCGTTGTATCGGTCAGTGAATTCTTGAAATCCTGAATTGATTCACGATACGATCGCTGACGCAGCAAACTGATCCCGCGGTAAAAATGTACGAACCCCCGGGTGTTTCCTTTGGGGAAAAGATCATCTTTTTTACGGTCAGCGATGGATGTAAAGTCGGTTTTATAATCGTAATGACAGATCTCACGGAGTTCCAAAATTTGCGACCACAGCGGAAATCCTGTTGAAACCATGCTGATGGTCAGGATCAGAAAACGGAGCTTTCTTCTCATGGGATCAGGTTTAAAATTCACAAATATCGGTCAAATTTAAGTATTAATGTTATATTTTTACAAAAAAGAGAGGTTGCGATTCTGACGGTCCATCCAATAATTCTTTGCTTATGAAATTTAAATTTAAAACCCGGGAGGTATTGACTTTCATACTGGTCGCCCTGATTGTCTACATGATCCTGATTTTCGGTTTTGCATTTATTTATTATCAAACCAACAGCATCGAAATGATGCCCGCGGCAAAACCTTATTCTGAAAAACTCTCTTTTGAAAAAGCGGTATATTTTAGCATAGTTTCCTTTCATACCATTGGATTTGGAGATATTCACCCGATCACTCAGATCGGCAGGCAGATAGTGATGGTACAATCGACCATCTCTCTCTTTTTTACATCCATTTTCTCAGGTTTTCTCGTGTATTTCGTGATTAAACGTCCTCAGGATGTGTTTACGACCGAAAAGGTTTACATCAGGTTCCGGAAAGAACATTTTCAGTTATCACTGAGGATTGGCAACAAGGGTCGGGACCTCATTGATCTCAAAAGTAAATTTGAAGCCTGGACCATTGAAAATAACACACGGATCAGGGTTTTCAGGAGGGAAGAAGAACTCCCTGATCTTGAGAAGATCCTTTATTATGATGTTGATCTGGAGGATCCGGAAGGCCGGCCGCTTCTTCTGGCGATTCGTGCGGCCCTCAAGGAATCAATCCTGTTGCACATGAAATTCTCATTTATCGGGAATGACATAAAAACCGGGGAACAGGTCGCTTTTGCAAAGTATTATAACTCAACCCATTTTTGCTTTGGGAAATCCTTTTATAATGTTTATTCCTGGGATCCCAACGGGAGGCGTAAAAACTTCCGGTGGGGAAATTTTGAACGGATCGATACAATGGAACCAGAAATCAGGCGACAGTTCATGGATTAAAACCGTTTGACATATCCGTGGCAATAGGGTTTTTGCCCTTTATGTTCATAATAGTCCTGGTGATAATCTTCGGCAATCCAGAACTCGGCTGCCGGTTTCAATTCAGTGACCACTGCAATTCCTTTTTGTTTTAAAAGGCCGATTAATTTCAGGGTGATCTCCTTTTGTTCCTCATTGCGGCAAAACACCGCCGACCGGTACTGTTCACCCCAATCGGGTCCCTGGTGGTTCCACTGGGAAGGATCATGGGTCTCGAAGAACATTCTTGCCACCGTTTCAAAGGATGTCTGTTGCGTATCAAATACAACCCGGATCGCTTCATAGTGCCCGGTATTACCGGCACACACTTCTTTGTAAGTCGGATGATCTTTATGGCCACCTGTATAGCCAACTTCGGTGGAGATCACACCCTTGATTTTTTTCATGTAATATTCCACACCCCAGAAGCATCCTCCGGCAAAAATAGCAGTGTCTGTTTGTGTTGTCTTTCCTACGGGAATAAAATCGAGAGAGATGGAATTTACACAATGCCGCATGTTTTTTGGAGTAAAGCCCTCGCCTTCAAAGAGATGTCCTAAATGAATGCCACAGGCGGCACATTGAATTTCGGTCCGGACTCCGTCGGCGTCGGGAACCCGTTTCACGGCATTTCCGATTTCATCATCAAATGCAGGCCATCCGCAGCGCGCATCAAACTTATCGCCTGACCGGTACAACGGGGCTCCGCATTGCTTGCAGACATAGATTCCCGGTTCACTGAAGTTTTCATATTTTCCTGAAAAAGGAGCTTCGGTGCCTTTTTGGATCAGGATACGTTCTTCATCAGGTGTCAGGGTTCTGTAATTCATGGCATGTTCATTTTTAAGACTCGATGGCGGTTGTGGTTGCAAACATCCAAAAAATATCCCCAGGGTCGAAATGGTGCAAAAGAACATACTTCGTGACAAAAGATTTCCGATTTTTTTGCCTTTCACGTTCAAGGGATCTGTTTTTTTGGTTTTGATCAAACAACAAAATGTGATCTGGATGGTACAATCGACAAAGATGAGATTTTTTTACATTCAGGTGAAAAGTTCACAACATCCTCCGGGACATCAAAATAAAGGCCGCCATGTGTACGGCGGCCTTTATTAAACCCACAGTATGCAAATTCTTTACAGGATAAAAATCTTTTCGAGTTTGGTAATTACGCCTGAAGTGAGTCGTATATAGGCATCGCCACGACCAACAGTTCCGTTTATATCGAAAGTGCTTTCTTTCAATCCCTCACCATACACCACCTCATTCAGCAGTGTTTTGATCAGTTTGCCCTGGCAGGAAAGCAGTTCGATTTTCACATTCTGGCCATTTTCGGTGTCATATATAACGTTTATAAATTTCAGCACCGGGTTGGGCATGATTTTTACTTTCAGGTTCCGGTACTCCCGGGTATTACCCTTACATAGATTCTCATAAGGGACCGGATAATCTTCAAACAGGATATTTCGGGGTTTGGGTTTGGGAGCGGGTTTGACGACGGGTTTTGGTTTTTCAACCTTGATCACAATCCGTTTCTTCCTGCAGGGACAATCGTCGTCGACAGCCTGCGAGGGAAGAGAGAAAAGAAACATGAGGGCCAGTGATAACAGAACACGTGTTTTCATTTCTTCGTTTTCTGATTTCTACGGAGCAAACCGGCCTTGGGTTTCGGTTTTGTCATGGTTATTTCGTAGATGTGGTTATTTTCAGGCACTTTGTGTTAAAAACTGCTGAAAAGTGTAATGAGATGGCAGAGTTCTTAAGTTGTGTTTCCGGAAAGAAGTAATTATTAAGGGTATTTAGGATAGAATACTACGCAATAAGTAGTTTTTTATGAACAAGCAAGATTCTTGGAAGAGAAACCGGGCCTTTGACAGACCCTGCCGGGAGGCAACCTCGTATACTTCAAACGGAATTTGTACTTTTGCAAAAAGAATTCTTTAACCATGAAGAAATTTTTAGGGATGGGCAATGCCCTTGTTGATATTATGATCATGCTGGAAAGTGACCATGTTTTGGAAACCCTGGGGATCCCTAAGGGGAGCATGCAACTGGTCGACCGTGACCGGAGCGCAAAGGTCCTCTCAGTTCTGAAGGATTATAAAACCAGTCATGCTGCCGGAGGGTCTGCGGCCAATACCATTCACGGACTTGCCATGCTGGGAGCTTCAGCCGGATACATCGGTGTTGTGGGGGCGGATGAGCTGGGTGGTTTTTTTGTCAGAGATCT
The DNA here is from genome assembly GCA_028706295.1 of Bacteroidales bacterium. Taxonomy (GTDB): domain Bacteria; phylum Bacteroidota; class Bacteroidia; order Bacteroidales; family FEN-979; genus CAIVAT01. Next base: position 32,446 of record JAQWBQ010000003.1, read on the forward strand.
CATCAATGCCGGGGTGGATCCGAGGATGATTCATAGCGAGAATGAAACGGGCAGGGCAGTAGCCCTCGTTTCATCCGATTCGGAACGAACATTTGCAACCTATCTGGGTGCTGCCATTGAGTTATCGGCATCCCATCTGCATACTGGAATGTTCCGGGGGTACGACTACTTTCATATTGAAGGGTATCTGGTACAGAACCATGAACTGATCCGCAGGGCATTGGAACTTGCCAAAGAAAACGGGTTGATTATCTCGCTCGACCTGGCCAGCTATAATGTTGTAGAAGCCAACCTCGAATTTCTAAGGGAGGTAGTAAAAGAATTCGTAGATATTTTATTTGCCAATGAAGAAGAGGCACGGGCCTTTACAGGTCTTGATCCGGTGAATGCAATTGACAGGATGTCGGAAATGGTCAAGATAGCGGTTGTCAAAACCGGAAGTAAAGGCTCCTTATTAAAGACCCGGACAGATTCATGTGAAATCGGTGTCATCCCTGTTAACCCTGTTGATACTACCGGTGCAGGTGATTTATATGCAGCCGGATTTCTTTTTGGCCATTCAAGGAGTTATTCGCTTCGGCAATGTGGTGAACTGGGTGCCTTGCTGGCTGGGAAGATCATTGAACATTTGGGAGCGAAAATGCCTGTTTCCACCTGGGATTTAGTAAGGAATAGCATTGACTGATCCGGTCCGGGCAACAGGCGGGCTGATAACAGGAACTTTCTGAAATCCCCCTAAGAAGTTGATTATGAATATTTAATTCCTGTATTCTATTTGTTCGACCCCTTTGGTTTATTTCATATTTTTTTCTAATTTTGCATCCCTTTCGGGAAAATAATAATTATCAAGAACTTACTATCATTTAATCTGTGTCATGAAGGTATATCAAACCAATGAAATCCGCAACATCACCCTCATCGGGGGTGCAAAAACAGGGAAAACGACGCTGGCTGAAGCCATGTTATTTGAGGGCGGGGTGATCAACCGCCGCGGTACGGTGGAAGACAAAAATACTGTTTCAGATTATCGGCCGATTGAGCTGGAACGACAGAACTCAGTATCTGCCTCTATACTGTATACACTTTATGACAACACCAAGATCAACATCATTGATACGCCCGGTTTTGATGATTTCTGTGGCGAGGTGATTTCCGCCTTAAGGGTGGCCGACACTGCCGTGATGCTGGTTAACGGACAAAATGGAGTGGAAGTCGGAACAGAGATCACATGGCGGTATTCGACCCGGGCCCAAAAACCGGTGATCTTTGCCATAAACCATCTCGATCAGGAGCATGCCAATTTTGAAGAGACCCTTCGGCAGATGAAAGCACAATTCGGAAAGAATGTGACACTTCTGCAATATCCGGTCAATGCAGGATCGGGATTCAATACGATCATCGATCTTCTGAAAATGAAACAGATAAAATTTTCATCCGGTGGAGGGAAGCCTGAGTACAGCGATATTCCGGCCGGTGAAAAAGGTAAAGCAGAAGAAATGTATATGTCGCTGATGGAAGAGCTTGCCTCAAAAGATGAAGCAATGATGGAAATTTTCTTTGATAAAGGCGAACTCTCGGAAGAGCAGATGCTTCAGGCTTTAAAGACGGGTCTGGTCAACCGGACCATTTTCCCGGTCATGTGCGTCTGTGCCCGTCAGGATATGGGTGTGGCCCGCCTGCTGGAATTCATTGCCGGCAGCGTTCCTGCTCCTAATGAAATGCCGGGGATAAAGACCAAAGAGGGCAAAGTATTGAAATGTAACAGTACGGACCCGGCTTCCGCATTTATCTTCAAGACCGCTATCGAACAACATCTGGGTGAGATCTCTTATTTTAAAGTCATGGCAGGAGAGATTACCGAAGCCATGGATATGATCAATCCGGTTCGTCAGTCCAAGGAACGGCTATCCCAATTATTTGTCATCAACGGGAAAAACCGGGAGAAAGTGGAAAAAATGGTTGCTGGCGATATAGGCGCCACGATCAAACTGAAGAACTGTTACACCAACAATACCCTGAACTCTGCTAAAAACGCCGATGATATCATTGAACCAATCATCTATCCCGATCCGAAATTCAGGACTGCGGTTAAGGCGAAAAGCACCGCTGATGACGAAAAGATCAGCAGTATCCTGAATGAACTGGCAAAAATGGATCCCACGTTGATCATGGGGTACTCCCGGGAGTTGAAGCAGATGATCCTTCAGGGCCAGGGTGAACTTCATTTGAATCTCGCAAAATGGCATGTGGAGACCCTCGAGAAAATCCCCATTGAATTTTATGCCCCCCGCATTCCTTACCGTGAAACCATCACCAAACCGGCAAAAGCGATGTACCGGCATAAGAAACAATCGGGTGGATCGGGTCAGTTCGGCGAGGTTCACATGATGATTCAGCCCTTTAAGGAAGGAATGGTTGAGCAATCGGAATTTCCCATCCGTGGCCGCGATGTGATCGACCTTGAATGGGGAGGAACACTGCAGATGAATAACTGTATCGTCGGGGGCGCCATCGACGCACGTTTTATGCCGGCTATTCTCAAGGGAGTCATGGAGAAAATGGAGGAAGGGCCGCTTACCGGTTCCTATGCCCGTGATATTGTTTTCAATGTTTATGATGGCAAAATGCACCCGGTCGACTCCAATGAAATCTCGTTCAAGCTGGCTGGCCGAAATGCATTTAAAGAGGCTTTTAAAAATGCAGGCCCCAAGATCCTTGAACCAATTTATGATGTGGAGGTGATCGTTCCGGAAGAGAAAATGGGTGAAGTCATGACCGACCTTCAGGGCCGACGCGCCGTGATTATGGGCATGGACAGTGAAGGTAATTACCAGAAGATCATTGCAAAGGTTCCATTGGCTGAGCTGAACCGGTATTCCACCGCGCTCAGCTCCATTACCAGCGGTCGGGCCACCTACAACATGAAATTTGCCGAATATTCACAGGTTCCCGGTGATATTCAGGATAAACTTCTCAAAGCATACGAGGAACAAGAGAAAGAGGAAGAATAGAATATTTGACCCCTATTCATCAAACCCGGCCATGGCCGGGTTTTTTTAGGATTGAATATTTCTGTAAGCCTGAGAATTCCTGATTATGGATGACGAATTGAACGGGAAACACGATGCATATGCTGTGCTGAAAGTCTCCGACTTCAGGCTTTTCCTGACCTTTCGTTTTTTTACCACCATCGCCTTTCAGATGCAGAGTATCATTGTGGGTTGGCAGATGTACGAACTGACCCGCGATCCACTTGCATTGGGATTGATCGGTCTTGCCGAGGCGCTTCCGAATATTTCTGTTGTTCTGTATGCCGGACATGCAGCTGACCGTTACAACCGTAAACGAATCATTATTTGGTTCACGCTGCTTTTCCTGACCGGAACTTCATTGTTGTTTCTTTTTACCGTTAGAAGTCTGGGGATTATTGCAGCTTTGGGCGTCCTTCCCATTTACGGGGTTGTAATGATATCAGGAATTTCCAGGGCCTTTTTATATCCATCTATTATTGCCTTGATGTCGCAACTGATTCCAAGGTATTTGTATACCAACGCCTCAACCTGGAACAGTACGGCCTGGCATGTAGCTGCAATTACCGGTCCTGCAATTGGCGGACTGGTGTATGGTTTTTTCGGGGTCAGAAATGCCTATCTCACCGTCCTTTTTTTCTTGTTTCTCGCCTTGCTCTTGCTGAGTTTTGTAAAAAATAGGCCTGCTCCGCCTGTCAACGAAGAGGAGAAGTTGTTGCAAAGGTTGTCATCCGGACTGAAATTCGTATTCAGAAACCAGGTTTTATCAGGGGCCATGTCGCTCGACATGTTCGCTGTTTTATTCGGAGGTGCCGTCGCCATGTTACCCGTTTTTGCGGCAGAGGTGCTGATGGTGGGACCTCAGGGTCTGGGATTTCTGCGTGCCGCGCCCATGGCAGGCGCAGTCATCATGTCGCTGTTTATTGCCCACCGTCCTCCAATGGCACGTGCGGGGCGCTATCTCATGATCGGTGTGGCCGGGTTCGGGATCAGTATCATTGGATTTGCACTGTCAAAGAATTTTTACCTGTCACTCGCTCTTCTCATGCTCAGCGGGATGTTCGACAACATCAGCGTGATTATCAGAGCTACCGCAATGCAACTGATCACACCGGATGAAATGCGGGGACGTGTGGCTTCAGTAAATGCAATTTTTATCGGGTCGTCCAACGAAATTGGCTCCTTTGAATCGGGAGTCGCAGCGAAGCTACTGGGGTTGATCCCATCGGTGATTTTCGGCGGATGTATGACACTGTTCACGGTGGGTCTCACTGCAAGATTCGCTCCCAAATTGAGGAATTTGAATCTGAAGAAAATCTGATCTCCCGGTTTGAATGAGGTTGTCCATTCTTTTTCTTATTTTTATCTGATATTTTAAACTTAACGATTCAAAACATGTACGGTTCTTTTCAGCAACATTTACAACATCAGATTGATGGTATCATACATGACGGACTTTATAAAAATGAAAGGATCATTACGACACCTCAGGGTGTCGAAATCATGACCAACGGAAGGAAAGTCCTGAATATGTGTGCCAACAATTATCTTGGGTTGTCGAATGACCCCCGGGTAATGTCGGGAGCTAACTATACCTTTTTCAAGTATGGATTTGGATTATCATCTGTAAGGTTTATCTGCGGTACCCAAAAAATCCATAAAGATTTGGAGGCCAAAATCAGTGAATTTCTGGGGATGGAGGACACCATTCTCTATTCCTCGGCATTTGATGCCAACGGCGGGGTTTTTGAGCCCTTACTCGGGGAGCAGGATGCCATTATATCGGATGAGCTGAACCATGCTTCCATCATTGATGGGATCCGGTTATGCAAAGCGCAGCGGTTCCGTTATAAAAACAACAACATGGAAGATCTGGAAGAGGTGTTGCAGGACGCGGGTGAAGCCCGGTTCAAGCTAATTGTTACCGACGGCGTCTTTTCCATGGACGGGATCATTGCGAAGGTTGATCAGATCTGTGATCTGGCGGATAAGTACAACGCGCTGGTGATGGTGGATGATTCTCATGCCACCGGATTTGTAGGGGAAACCGGAAGGGGTACCATAGAGCACTGTAATGTACAGGGCCGTGTCGATATCATCACGACTACCTTCGGAAAAGCCCTTGGTGGCGCATCGGGAGGATGCATATCGGCACGGAAAGAGATCGTCGAGATCCTTCGCCAACGCTCCCGGCCATACCTGTTCTCCAATACGCTGTCGCCCGCCATTACCGGTGCCACGCTTGAAGTGCTACATATGCTTTCGGAAACCACCGAATTACGGGATAAACTTTTTGAAAACACCCAGTTGTTCAGAAAGGGTATGGAAGATGCTGGATTTAAGATCGTCCCCGGAATTCATCCAATCGTTCCGGTATGTTTCGGCCACCTTCCCAATGATGCCAAGTTATCACGGGAATTCGCCGATGCCCTGCTTGAAGAAGGCGTTTATGTGATCGGGTTCTATTATCCGGTCGTTCCCAAGGGAAAATCCCGGATCCGGGTTCAGATCAGTGCCGCCCACTCGATGGCACAGATCGGGTTTGCCCTTGATAAATTCAGGAAAGTTGGTAAGAAACTCGGCGCAATTTGAAACAAAATATGAATGGAAAAGTAATTATCCTCCTTCTGATCCTGACTGTACGGGCGGCGACGGCCTATGCCTGGCTCTATCCCGAACACCGGGAAATTACCCTGAAAGCGATCGTAAAACTGGATTCCGGACGGCGTTTCCTGTTTGAACAACTTTGGAATTCGACACGTAAAGGAAAGGAAGGAAGGCTTACCATCGGTGCCATCGATCCCGGTCAGGTGGGGTTACCAACCCTGCTTGACTATGCGGCCTGGCCTGCCATTGCCGGCGATCATTCCACATCGTCCGAAAACATGATGTACAACATCCTTCAAACAGAATGGATTTTAAAAGTAGCCGACATTGCCGCCCGGTTGCAAAATGGCCTGGATGAAGCGCGGAACCAGAGTGAAAGGGTCAATAAGATGCGGGATTCTGATATTAAACTTTTGCGTGCCGATCCGGAGTATGTCTCAAGGGCCGGAGGGAACAACGGTCATTTCTTAATGGCATTGCCGAATGTGAACATTACTGCACCGGAATATTTTGCAAAGTGTTTTGAAAAGGGTTGCGAACTCAATACCCTTGGAACCTATACCTGGTTTCATATCAGCGCTATTCGTAAAGCAGCCTGTTTGCAATCACAGCGCCTGACTTCTGAACAACGTTCGGCTTATGCGATTTCCGCGCTGGCCGATGAAGCTTTTGCCATTCATTTTTTGGAAGACAGTTTTACGTCGGGGCACATTGCTGGAATTTGGGGCGATGCCTCTCAACGAAAGGGAACCCATGACTATTACAATGAAAAAGGTCTTGAAATTACAACCTGGCAAGGTGTTCGGATGGTACTGATGGGTGATGCCTACATGCGTCCTGAAGATGCAGATCATGCCGCAGAGGCAGTGCTGAAAAGTCTGACACAATTCCTTGATGCCGCAGCGGGAAGACTGGATGAAACGATATTTCCGTCGCCATGTTCTGTTGCAGAGCCTGATACTTTTAATGTAAGTAAGGCGCAGTATATGCCTCTCCGGGAGGTTCAGGAAGGTGAACTGCAGTTATGCCGGGAAATCCTCCTGTTGACACCCATTCCCGGACTTGCAACGGGATGGGGTGAACTTCCCAGGTTCCGGAGCGAACTGGGTCCGTTTATCGGTATCGCTTCTGCGGTCAGGGGTGGATGGTACAATGGTGGATTTGCTGATTACCAAACGACTTCGGGAGTGGTAGCGGGGTTGGAACTTGCTTTACGTCTTGGTCTCGGAATGGAAGGCGTCCTGAATGAATCAGGCGATGGCCTGGTATTTCTTGATCTGGGATGGCGTATCGATGGTGCCTCTTCAATGCGATTTGATGATGAACCTGCCATCAAGAATTTCGGTACGTTTTCGGCAGCAATTCCGAGTCGTGACGCCTATTTTCTCAGGTTGAGAATGCCGTTTTGCCTGATCCCTGGCGATATCCTTATTGCCGGACCAATTCTGTACCTGACCGCCCCGAAAACTTTCAATAAAATGGTTGTTGCGGCAGGAAACGGCGGCCTGATACCCTGGCAATCCGGGATCAGAACTCCTATTGGCAGATTTCAGTTCGTCATCGGCCGCGAAGTGGGTATTTGCATGTACGGAACCGGGAATGGACCGGATGCTTTTTTAATGACTGTAGATCAGGACACTAAAGATCAGGCCGTTTTTTCACTCTACACAACACAGTTCGATTTTCCGATCCTGGAATATCGTCCTATGCGGAACTTTTCATCCGGGCAAAGCGCGAGCCTCGTTTTTCAATTCTATGGGGGTTTCGATATTCCGGGGAAAAGAACCTCGGTTTATCCTTCCGATTATCCCTTGCCTGATGTGAAGACAACCTGGTTTGCCGGATTGCGGATGTCATTCGACTGGCGTTATTATTTTTCTGGAAGAAAGAACAGCCGGACCCGATAAAGAATTTCTTCCGGCAGATTCAATATCTTTGCGAAAAAGAGGTTATTTATAGAAATTCTCCGGATGGGGTCTGAAGCAGAAGACATTGAACTGATTGAAAAATTTCTTGAAGGGAAGTTAACCCATCAGGAACTCCGGAATTTTAATCGAAGGTTGGATGAAGACCGTGAATTTGCCCGAAAAGTAAGGATCAGGCAAACATTCCCGGCACTGTTATCCGATTCCGTTGAACCCGGATCCCAAAAGAATGAACCGATTCCATCCCTCCGGCCGCCCACCCCCGGATCCAATAAATGGAAGAAGGCAACCCTATTGGTTTCCCTGACCTTTTTGGTGATCTGTTTGATTGTTTTTGTTTTTCTGTTTTCATCCAGGTTGGTAGATCAAAAAACCGGCGATACCGGACCCCGTTCAGATAAAGAAGTTTACCTGTCATCCCCGGGATCAAATCCTGTTCCTGGTGCCACAGCGGTTGAAATGCCTGCAGGATCAGAAGACAGAAGACCGGAACCCGGCGATTCGGACACCCTTAAAAATACAAATGCCATTGAACTGGTGGTTCCGGAACATGAACAAACCTTTAACCGGAATGAGGCCATTTTGTTTCAATGGGAGCAGGCGACCGACAGTTCCACTAACTTTTATATCGTATCCACCTCAGGAAAAAAAATCTATTACTGGAAAGGCATCAAACCTGGTATTCATGAATTCCTGCTCCCGGCGAGAACGTTCATTCCGGGCCGGTATGTCTGGTTTGTCGGAACCAGAGAAAATAAAAGATCATTCGTGATCACCGATTAACGCGAAAAGCCGCCTGACCAAGAGCCAAACAGCTTTTCCCGGTATGAGCAAATGCAGTGACAGGTCACGGTTATATTTCCGACCCTGTTCTGATTCGGGTTAAAAGAATATGTAATTTGAACACCCTTATGATCATTGGAATTGGCACCGATATCATTGAAGTTGCCCGGATTGAAAAAGCGCTGAGCCGCGACATCGGGTTTCGGGATAAGATCTTTACGCCTGTCGAGATCGCCTATTGCGAATCGAAAAAGAATAAGTACCAGCATTATGCAGCACGTTTTTCGGCCAAAGAAGCCTTTCTTAAGGCTGTCGGTACGGGTTGGCGGTATGGGATCAGATTCGGCGAGGTCGGGACAAGAAATGACGAACTGGGAAAGCCATTTCTGGAAGTTAATGGAAAAGCAAAAGAATTGATCGACAGTTTGTCAGTTTCGAAAATCCATGTATCTTTATCGCATCTAAAAGAGACGGCCATTGCCATCGTAATTCTGGAAAGTGAACCCGATTCTTCCATTGCATAATTTCAATCTTTCAGATCTTCCCACATCCGCGGAACCACACTCCGGCGTCCGCACCTATCCTTCTGCAGCCAATTCACCGTTTCACCTTAAAAGATAAAGCCTATGTCGAACATTGGATCGTATGAAGAACGAATAAAGAATTTTGATTGGAATATCGCCGAAAAGGAACTTGATTACAAACCCGGCAACATTCTCAATATCGGATGGTATTGTTCCGACCGCATTTGCCAAATGGGCAAAGCTGATAAACCCGGATTGATCTGGGAAGGCTCAACCGGTATTACGAAAAAATATACCTATAACGACATACGCCTGGCAACTAATACTATCGGACAGTTTTTAAGAGACCTCGGAGTCCGGCCCGAAGACCGTGTTTGCCTGTTTATGGATAAAATCCCGGAATTATATCTGGGATTTCTTGGGGTGTTAAAGATTGGCGCCATTGTTCAGCCGTTGTTTTCGGCGTTTGGTGATGAATCCTTGTTCATCAGGCTGGATAATGCTGAAACTACGGCCATTATCACGCAACGCAAGCATGCCCCAAAAATTCGCAAGATCCTTGACAAGATGCCATATCTGAAACACATCATTATCGTTGATGCGGATCCCTTAAAACCACTTGGAGAACGTGAAGTTGCCTTTGACCTGGAGGCTGCACCGAAAGTAGACCAATTCGAAATTCATCCCACCACTGCCGAATCTCCTTCAGTGCTCCATTATACTTCCGGGACCACAGGCCAACCCAAAGGGGTGAAGCATGTACATTATTCGCTGATATCACAGTACCTGACCTCAAAATGGGTTCTTGACCTCCGGGATTCTGATGTTTACTGGTGCACTGCCGACCCGGGCTGGGTTACCGGAACATCTTATGGAATCATCGGTTCCTTCAGTAATGGGGTTACCCAATGCGTGCTCGATGCCGGTTTCTCCGCCGAAAACTGGTACCGTTTTATCGAGAAATACAAAATTACCATGTGGTATTCGGCTCCTACCGCTATTCGCTCGCTGATGAAAGCCGGAGAGGAGGTCGTTAAAAAATTCGATCTCTCTTCGCTGCGCCACCTCGCTTCGGTCGGCGAACCGTTGAACAGCGAAGCTGTGATCTGGAGTGAACGGGTATTCGGTAAACCCTTTCTCGACACCTATTGGCAAACAGAAACCGGTTCCATCATGATCTCGAACTATCCAGGTATGAAAATCAAACCGGGCTCCATGGGAAAACCCTTCCCGGGAATTACCGCCACGGTCATCCATCCTGAGACCTATGAACCCTTCAATGAAACCGGTAAAATAGGGCTCATTGCACTGAAACCCGGCTGGCCTTCAATGATGCGTATGTACTGGCGGAATGAAGAGACCTATAAAAAGAAGTTTCAAAACGGATGGTACCTGCCCGGCGACCGTTCCAGCATCGATAACGAAGGCTATTTCTGGTTCGTGGGTCGGGATGACGATGTGATCAATACCGGAGGGCACCTTGTGAGCCCGTTCGAAGTGGAATCGGCACTTCTGGAACATCCTGCCGTGGCGGAATCAGCCGTGGTGGCCAAACCCGATTTTGTCAACATGGAAGTTGTCAAAGCCTTTGTCACCCTGAAACCCGGATTTGTCGCCAGCAAAGACCTGGACCTCGACATCATGAACTTTGTCCGTAAAAAGCTGTCTCCGCTCGCCATGCCGCAGGAGATTGAATTTATCGACACTCTTCCAAAAACCCGGAGCGGAAAAATCATGCGCAGAATCCTCCATGCAAAAGAATGGGGCGAAGAAATAGGAGATACCAGTACCCTGGAGAATGATTAATAGTGAAATAATAAATGGCGAAATCATGTCGCCGAAATGCGTAATAAAGAGATATTGTCAAGTTAATCCAACAATCAATCAGAAAACTTAAAAAGGAGACCAAACCATGGACGAAATGAAAGAAGTCATCAAGAATTATGTGATCAGAGAATACGTCGAAGATGATACGGATGTCACTTACGATACCCCACTGATCTCCGGCGGCATCGTTGACAGTTTTTCAATGGTATCGTTAAAACGCTTTCTGGAAAATAAGTACCAGATCGCAATTCCCGATGATAAAGCAACACCCGAAGCATTCGATTCAGTAAATAAAATCTGTTTGCTGGTTAATGAATATATAAAATAGGAGGAATCATGGCTTATACAGAAAAAACCCGCGGGATTTACAAGGAGATCCTCGGTGGATTGCAGCAGGCAGGTATTTTCAAACAGGAACGGTTCATTCATTCTGCACAGGCTGCCGACATTGAGGTTGAGTTCCCGGCCGGATCCTCCCTCAAAAAGGTCATTAACATTTGTGCCAACAACTATCTTGGATTGTCAAGCCATCCCGAAGTAGTTCAAGCAGCCCATGCAGGACTCGATTCCCATGGATATGGCATGTCGTCGGTGCGGTTTATCTGCGGTACCCAGGACATTCATAAAAAACTGGAATCAATGGTCACCGAATTTCTCGGAACCGAAGACACCATCCTGTTCCCTTCCTGTATGGATGCCAACGGAGGCGTCTTTGAAGCGGTTCTTACCAAAGATGACGTGATGATCTCGGACCGCCTTGTACATGCATCCATTATCGACGGAATAAGACTTTGCAGCGCCATGCACGACACCTTCAAGCATTCCGATATGGAGCATTTGGAGGAGAAGTTGCAGCTCCATAATGATAAAAGGCTGAAGATGGTAATTACCGATGGCGTTTTTTCCATGGATGGCGACACGGCCAAGCTGGATAAAATGGCCGAATTGTGCGAGAAATATGATGCCCTTCTTTTCTGTGATGACTCCCATGCCAGTGGTTTTATCGGGAAAACAGGTCGCGGAACCCATGAAAAATGCGGGGTTATGGGTAGAATGGATATCATAACCACCACCTTTGGTAAAGGACTTGGAGGCGCTTCAGGCGGATGTGTTTCAGGTCGCAGGGAGTTGGTGGAGATGTGCCGCCAAAAGGCTCGTCCATACCTGTTCTCCAATACAATTGCTCCCCCGGTTGTCGCCGGTGTCATAAAAGTTCTTGAAATTCTGTCAGCATCGACCGACCGGCGCGACAAACTGGAGAATAACACCATCTTTTGGCGTAAGGGGTTGACTGATGCGGGATTTATCCTTAAAGACGGTGATACCCCCATTGTGCCGGTTATGCTGTTCAACGCCAAACTTTCCCAGGATGTTTCGCGCGATCTGTATGAAGAGGGTGTTTATGCCATCGGATTTTTCTTCCCTGTGGTTCCTCAGGGACAGGCCAGGATCCGGACCCAGATCTCTGCCGGTCATGACATAATCCACCTTGAGAAAGCCCTCGACGCTTTCAGGAAAGTTGGTAAAAAATATGAGATCCTGGGTAAAACCAAACAGGAGATCATCGAACGCTACGGAATGTAAACAGATAGCGAAGTGGCAAAAAGGTGAAATTTTTGCCACTCCGCTTCTGAAATTTAAATCATAGGTTATGGAACAAAAACTGGCCAATCCTGCTCCACTGGGGCTGATGGGATTCGGTATGACCACCGTTTTACTGAACATCCACAATGCCGGATTTTTTCCGGTCAGCGCCATGATCCTGGCGATGGGAATCTTCTATGGCGGTATCGCACAGGTCATTGCAGGTATCATGGAATTCAAAAAAGGCAACACATTTGGAACAACTGCCTTCACCTCCTATGGATTGTTCTGGATTACCCTTGTTGCACTCTGGATTTTCCCCGACCTTGGCGCCGGGAAAGGAGCCGGGACCGAAGAGGCTTTCATGGGCTGGTATCTTCTGATGTGGGGCATTTTCACATTCTTCATGTGGATCGGAACTTTCGGCAAGACCTTTTGCCTTCAGTTTGTCTTTCTCTCCTTGTGGATCCTCTTCTTTCTCCTCGCCCTGCGCGACTGGACAGGATCAGGTCTTATTGGTACCATTGCCGGCTATGAAGGCATTATTTGCGGTCTTTCAGCCATTTATCTTGCCATGGCGGAAGTCCTGGAAGAAGCCCGTGGCAAAAAAATTCTTCCCTTCTGATTATAACACTTAACTATGAAAAAATATTGGATAGCCTTTTGTATCGCCTTCATTGTCAATTGTCAATTATCAATTGTCAATTCCTTTGCCCAGTCAAAACCCGGCCCGTACAATGAAAAACAGGTAGTCCGTAAAGATTTAAAGGTGGCGCTTGAGACAGCAAAAAAGGAAAACAAAAACATCCTGGTTCAGTTTGGAGGAAATTGGTGCCCCTGGTGTCTGCGGTTTCATGCACTGGTCAATGGAACACCCCGGCTTGATTCCCTGATGAAAGCGAATTATGTATACCTGCTGTTGAATGTGCCGAAGGAGAAAGACAAACGTGATTATGATCTGTTCAGGGAATACGATTACCCGAACCGGTTTGGTTATCCTGTCTTCGTGATCCTGGACAAATCGGGAAAACGATTAAATACCCAGGATTCAGATTCTTTCGAATACCCCGATCCGAAGGTCAAAGGATATGATACCACGAAAGTGTTACGGTTTCTTACGATGTGGACGCCAAAGGCGCTGGATCCAGGGACATATGTTACAAAATGACCCTGAGGAGCGATTCCCTTTGACTAAACTTATTGTTTTGTGAATTTTCTTTGAACGGAACCCCGTTTGTTTTTTAGCTGTATGAAATAAACACCGGGCTCCAGAGCTGACAGATTTATCTGCTGCGGCGTATCAGTCATAGGGCATTCATACAATTGCCGGCCCATAATATCCAATATCAGGACGGCACATTCCTTATCTTTTTCCAAGGATGCAACATTCAGAATATCATGTACCGGGTTTGGCCAGATCCTGAATCGCGTTTTGTCAGGCGATTTCATTCCTGTCATCGTTACACTGAAATGAGAAGTGTCGCTGCCCACCAGGCTAAAGCCATAAAGAAAACCGTTGTAAGTGCCCCAGGAGGAATACTGATGAACCGGATTCCCTTCCGTCGAGGAGGCACCATCCCCAAAATCCCACCTCACACTGTCGGCACACTTGGTGGTACTTGTGAAGTGAACCGTCAGAGAATCGACGGTAAATTCCAGAGATGTTTTCGGAATTACCGGATAAACACGGAGATGCATATAATCAAAACCCGGTGTGCCAATGTGGTTGAGGATTACATAATCATCATGTTCGGGAAAGATCACAGGATTGGCAACAGATGAGTCTTTGAACAGGTATCCCGGAGACCAGTAGAAGTCGGAAAAATCGTCAATACAGGTTTCAAGCCGAAGACTATCACCACAGACCAGCATCGATTCTATTGGCAGGCAACTGAGTAAAATTGGAAACGACATGCTATCAGTTCCCAGATGATTGTATGCAAACAAGGTACAACGATAGAAACCATAATCCGGGTAGACATGATAGTCGGTACCCTTAGAGGAAGTGAACCCATCACCAAAAACCCACCTGATACTGTCAAAACAGGTGGAGGTATTGATAACATGAACAGTCAGGTTGGCAATAGATATTGTTCCATTAGCAATAGGCATGTTGAAAGCCGGGTTTAAAAAGAGAGAATCAATTTTCCCAATAGCCGGTTGGTTCAGGTAAACCATGACAGGTATTTCAGGACGGATGACCGGTGCCCTGCTCGTCGAATCAGTGAACAGAACACCCGGAGACCAATAACACCCGGTGTCAATTCCCGTACAGAGGTCCAGGCAAAGACTATCGCACAGCAAATTCGTTGTATCAGTTTGAAAATCAAAACAGATTTCATTGGCTCCGATGGTTGGGATTGCTTTGCGAATGTTGCTGTCGATGTCGTATGTGATTCCGGGAATGCCAGTGTTGAGCCGGGTAGATTTTCGGATCAGCGCCGGGTTTGTCGCATGCAAATCCTGCAGGGATATATATCCGGGATCATAAAAAAACGGGTTGGAACCGATGGCGTTTACAAAAGCATTCTCATGTGGGATGTAATTGTTGTTTGACAAAGCAACTGCCTGTACATTTCGCACCTCCAGGTTCCCGATATTATTGTTCTCAACCACAGCGTTGAGGTTCTCATAGAAAAACAGCAATGCGTCAGGGTGAAAATTGTTGTGCTTGATGTTGAATGATGGACCGGTTGCGAATTCTGTATAGTCATGGAACAGATTTCCGATCACATTCATTTGCCCGCCACTAAAACCAGCCTCACCGAAAAATTGGTTGCCATCTATGGTGGAGCCACTGGCAAAAACAATAAAAAAGCTGTTTTCGAATATATTGTGCGAAATTCTTGTCAAATTATGGGATAATCTAAATGATCCCATGAAATGATTGTTGTAGATTTTCTCGGCCGTTATATCCACACTACAATAAAACTGATTGTCATAAAAGTCCCCCTGAAGGTATAGGAAGCCTGCGTTAAAGATATTTCCCCGGAAAGTCTGTCCGGTGAACAGGAAATCAGTGTTGGTGAGATTAAATACATTGCCTGTGTATTTTAAGATAAAACCGGAGTTGAAAATGTCGATTGCGCCGTTGATTGTATCATTCAGGAAACTGACCACTCCTTTTGCTCCTGAAGCATAAATAGTAAATTCGGAAGATGATAAAAGAGTGTTCTTTACGAGGACGGATCCATAAACCCTGGTGAAGGGTAAATGCATGGAAAGAAGCGCCTCCTGTGTAGTAAAGCAATTAGAATAAGGATTAACAAATTTACAGGAGTCAAATGTCACTGTGCACGACCCGGAGATCTCCACACAGGAATTCTGCTGACCGACAAAGGGTTCGAACAGCAAATTATTAAAAAATAATCTTTTTGAATTATTTATTATAATCTCACCCCGAATTACAGGTATCCCGGTAAGGGTTGAAAATGCTTGAAAAGTCACGGAATCTTCTGCACTCGCTGGTTCAAAATTCTCAAGGTAAAAGTCAGCGTAATTTCCCGGCATGATTTGAAAATCAACATCACCGGATGTGCCTTGAATGATTAATACATTGATCGCTTCCTGAAAGGTGGTAAAGTTACACCCGGTGGCACCGATGGTATAGACCCCCGACATCTGTGCATGATTGTACAATGGTATACTCATAAAAATGACCAGAAAGATCAGGACAGCATACTTCATACAGGTTGAATGAAAGTCAGTTAAAACAGACAATCAAATATAATATAAATTCCCATATGAACTTATTTTGAACCTGGGATCTTATAACCGATTCGTTCCCTGGGTTCATTTTCTCGGATTATCATTTTCCGGATTGCTTCAAACACAACCTGGAACTGTGAATCGCATTTTCGTTCCAGTTCATCGATTCTTTGAACAAGTTCTTTGTTTGATTCAATCATTTGGCGCAGAGTGACAAAGGCCCGCATGATGGCAATGTTAACCATGATGGCTTGTTTTGAACGAAGGACACTTGATAATATGGCGACACCTTGTTCGGTAAAAGCAAAAGGGGGGAATGGTTTATATCTGTTATTAATACTGAGGTTATCACAATTTGTGATAACCTCTTCCCACTCTGTTTTCGACAATTCAAACATGAAATCATGAGGAAACCGATCCATGTTTCGTCGTACTTGTTGTTTGAGAACCCGGGTTTCAATACCGTACATTTCTGCCAGATCGAAATCAAACATGACTTTTCTTCCTCTCAGATAATATATTTTTTGCACCATCTCATCGGCATGGATTGACAGGTTATTTTCCATCGATTTTTTTGGTTAATCGGAGAAAACGCGGAAAGTAGTTCGATTGGTGTAATATTTCCAGTAGGCTAAAAGAAATAGTAGGCCCCCAGCAGTATTCTGAAATTGCCTACTTCTTTGGCATCGCTGACTGTTGCATTATTATTTACTGTACCATAGGCTGCCACGGTATATTCTATTTCACCTGCAAAACGAAGTTTCTGAACATTAAAAATCAACCGGGGAGAAATCCGGTAGGCATAGGCAATATTGTTCCCGCGGGCATAATAGGGGCCGGTTATGTCGCTCGTTGCCCCGAGGTTCTGGCCAAAGGCGCCAAACAATCCCGGCTGCCAGCGGGTGCCATTGGTGTGGATTTCACCCCATGCCGCCCAGGACCGTACGTTGGCGTAATCGACAAATCCTTTAGCAGCATCTTTAATGCTTTTAACCGCGTAACCGCCCAGCATGGTGTACGCATAATTATCGTCACCGTAAACGGCTCCCGCCTTGAAAGTGAAGTTTGGAATCCGCACTTTTACGAAGAAGCTCCCGCCCATTGACCGGGACTTCTCGGAGGTCTTGTAAATTGAAGTTTGGGCTTCGGTGTGGTAGACGATGTTGTTAATGACCGTATCACGTGCGGGCGACAAGGTGACCTCAGTTTGAAGGCGCGGGGTGAGCATAAAATAATTGACGCTGGCGCCTATCAGAAATTCGGTTTTCCTCACCGGATTGTTAAAACCATATTGCAACAACAGGTTTAATTCGGGAAGTACAGAATTTCGAAGATATTTGGAACTGATCCCGTCGGGGCCGGTGCTCATAAAATCGATCTGTTCCAGGGCTGAGAACTGGAGACTGAACTTTCCGAACTTTTGAGTGATCCTGAGCTGTGGATTGCGTGAAAAAACCACGAAAGGCGCTCCCGTGTTAAATGAAACCGTACCCGGTGAACATTCCGGTACAAACATCGGATGCCAGGATTGACCCATCATAAGTTCCGTTTTTGTCCAGTTAAGTTTGATCCAGGCATGACGGAGCCTGAAGGTATTGATATTTGGGTTGATGTTTCCGAAAAATTCAGCTTCAAAATAGGCGGAGGTCTTTGCACCCAGGGCATCCGGGCCGGTGATGCTCCCGGCTAACCGGGTTTGTATCGAGAGAATATTGAAATTGGCTTTCGCATTGATGTCAGTCCCGTCTTCATCGGGTTTTTCATTTTCAGGAAAAAGCAGAAAATGGCCCTCACGGAAATTGACCGTCTGCCTGGAATCGAAAATAAAATCTGTCTTGACATAGCCCGAGAACACAATACCAAAAAGGGGAGATTTCTTGTCTTTCGTTGCTTTTGCGTCGGTCTTGCCGGTTATTGTACCAGTCGTCTGTGCCTGCATAGTCGCAGAGAAGATCAGCAGTGCCAGGAGTACAGGATGCATTTTTTTCATTGTTGAAATGGTTTTGTGAATTTTGTTCCTTATAAAACTGGTACAAAGAAAACAAGAATACCTGAAATTGCGGCGGGCATAAGGTTCAAAAGGGGCTAAAACAACACTGATTCGGTATAAAATCCTTAACTTCGCAGCCCGGTCCGTGAAGTTGAACCGCTGTCGACCTATTCATGCCCTGATTCATATGAATATTCATAAACTCAACAACATTTTTAACCCGCAGCGTATTGCACTGATTGGGGTCACTACCAACCCAAACAGTGTCAGCGGTAAAGTTTTGATCAATCTGGTCAGCGGAGGTTTCCGCGGAGTGGTTTACCCTGTCAATCCCGATCTCGAGGCTGTCATGGGAATCCCCTGTTATCCTGACGTCAGCGTCCTGCCAAAGGTTCCTGATCTTGCTATCATCTGTACACCTGCTGTAAAGGTTCCTGAAATCGTGAGAGCTTGCGGAATGTTCGGGATCCGGGGCATAATAATCATATCAGCCGGATTCAAGGAAATAGGTGAAGAAGGAAAGAAACTCGAAGACGAAATCAGGGCCGTGCTCCGGGAAATTCCTGAAATGCGGATAATCGGACCAAATTGCCTGGGTATAATTGTCCCGGGGTTGAAATTGAATGCCTCTTTTGCTGCCGATATGCCCAAATCCGGAAATATAGCCTTCATCTCTCAGTCCGGCGCACTGTGTACCTCTGTTCTCGACTGGGCCATTGAAGGAAAGATCGGATTTTCTCAGTTTGTATCGATCGGAAACAGCATTGACGTTGAATTCGGTGATCTGATCGATTATTTCGGTGAGGATGAGAACACAAAATGCATCATTCTTTACATTGAATCAATCCAAAATCCCCGAAAATTCATGACGGCTGCCCGGGCTTTTGCACGTAAAAAGCCGATCATTGTTTATAAGGCAGGACGTTTCCCGGAGTCGGCGCAGGTTGCCGCGTCCCATACCGGCGCCATGGCCTCAGAGGACGCTGTTTACGATGCAGCATTTCAAAGAGCCGGATTGGCAAGGGTCTATGAAATAGGCGATATTTTCAGTGTGGCTGAACTGATCGGGCGCAACCGCTTTCCGCAGGGACCCAGACTGGGAATCATCACCAATGCCGGTGGTCCCGGGGTTATGGCTACCGATGCCCTTATTGCCTCCAATGGTGTACTTGCAGAACTATCAGAAGAAACGATGGCACGGTTGAATGAAAACCTGCCTGAATTCTGGTCACATGGGAATCCCGTAGATGTACTCGGAGATGCGCGGGCAAAAAGGATTGCAAAAGCCACACAGATTGTACTGGAGGACAGCAATGTTGATGCGGTACTGGTGATTTTGACACCCCAGGCGATGACCAGCCCGAATGCAACGGCCAAAGAGATCAGTTTACTGGCTGGTACAACCCGGAAACCTATACTTGCCGCCTGGTTGGGCGGTCAGAGCATGCACGAGGCCGATGACATCCTGGTCGAAAACGGGATTCCTTCCTATAAGACTCCTGAACAGGCAATCCGTGCTTTTATGACCATGGTTGCTTACACCAGGAACCTCGCGACACTTTATGAGACTCCAAAGGACATTCCGGTTGAATTCAGCATCGACCGGAAACAAACCAGGATTGAATTTAAACAATTGATAACCGGACATGAACCGGTTTTACCGGAGAATATTTCAAAATCCATCCTGGAGAAATACGGAATTTCAACTACCATCCCGCTTTTTGCTGCCACTGCCGATGCAGCTGTTGAGATTGCATGCAGGATAGGATTCCCGGTAGTTCTTAAAATACATTCACCCGATATCACCCATAAATCAGATGTGGGCGGCGTACAGTTGAATCTTGGAACCGAAAAACAGGTCCGGGCCGCTTACGAGAGGATTATTGAGACAGCCGGTATCCGGCGCCCCGATGCTCAAGTGGAAGGAGTCACCGTCCAGAAAATGGTATCTCATAAAGATGCTGTCGAATTGATTCTGGGCATTAAAAAAGATAAAGTTTTTGGAACCGTTCTGATGATCGGCATGGGTGGCATCACGGCGGAATTGTTCAGCGACAAGGCCTTGGGATTTCCACCGCTGAATGAACGCCTGGCCCGCCGGATGATCGAGTCACTCAGGATCTATCCGTTATTAAAAGGCTACCGGGGAAGTCAACCTAAAAACACCGAAAAACTCATCCAGGTTCTCATCAGACTCTCCTATCTGGCTGCTGATTATCCTGAAATCACAGAACTTGACATCAATCCACTGCTGGTCACTCCCGATGATGTCATCGCACTCGACGCCAGGGTTGTATATGATTCTGCCATGACCATTTCTCCCGGTAATGATCCCTATTTCCATCTTGCACTTCATCCATATCCTGAGAAATATGTAAAAAACACAACCCTGCAGGATGGAACCGAAATAGCACTCCGTCCGATAAAACCCGAAGATGAACCACTCTGGCTCGAAATGCTGGGCAGTTGCTCCAAAGAATCCCTCTATTCCCGATTCCGGTACTTCTTTCATTGGCAATCACATGAGGTTGCTACCCGTTACTGTTATATTGATTATGACCGTGAAATAGCCATTGTGGCTGAAATCGTCGAAGAGGGGCAGAAAAAACTGGTTGGAATCGGACGCCTGATCGCCGATCCCGATCATGAATCGGTCGAGTATGCTATTTTAATACCCGATGCATGGCAACAAAAGGACCTGGGAAATATACTAACCGATTTCTGTATGGAAGTCGCTGGTGCAGGGCCATTCAAAAAGATTGTGGCTCAAACTACTACGGACAACAAAAGGATGATTTCGGTCTTCCAGAAAAGAGGATTTGAAATCAGGATCAATAATGTGGATTCAACCGTGGATGTCACTAAAAATTTAAAATAAATAGTATCTCTGACCGTTAAGTTTTAAACTGTTAACCATGAATAAACCTTCAATTACAAACCTCCTTCTTTTTACAGGATTATTATTCGTTATCACCTCCTGTTCCGTTACTTCTCACCCCTATGAAACCATGATACTGGGGAAATGGAAACCACTCAAAGTCGAAAAATTCATCGACTCAGTCGCTTATAAAGCCGTCATGGCATCCCAGGCAGCTACAGGCGAGAAGACCGAAAAAGGCAATCAAATGGTACGGGGGACCTCCCCTGACAGACTTGATGCAGCTCTAGACCGCCTCATACAGGTCGAATCCAGGGCCGAAATGGAAGTTTTTGCCGATAAAACGGTCATAAAAAAATACCCCCAAAAAGAAGTTAAGGCTACCTGGAAAATGAAAGGCAATGGTACCCGGATGAATGTAAAAAATATTGATAATAAGAGGAAATATACCATCGAACTACTGGAAGTCTCCAAAGAACAGGTTGTTTTACTTGAACACCTTCCCATCGGCGATGCCAAAATTACCTACGTGAGATTGGACTATACCCCTTCGCCCCAGTAATCCCTTTTGTCCCTCCGGGAGAATTTCCTGGTATTTCTGACAAATCCGGGTTTGTTCTCTCGATTATCCCGATAAGGCTAGAGATGTATCCTGGTCCTATCAGTCAATTTGTTTTTATTATCCTTGATCCTTTTGAGTTTGCTAATGCTTGCAAACTCAAATATTCCTATAACTGAATCGAAACAGCTTTTTTCATATAGTTGCTTAGATCCATTCCAAATTTAATTTGGAAATAATCTAATTTAATATAAATTTGCATTTTTTATGAACAATTAAAAATCAGAAGCGATGAATATAAAGACTAATTTTCTGAAATCAGGCATGACCCTGATCCTTTTTATGGCTATCATTTTATCCGGATGTTCAAAGGTGGAAGATGACATTCCCGAACAACCACAGACCAACAGCAACAACGGATATACGATCACAATCTCCGACGGTTATGGAGTATTGGCAGCAGTCAGATCGGTTTCCCTGACTACAGTGGGAGGATACACGGTGCCGGTTGAGGTAAATACGGCGGTAGCTGCATTTACTTCCTCTTCCGGGTCAGGTACATTTATCGATGCGGGGACGGTGACTCTGAACTTAAAATCCCTTACAAAGGCGGCCAATAATAGCTATTATTATCAAAATCTGATGGATCCATTGAATTTCAGCTCTATAACATGGAATGTATCAGGAGCCGGATCGGTACCGGCAATATCATATACAGATGACAGACAAATTCCCCAATACACTGATTTTTCCGCACTTCCTTCGACACTGAAACGAAATGCCGGATTGTCGATTGTACTGGGAAGCACGATTACCAATGCTGACTCCGTTTATGTCCTGGTGACCGATTACAATGGCAAAACAGTTTTAAGGAGAATGGGAGGGAATGCCAGTCAATGCGTCTTTTCAGGGTCTGATTTATCTGCTCTTTCGGCAGGCCAGGGAATGATCCAGGTAGTACCCTGGAATTATAAGACAGAAGATTACTCCGACAGGAAATATTACTTTATAATCGAATCGGCCTATACCCGTCAGGGAGTAACCATAAACTGATTCTGTTATCAGCTTCTCAGTTTATTGGATATTTCGTTCAGCATAACAGTCGTCATTTTTGAAAGGTCATACTGATAATTCAGGCCCCAGTCTTTTTTTGCCACGGAGTCGTCGATCCGCGCAGGCCAGGAATCGGCAATAGCCTGACGGAAATCGGGGGTATAGGTGATTTCAAATTCAGGGATGTGTTTTTTGATCTCACCGGCTAAAACGGCTGGAGTAAAGCTGATACCGGCTACATTGTAGCTCGATCGCAGCGACAGTTTTGCTGAATCGGCTTCCATTACGTCAATGGTAGCTTTGATGGCATCGGGCATAAACATCATGGGAAGCGCTGAGTCGGGACCCAGGAAACAATCATATTTTTTGTGCCGGATGGCCTCATAAAAAATTTCAACGGCATAGTCAGTGGTTCCACCACCTGCTTCGGTCTTGTAACTTATCAGTCCGGGGTAACGCAGGCTGCGGGTATCGACGCCGTATTTATTGAAATAGTACTCAATCCAGCGTTCACCGGCCAGTTTGCTGATCCCATAAACCGTATTGGGTTCCATTATCGTAAATTGCGGCGTATCAAAACGGGGTGTGGTCGGACCAAAAACCGCGATGGATGAAGGCCAGAAAATTTTACGAATCTTCAGTTCCCGGGCCAGCTCCAGCACGTTCATCAGGCTTCGCATATTGATATCCCAGGAGGGGAGGGGCCTCTTTTCGGCGTTTCCGGAAAGGATTGCTGCAAGATGGTATATCTGAGTAACCTTTTCGTGTTCAAGAATAAGCTGGAGTTTTGAAGCATCCAGAACATCAAGGATTTCAAACGGGCCCGAACCAGCAACGTCGGGAGGAGCCGGACGGATATCTGTTGCAATTACTTTTGAATCTCCATAGATCTTTCGCAGTTCGAGTGTAAGTTCCGAGCCGATCTGTCCGGAACATCCGATTACCAATATTTTGTCCATCCAATTACTGTTAAAATTTCGTGCAAAAGTAGAAAGAAATACCATGAAAAAGGCAAAAACTAAAAGGCAAAATTAAAATCCGGTTACTTGGACAAAGCATGAACATGCTTTAATCATATCGGGTCAATTCCCCACCCCTTGGGTCGGAACCTGGGTCCAGGGCTTGTCCTAGGGGTCATACCATTTATTTTGTTAACCTTCCATCCCGTTTCATCCAAAATCAATTATTGGGAACGTATTGAAATTACCCGATCTTTAGCAAAAGTACACCGTGTGAAGGAATCTTGAAATCCATCATATTTCCGGATTTACCCAGTGATTTCTGGCGCCAAAGATCACGAACGGGTAAGCCTGTTTTCAGTCCTGCTTTTTCCATAATCAGGGAATGGGATACTGTATTAGCCCCCAGGTTGAAGATGCCGACCGCTTTACTGCCATCTGACAATTCTTTGATCCATACCTGGATATCACCCTCTTTAATAACAGGTGTAGCCTGTTTGCCTAACGGATCCTGGTTGATTGCGATCACTTCGTCGTTTGTCAGCAGGTTCAGGGTGAATTCATCGAGCCGCTCCAGATCGCAACCGATCAGTAACGGTGCCGAAAGGAGGCACCATAAAGAGATATGGGTGTATTGTTCATCTGGGGTAAGACGGGTTGGGTGCAGGTTGGGACCCCAACCAACCCAGCCGACTATCAGCATGTCGGGATCGTTCCAGTTGCCGGATTTCGCGTACTTTGCATGCTCAATCTGACTGAACCCGATCTCTTTAAGACTTTCCCATGTGTCGGTGATATCTTCGGTTGTCCGCCAGAGATTACCTCCCACCTCATCACCCCATTCCCAGACTTTACTCATACCATACTGGCACAGGCTGTAAACAATATCCCGGTCGACAGACGCCAATGCATCCCGCATCACGAAATAAGGTTTCATACGTTCGGCCAGGGAGGTATCTTTGGCTATTCCATCATAACTGCACCAGTCGTATTTCAGGTAATCGATGCCCCATAAAGCGAAAGAACGCGCATCCTGAGTTTCATGCTGGTAACTTGCTGTATATCCCCCGCAGGTCAGCGGGCCGGGTGAACTATAGATGCCGTATTTCAAACCCAGGGAGTGAATGCTATCGCCCAACCGTTTCATGTCGGGGAATTTCTCGTTGGTCAGGATGTTTCCGGATGGATCGCGCTTGGGCTCCCGGTCTTTCGGGATCTCCCAACCGTCATCAATGTTAACGTAAGTCCACCCATGGTTGATGAGTCCCATGTTGCGATAAGTACGGGCACTTCCCAGCACTTTTTGCTCATCAACGGCCAGTCCCCAGCAATTCCAGCTGTTCCATCCCATCGGAGGTGTCAAACATATGCGATCGCCGATCGAGATGGTCAGGTCGGCGGAAGCCTGGCCCCTGCTGTTTTTTGCCTTTAAGGTAACAATGTATTTGCCGGGCTGATCGATTTTTCCGGTGATGATCCCGGTTTTCGGATCGAGCGACAAACCGGGAGGCATGTTGAGGGCTTCGAAGGTCATAGGCCGGTTGCCGCTTGCCGGGATGGTGAACAGGAATGGTTTACCCGGTCTTGCAGCCGTAATGATGGGATAATTGATTTTGGGTTGGGGTGATATGGCAGGGGTCGTGATATAGGGCGTTTCGTCGGAAAGCCGGAGTACATCGGGTCCCGCGGCAAGTTCAAAAGTACTGGATACCAGTTGCGATTGATCTTCTCTTTTAAGATTCACAGGAATATCCCTCATTTCACCGGCATTCAGCGAGAGTTTTTCCACAAACTCCCAGGTTCGTGAACCAGTCAGTTTGTTCACTGCTTCGATCGTGAATTTCCCATCGATCCGGTAAGAAGATGAGGTATTTTTTACCGTGATAACCTTGTTGATGGATGTGCCATTAAAAGTGTAAGGAGTTTTATTGTTTTCAACCATCAGATAGTCGGTGAGTTTGGTCATACGAATCATCTGATCGCCGGTGTACATCCCACCCTGACCGCCCTGGTCGTAAACCCGCACAGCGATCACATTGTCCTGATCCCAGCGAATTCTTGGATCATTCACTGCCAGTGTATAATTCCTTTTCTTATCCCAGAAATTGATCGGCGAATAAATAAAATTCGTGTCGGAGGCCAGATCCGGCGATGCATTCACCCCATTGATCCCGAAAAGTTTCCCATTCAGGAACGCATGGTCAAAGTTGTTGATCTTCCCAAGGTCAATGAGCAGGCTGTCTTTCAGGAAAGCATTGTTTTTCAGGGAAGAAGGAATGACTATGTGGACCCTGAACCAGGCGTAACCATCGTAGGGATCATATCCCTGTGATTCCCAGATCTTGTCGACGTGGATGGTTTTCCAACCCGAATCGTCATAACCTGATTTTGCATAATCGGGATTGTCACCCTGAATGAATTTCCACGGGGTGTTCAGGTTGATTTGATCCTGGGCGGTAAGCGTGACCGGGATCATGAACAAAAGCAGAGAAAGGGGCAGGAATGTTTTTAATTTCATGGCATGGATTGAATAACAACGATTTAACAAATGAATAAAGATTATTTGCCGGGTGAAAATAATTCATCTCAAAGGTATCATTTTATGACGAAACCTGGTTTGAGACCCTGACGGGGTGGGGGTATACCGACCTGGGGCACCCACCCCGTTTCGTTTAGAATTGATTATGAGGAGCTTTCAGGATTGTTTTTGATTTGAAAACTCAAAAGCCGGAGTATCCGTGAGCAGGAACGAATGTTAACAGTACATTTGTGCTTTAATTATTTTCATGGATTCACTGGAAAACCGGAAACGGGAACTTCATGAAATGTCGCCTGCAGAATTGGGAAGGCTTTTCCCGATTGAGCTGGTTGGATACAATCCTGAATGGAAGAAAGTATTTGAGGACGAGAAAGAGAAGATTGAACTAAGACTAGCCGGGATTACAACAACACGCATCAGTCACATCGGAAGCACCGCAATTCCCGGCATCATGGCGAAACCCACCATTGACATTTTGCTGGAGATCAACTTTTCCAAAGAGACGATGATGACGGAAACCCTCGCAATGGATAACCAATTGTCCTTGATCAAAATGGGGCTGGAGGCTGAGGGATACCATTGTCTTCAGAAACCGGAGAATCCTCCACCCCACATGATGTTCGTCAAGGGATATACGTTAGCCGGTTTTTCCGGGCAGGCGTTTCATTTGCATCTCAGGTATCCGGGCGACTGGGATGAAATACGGTTCCGTGATTACTTGTTACAGCATTCTGAAGCAGCGGCGGAATATGAGAAGCTAAAGATCAGGTTGGCGGAACAGTTCCGGAATGACCGGGATGGTTACACCAATGCAAAGGGCGGATTTATAGCAAGTATAAACAAAATGGATTAGATGAAACCATGCCATCAAATTGCCAACCAATCGTGATCAGTCTTTTTTATTAACGAACTGGCATTATCAACGTCATTATGAAATAAATAACCCGGAAAATCCAGAATACACCCACCGGGTCTCCTGTTATACCGATTTAATTTCCGGGATTCGGGTTCCTGAATTAAATTGCCGGCATTGACCCTGTCATGATACTTCCATCCTGTCAGGATTAAAATCGCAGACTTAAATCCATCAAGATGAAAATCATTTGTTTGTCAATTATCATATGGCATGTTCTTACCATTACAGCCATTGGTCAGCAGCAGGGGATGGTTTCTCCCGGCATTTTTAAACCTTCGGCAACGGAAGATTCTATCCGGAAAACAGCATTGGACTACGCTGAAGGATATTATTCGGGTGACGGCATCCGGATGAGCAGAGCCATTCATCAGGACCTTAACAAGGCATATCCCAGGTACATACAAAAAACCGGGGAAGTGGCGCTCAGCTATTCAACATACAGTTCACTGGTGGAAGCATCCACAGCTAAAGTCGGTTTTCTGGCTGATACGGCAAGGCATTTAAGTGTAACAATCCTGCACATGGAACCAACCGTTGCCATGGTAAGAGTCAATTCGGCCCAATTCAATGATTATCTCCAGGAAATAAAGATCAATGGTGAGTGGAAGATCATCAATGTGCTCTGGAACGGTCCGCAGAATATTGGCTGGCTGAAGGATTTTAATCCCGAAAAGGAAAAGAAGGAGATTGAGATCGTTGCGAACAGGTATCTCAGGGGCCAGCAACGGGGTAATGCCGGAATGCTGGGCGAAGCAGTATCGCCCGATTTCAGCCGGGCTACCATCATTCCGATCGGGCGGGATGGTCGTTCAGCTGTTCAGCGATCGGGATGGGAAGGTTTAATGGAAAACGCAAGAGCAGGGATTGGCAGGCAGGATGAGGCCTTACGCGACAATACCATCGAAATTCTCGACGTGATGGACGGGTTGGCGATGGTGAGGTTGCAGACGGCGACCAACCTGGAATTTCTTCAGATGTATAAGGATCCACAAGGTTGGAGTGTGTTCAATTCCTTTTCGACCCCGAGGACTGACCTAAATCTCAACGATCTTTTACCGGCCATAGCCGGTGAACCGATGCCATCGTTTTCACTTCCGGTTTATCAGGGTGGGAATTTTTCCTTATCCGATCATCAGGGGCATAACATCCTGCTCATGTTCCCGAGGGGGAGAGTGGGCAATGGCTGGTGCCTTTTCTGTCAGTATCAATATCTTGATCTGGTTGACCTGGAGAAACAAGAGCAACTACAGAAGAAATATGATCTGGAGATCGTTTTCGTTCTTCCCTATGGAAAGGATGACATTGAAAAATGGTTTACTGCCTTTCCGGCGTCGATGAAAACGCTGGATGGGATCCGGAATCCGGCAGGCGGACAGGCAGCAGGCCTTCAAAAGGAATTTGCGGATTGGGCCCGGATACATTACCCGAAAACTTTCGATCTTTCAGCCGGGGTTCCCAAATCAATTCCTGTTTTAATCGATGAAAAAAGAGCGGTGTCAAAAAAGCTCAAACTCTTCACGGAATTTTGGGATGGGGTTCAGTCGGAGCAGAATATCTCTGCGATTTACCTGGTTGATAAACAGGGAATTCTTCAATGGAAATACATCGGTCAGATGACCGAAGACAGGCCGTCGATGGATCATGTTCTGAAAGTGATCGATAAAATGCTCAGATAGTGGCAATTGCTGAACGGCTCTCCCCCTATCTGCTTTTCGACGGTTGTCAGGCGATCTCATTATATCACGATCGAAGCATTGATTATTCCGGTTAATCTGCCAATGCTTTGTCCATGGTCAATTACCTGCCAGGGATTTGCATATTTCCAAATTGATCTGCCTGATCTTTTCCAAATCCGGTTTAATCACTTTCCGGTCGTAGGTCATCAATCCGTTGACTTCTATCTCCACATCGGTGGTCTGTGTGTAGATGGCCGCCGAAAATCCAGAAGGGATCAGTTTTTTTAGTTTTTCAGCCATTTCGATATAGGCAGTGGTCAGTTCTTCGGCATTTTTATACTCCACATAGCCCCAATTCCGGTCCTCAACCCACAGGTGTCCCGGCAAGGCCAGCCCGAGTCCACCATATTCTCCCAGAACACAAGCCCTGCTGCCATCATAGAGTGTCATTTCAGGGTCGGGATAGTGGTGGATGTCGAGTATGTCACCGACAGGATAAAAGTTTCCGCCACTGGCAGGATTGACCAGTCGGGAAGGGTCATAGCTTTTGGTCCACTCGGTGATTTCCACCGTTTTGAACTGTCCCCACGACTCGTTGAAGGGAACCCATGAAACCACACAAGGATTGGAAATCAGCATATCGATGATGGATTTCCATTCGGTCCTGAAATGATCCTCCGATTCTTTCGACCTGACAGCTTCCTGGCCATTGAAGAACTGCCGGGTCTGCCACTGGGGGCCACGGTCACCGGAGGGCATATCCTGCCATACCAGGATCCCTTCGCGGTCGCAATGATAATACCAGCGCGCCGGCTCTACCTTGACATGTTTACGGATCAAATTGAAACCCAATGACTTGGTAGTAACAATATCATATCTTAAGGCCTCATCGGTGGGTGCGGTGTACAACCCGTCGGGCCACCAGCCCTGGTCGAGCGGACCAAACTGGAAATAATCCTTGTTGTTCAACTGAAGCCGGTAAATCCCGTCGGCGTCCCTTTTCGTGGAAATCTTCCGCATTCCGAAATAACTTTTCACCCGGTCGACCGGTTGTCCATTGACTATCAAAATGGCTTCAAGATCATATAATTTCGGTGATTCAGGGCTCCAAAGTTTCGCATCTGTTAACCCCAGCAAAACCTCCTGTCCGGTCACCGATCTGCCGGAGGCGATCACCTTTCCCTGGTCAAGAACCCGGATCTCGACCAGAGATGACAAGTCAGATGTTCCGGTAGTGGCAATGATTGAAACAGTGCTCCGGTCGATATTTGGAATAGTCCGTAATCCGGTGATATGATTTAAACCTACTGGTTCCAGCCAGACAGTCTGCCAAATTCCGGTCACCGCGGTGTACCAGATACCATGCGGATCGGAGACCTGTTTTCCCCTGGGCTGAAAGCTTTTATCGGCCGGATCCCAGACCCTGACGACCAGTATTTGTTCCGCACCTTTAATCAGATAGGGCGTAATATCGAAGGAAAACGATGTGTAACCTCCCTGGTGGGATCCGATTTTAAGATCGTTGATCCACACATCGGCTTTCCAGTCGACTGCCCCGAAATTCAGGATCACGCGGTTCTTTCGCCATGACTCAGGAAGGGTAAAGGAGCGGTGGTACCATAACTCATTTTCAACTCCGACTTTTTTTTTAACTCCCGACAGGCTCGACTCTATCGCAAAAGGTACGAGGATCTTCCCGTCGAACTGCCCCGGTAACGCGCTTCCTTTGGGAAGGATCGCATAATTCCAGAGACCGTTCAAGTTCAGCCAACCTTCCCGTTGCAGCTGGGGACGCGGGTATTCGGGTAGCGGGCAGGCGGGATTGATTTGGTCGGCCCACCTTGTTTTAATATGGTTGCCAGCTGGTTCCCACGATTGGGCAAAGACAGAATTTATAAAAGCCAGGTAAAGGACCAGGCTTAAGCAGCGTAATTTTTCTTTCATCATAAGAGGGGATTACTTAAATACAAACAATATTACCATTTATTCAAAGGAAGTCCGGACGTTCGGAATCCGCTCTTGCAGGAAGACGTTGCAACTTTTCTGTGGTTGAGAGTATAACCATACACTTGTTCCTGACTCCTAGCGAAGCATCATGTCGGGTCGGGTAGCCTGCCTTATCCGGGCAAAGCAGGCCTTCAGGTTTTCCTGCCTGAAAACGGGTATGCCCATGGGAACGAGTGGAACGGTGAAACCCGGGCATGTTATAAAATAAAAGATGAATGGAACTGTTGGTCAGGGCCATTATTAAAATCCACAATTTGTGGCCTGAAAGAAATTTCATATGATTCTGATCAAGCGATAAAAATACAGATTATCCTGAATCCGGCAGTTGTCGGGCAGAAGGAAATTACAGGATATTTTATCAGGTATTTTAATTATTATCTTTGCCTGTAAGAATCAATCCGTTTACAATTTCTAAATCAATGACCATGGATAGACCATACACTGTATCCCGCTATCTTTTGCACCGACTGAAAGAAGTTGGTGTTAATCATCTTTTCGGAGTTCCGGGTGATTATAACCTGGATTTTCTGGATGAAGTTATGTTAAGTCCCATCAAATGGATTGGAAACTGCAACGAATTAAACGCCGGGTATGCGGCTGATGGGTACGCCCGACTCAATGGTATCGGAGCTGCCGTTGTTACCTACGGTGTGGGCGGATTAAGTATAATCAATGCCGTGGCAGGTGCTTTTGCTGAACTTGTCCCCATTATCGTCATCAACGGAGCGCCACCGGCACGACGCAGGGAGGCAGGCGCCATGGTCCACCACCTGGTTTCCAATTATTACCTCCAATTGGATATCTTCAAAAAAATCACTGCCGATGCGGCACTCCTGACTGATCCCAACACGGCTCCGGATGAAATCGACCGGGTATTGAAAAATGCCGTGTTACAAAAACTGCCCGGTTATATTGAGCTTCCGGCTGATATGAATAATGTTCCTTGTCGTGCTCCGGAAAAACCTCTCACCATGCTTCACCCGACCTCTGACCCTGACAGCCTGGCAGAGTGCGTAAAGGAAGCTGTTGAAATGATCAATAAGGCTGAAAGTCCAATATTTCTTGCCGGTCTGGAGGTTCTCAGATTTGGATTGGGTAAAGAGACGCTCCAGTTGATAGAAACATCTGAAGTACCTTTTTCTACCATGCTTTCAAGCAAGTCGGTGTTACCGGAATTACATCCGCAGTTTACCGGGATCTACCAGGGTGGATGGAGTAAACCGTCGACGCGACACCAGGTGGAAGATTCCGACTGCCTGATCTCACTTGGCGCCTGGATGACGGACCTG
Source organism: Bacteroidales bacterium (assembly GCA_028706295.1). Taxonomy (GTDB): domain Bacteria; phylum Bacteroidota; class Bacteroidia; order Bacteroidales; family FEN-979; genus CAIVAT01. Next base: position 64,299 of record JAQWBQ010000003.1, read on the forward strand.
GATACCGGATTGTTTAGTATTAATCTCGACAGCAGGCGCATGATCACAGTGGGCGGCGGTCAGGTTCGCATCGGAAGCCATTTTTACCACCAGGTACAGCTTGGGGATTTCATCCGTGAACTGAGTTTAAAAATACAACCCCGTTCATACCTTGCCTCCCACCCAGCTGAGTCCTATCGGCCTAAACAACCATTCGTTCCGGAATCCTCCCGAATGCTCACAGCAAAAAGACTTTACGAATGCCTGAATTTTAACCTCAACGACCAATTAATCCTGCTATCGGAACCGGGCGACTCATTTTGTGCCTCTCCGGAATTCCACATTGAAGAAGCGGAAAATTATATTGTTCAATCCTATTACTGTTCCATCGGATTTTGTACCCCTGCCGCACTGGGCGTCTCTCTGGCACGTCCGTCGAAACGGCCGGTTGTCCTGACCGGTGACGGAGCATTTCAGATGACAGCTCAGGAAATTTCCACCCTGATCCGTGAAAAATGCCCGGCGATCGTCATTCTTGTTAACAATGATGGTTATTTAATCGAACGTTACCTTCACCAGGATGGAAGATACAACGATATCCAGATGTGGAACTATGCCGCCCTCCCCGGTGTTCTGGGTAATAATGATGCAGTTGTCGGGATTAAAGTAAGTACCGAAGAGGAACTTGAAAAGGCAATGCTGACCGCCCTTAAAACAACTGATAAACTCATCTTTATCGAAGCATGCATCGTGAACCGTGATGCCTCTTTCGGCCTGGAACGACTTGGGAATACATTCCGGAGCGCCCAGCAGAAAAAATAGGTGTCATCGTCTAATTAATCAAAAGCTTCTGGTTGAAGCTTCCCTTCTGATTTTCCAACTCTACGATGTAAAGACCTTGGTTTAATGGGATATCGAGAGCAGCTTTTGTCTGGCTTCTCAGTTCCTGCTCCCGGATCAGGGCGCCTTTTTCATTGTAAATCCGCAGGGTAGTCGTACCGGTCAACCCTGTCATCTCAATGTTTATCAATCCTCCGAAATTCGGATTGGGATAGATGTTAAATGATGGTTCGGAACTTTTACCTTCCATTCCCAAAGGTGGAGTAAGAAAAGCATTCAGCGCCCTGGTGGGTTGCCCGTTATTATTCCAGCAACTCAATTGATACCCGCTCCACGACTTGGCGCCCTCCGGCTCCCAATAGATGACTCCCAAACCCCTCGAATTATCAATGGCGCTAACTTTGTTGATTACGGCCACCAGCATGTCGTAAGTGTTCTTCACCTTTGTATAATCGCCCCCGACTTCAACAACCATAACGTCTTTATTGTATCTGGTTACCAGATCGGCTAAATTACTGCCAAGATTGTTAATGGTAACTGTATAATCGGTCCCAAGCCAATATGGATAATATGATGCACCAATAATATCGTAGCGGACTCCCTTTGCTTTGGCATTGTCGAAAAAAGTCCTGAACCTGAAATTGTCGTTACCCTGATCCAGATGCAGAATGACTTTTATGGTACTATCAACGGCTTTCACGGCATCGTAGCCCCGGTTCAGCAACTGAGCAAGTTGTGTCCAGTTGTCGGTGCTCCCGTCGGGCCATAACATACCCCAGGTGATCTCATTTCCGATCTGAACCCATTCGGGCCTGGCACCCACAGATTTAAGGGTATCCAGAACTTCATAAGTATGGTCGTACAGATCGGTCAGCAACTGGCTGAATGAGTGCGTAACCCAGGCAGCCGGCTTATTTTGTTTTCCTGGATCTGCCCAGGAATCACTATAGTGAAAATCGATCATCACCCGCATACCCAGGTCCCGGGCTCGCAATGCCATCATCGTAACCTCCTTTTTGGAACAATGGCCATTGATCTTGTCATCTGATGGATTGACAAAAACCCTCAGTCTGACTGTATTGATCGCCCTGCTTTTCAGGATTTCAAGGCAATCCATCTGCACACCGGTTGTGTCATAGAATTTAAAACCGGTCGCTTCCATTTGTTGAAGCCATCCGATATCAGCGCCTTTGACGAATTGACTGTTCCCGGTTTCGGGGAGCAGGATCAGACAGGTCAGCACTGAAGTGTAAAAGATTTTTCGAAGAATGGAGAACCATTTCATAGCATCTTCCTTTTTTACAAATTTAAATATTCTGTTACCATGATCCATCACGGAACTGGTGAAATTATTTGTTTCGTTTTCAGATTTCCTTTACCGTGTAAGAACACCGGGATCGGATGACTTCCGCTTCGGTCGCCTGATGATTTAAAGAGCCCGGTCTGAGCGGTATGATGGTGAACTTTTCTTACATTTGGAACTTATTTCATCAAGTTCATGCACCGGTTCGTCACATTGCTTTTCCTGCTATTTTGTTTTAATTCCATAGCGGCGAATAACACTGACAGTCTGACGCAGATTATCAATGGATCGTCGGGGATCAGGAGAATTGATGCCATGACAGCACTCGCTGAAATATATAAAGCCCGCAACGAAAGCATGCAGACAGAGAATTTGTACCGTAAGGCACTTGCCTACATTTCTGATGAAGGGGACCAGGATACTGCAGTACTTCGCCGGCGTATGAATATCATGATAAAGCTGTCGGACCTGATGTTATTTGAAAAGGCCTCTTACAACGAATCGACCCCGTTGCTGCTTGAAGCCCTTGCTTTTGCAACCCGTATGAATGATACAAAATCGCGGGGCCTGATATGCACTTACCTGGGATTCAATTACCGGTTTCTTGGCAAATATATTACCGCGGCCAGATTTCTCGATGAGGCCATCCGGGTTACCCGTATAGCCGGCGATACCAACCGCCTGATCTCAGCTATGAACGAACGTGCCAATGTATATTTTTTTACCGGTGATACGGTTCAATCACGCGTACTCCATCTTAAGGCGTTGGCTTTGGCAGTCAGGACGGGAAATCAACATGCACAGAATTATGTCAGCCATGACCTGGCTTTTATGTATTTGAACCATAAAGAGTACCGGAGAGCGCTGACTTTTTTTCTGATCAATTATGGAAGTTGCAGTCCGGAAATGGATCCCCGTCAACGCGCAATTTCCGCGATTAATATTGCCGATGCATACCTGAATTTGGGGGAACTTGACAGTGCGTTTGTTTTTCTGAACAAGGCTGATTCGGTGGTACGACGTAACCGGCTGAACCATGAAAGAATTATTGTTTATCAAAAACTCAGCGATTACTATGCCCGAAAAGGAGGTTTTGATAAAGCATATTCCTATCTGATAAGATTTCATCAGTTAAACGACAGCATTTTCAATTTACAAAAGGAACGTCAGATTTCTGAACTTACCCGGCAGTACGAACTGAACCGGAAAGACCAGGAAACGGAATTGCTCAAGCGTCAGTACCGCATAACGGTAATTATCGGACTGATTACCGTCTTACTGTTTCTCTTCATCCTGGTACTCCTGTTGCATGACCGGAACCGTCGCCGGCTGATCAACCGGGAGCTTGAAAAACGAAACGAAACTATCAGCCGCGGGAAGGACAACCTTGAACTGGCTTTTGAAGTGCTTCGCAAAAATGAAAAACAACTTGCAGAAGCAAATTCGGCAAAAGATACCTTTTTCTCAATTATTGCCCATGATCTGCGCAGCCCGTTTCATGCCCTTCTGGCGTTTTCGGAGATCCTGCAACAATCGCATAAACGAATTCCCGATGAAGAAAGAGAAGAGATGATAAATGTTATTAAAGATTCAGCCGGAAATCTTTATAAACTGCTTGAAAACCTGCTCGAATGGACCCGAACGCAGACTAACCGGGTTGAGGTGAAACCCGAATTGTTCCCGATGGAGCGTGTCATTGATAAAAATATTGAATTGCTTGCTCCCCTTGCCGCGAAAAAGGAAATTCACATTGATCATGAACCAGGTAACAATTGCCAGGCATTTGCTGACCCGGGCATGGTGGATTTTGTGTTTCGAAACCTTTTATCGAACGCAGTAAAATATGTACACCGCGGAGGCCGAATATTGATCCGTACAAATCTGACATCTGAAGGCGTTCTGCTTAGTATTACAGATGATGGAGTCGGAATTCCACCACAAGACCTCGAGAAACTGTTTCGCATTGACAGTAAAATTAAAACTCCGGGAACAGAAATGGAAAAAGGGACCGGGTTGGGACTAACCATCTGTAAGGAGTTTGTCGAAAAAAACAATGGGCGGATTTGGGCTGAAAGCACCGAGGGGAAGGGAAGTACATTTTACGTTTTATTGCCCAAGCCTGCTGTTTGATCAATGTACTTCTTTACCCCTGGCCCATCGTATAAATTTTCTAATTTTGTGATTTGAATTTTAAAAGCATGGATGCCCGACTCCGTCTGTACAATACCCTTTCACGAAAAAAAGAACTTTTTGAGCCATTGAATCCCCCGTTTGCGGGGCTCTATGTTTGCGGTCCCACCGTTTACGGAGATCCCCATCTGGGTCACGCCCGGCCGGCAATAACCTTCGATCTGGTTTTCCGTTACTTGTTGCATCTGGGCTATAAGGTGCGCTATGTAAGGAATATTACCGATGTAGGACATCTCGAAGCCGACCTTGATGAAGGAGAGGATAAAATTGCTAAAAAAGCAAGAATCGACCAGGTCGAGCCAATGGAAATCGCCCAATATTATGCCGATCGCTATTTTACTTTCATGGGGGCATTAAATGTAAAACGCCCTTCCATTGAACCCCGCGCATCGGGACATATTATTGAACAAATCCGGATGATTCAACAAATCCTGGATAAAGGATTTGCCTATATCGAAAATGGTTCGGTTTATTTCGATGTGAAGAAGTACAGTGAATTTTATGATTATGGCAAGTTATCAGGCAGGATCCTTGAGGACCTGATGACCAATACCCGGACACTCGAAGGACAGGAGGAAAAGCATAATCAGGCCGACTTTGCACTTTGGAAAAGGGCACAACCCGAACATATCATGCGCTGGCCTTCACCCTGGAGCGATGGTTTCCCGGGTTGGCATCTCGAATGTTCGGTCATGGGAGTTAAATATCTGGGCGAAACATTCGATATCCATGGTGGCGGGATGGACCTGCTTTTCCCCCACCACGAATCCGAAATCGCACAATGTCAGGCTGCCCTGGGCCATGAATCGGTGAAATACTGGCTTCACAACAACATGATTACCATCAATGGACAAAAAATGGGGAAGTCGTTGGGGAATTTCATTACCCTTGAAGAATTTTTCACGGGAAGTCACAAGGAATTATCACAGGCCTACAGCCCCATGACCATCCGCTTTTTTATCCTCCAGGCCCATTACAGGAGTACGCTTGATTTCTCAAACGAGGCCTTACAGGCTGCTGAAAAAGGCTTAAAAAAGCTGATGACAGGCTATGAAACCCTGACCCGGCTGATTGAAGCCAATCCCGGCTGCGAACAGCCCGGCCGACCTGCGGATCCTGAAAACGGATCCATAGCGTCAAAACTGAACGAATCCTGCTATGCCGCCATGAACGACGATTTCAACAGCCCGATCGTCATCGCCAATCTTTTTGAAGCGGTTCGTTTTATCAATGCCGTTAACGATAACAATGATACCGGCTCCTTACAGGAACTGCCGACACTGAAAAATGTCTTTGATGTATTTCTTTTCGAAATTCTTGGAATTACAAAGGAAACGGAAGACGGGCAGCAGTTAATCGTCAACGGATTAATGGATCTGATCCTGTCGATCAGGCAGAAATCAAGAATAAACAAAGACTGGGGAACCTCTGATCAGATTCGCGATGCCTTACAAAAACTTCGTATTGCCGTAAAAGATGGCAAAGAAGGATCGACCTGGAGCCCCGGGAATTGACGGAATATCTAATTGATCACCAATAAACCCTTTTTTATGAAAAATCGTACAATCCTTTCTTTCACGGTTATCGCAGCCTTGTTCATTACAGGCTGCACTTCAAAACAGGAAGCTATGAAAAAAGAACTGACCGACTTCATCCGAAAGCATGATTCGGTGTTAATTCCTTTGTATAAGCAGACTACCCTTGCAGCCTGGGAAGCTGCTGTCAGTGGTAAACCCGAAGATTTTAAAAAATCAGAGGAATTCAGCCTGAAAATGATGGCTCTTTATGCCGATAAAGATAAACTGAAGAAACTGGAGGAGATTAAAGTATCAGGGATGATCACCGACTCGCTTCTGAACCGCCAGCTCGATGTGCTCTATCGCTCCTTTCTTATGGCAAAGGCAGATACCGCGAAATTGAATGCCATGGTTCGGATGGGAACCGTTATTGAACAGAAGTACGGTAATTTCAGAACAGAGGTGAGGGGGAAGAAGATGTCGGACAACGATGTGGAAGAGATTTTACGAACTTCAAAAGATGTGAAGTACCAGAAAGAAGTTTGGGAGGCTCAGAAAAAAATAGGCACCGTTGTAGCCGATGATATTAAAGCGCTGGTAAAATTACGCAATGAGGTAGCGAAAGACCTGGGATTTAAAAACTATCATGAAATGAGTCTGACCCTGAGCGATCAGAATCCCAGAGAGGTCAGTGATTTGTTTGACGAGCTCGACAGCCTGACCAAAAAGTCGTTTTCTCAGGTTAAAAATGATATTGATGATTACTTCGTGAAATATTACAATCTGCAAGGTAAAGACGAACTAATGCCCTGGAACTATCAAAACCGGTTTTTCCAGGAAGCTCCGAAAATTTATGATGTGGATCTTGACAAATACTATAAAGACAAAAACCTGGAATCGCTTACCGCATCATTCTATGCCGGCATTGGATTGCCAATCGATGATATCATGAAAAACAGTGATCTGTATGAAAAACCCGGTAAAAACCAGCATGCTTTCTGTACCGACATTGATAATGCCGGTGATGTGAGGGTTTTATGCAATATTAAACCGAATGCCATGTGGATGAACACCATGCTCCATGAATTCGGTCATGCAGCCTACGATAAGAACATCGATACCACTCTGCCCTTTATACTCCGTGATCCCGCTCACACATTTACTACTGAGGCAATTGCACAGATTTTCGGCCGGTTTTCATCCAACCCGCAATGGTTAAAGGATGTAGTAGGAATCAACGAAGCGGAAAAGATGAAAATTGCAGAGACCTGCTTTAAGACCCTGCGGCTGGAACAACTGGTCTTCAGCCGTTGGGCCCAGGTAATGTATCGCTTTGAAAAAGAGATGTACAAAAACCCGGATCAGGATTTGAACAAGCTTTGGTGGGATTTGGTTGAAAAATACCAGATGATGAAACGTCCCGAGGGTCGTAATGAACCCGATTGGGCGACCAAAATCCATATTGCAACCTACCCGTGTTATTATCACAACTACCTGTTGGGCGAATTGCTCGCTTCACAACTTTATTTTTATATTGTTGAAAACATCATCAAATCAGATGATTACAAATTCCAAAGTTTTGCAGGAAAGCCTGAGATCGGAGCCTATCTGAAGGATAAGTTATTTATGCCCGGCAGCAAATGGTACTGGAATGAAATGATTGAAAAGGCTACCGGTGAAAAGCTTACGGCGAAATATTACGCGAAACAGTTTGTGAACTGATAGATCTCATTTAATAATATCAAAGCTGTTTTATTTTCTCTTCAACCTCTTTGAAGGTTGTAACAGCAAACTGATATGCCTGATCGAGTTCTTCCCGATCCGGATGGCCAATTGTTGCCGCTCTCATGTCAGCAAACTGCTTCAGCATGGGATTCCCGGTTGCCAGCAGTTCAGATGCAGCTGATTCGGATAGTTCTCCCTGGCAATGAAAAAGCCCGACAGGTTTCACCTTCGTGAAAACCCGGGTGCATCTCTGTATTTCCTTGTCAAGGATTACCTGTAGCTCCGGATCACCTGCTGTTGCGGATAGGGCATGGGTGATAAACAAAACAAAATGGCCCCATCCGGTATTTCGTAAAATAAATTCTTTTACCGGAGCCGGCAAACCGAATTGCATAACCGGAAATCCGAGGAAGATCATCTGATAATTTTCAATGGATACAACCTGGTCAAGAGATAACAGTTCCTTCTCACCCGAAAGCGCTCCAAATATGTTCTCGGCAACACGTCGCGTATTGCCTGTCCGGGTCCAGTAAGTAACCAGAATACGCATTGAGAAGAAAGAATTAACTTCTATGTCTGAGTCTTGTAACCCGGTCGATCAGACCCTGCCTGTGTTGTTCATCGGTGGAATTCGGATCCTTCATTTCACGGAACATGGCACAGGGGACCTCTGCGCAGTCGCCGCAATCCCTGTAATTCCTTTTATTGACAGCACAGTGGTACAATGGACATACTTTATCGGGCACATGTTCAACAGCCCAGAAGGTCTGACCTTTGACACTTTTACAACCGGCGCAACGGTCGCCAAAGAATTCACACTCGGAACAAATAAGTCCACATACGGATAAGATCATAGCAATGGTTTTAAATGGTAAAGCTAACTAAATTCAACCATATCCCAATACCCGAACCCCATATCCTATTCGTCATTTTGATCCGGATTCCATCAAAGTGAATAGATGAAACAGGTTCGGAATGATCACTCCATAATTTTAAACCGCATTATTTTTGGAGGGAAAAATTTTCAGATAATCTTATTCCTGGGGAAAATTATTTTAACTTTAAACCCATAATAGCAGTTTCAAATCGAAGAAAGATCAAGTTTTTTTGTTAAACGTTAAAGTCAGAGTCATGAAAAAAACTGTTTATCTCTTATTCATTTGCGCATTATTTTCGGTTTATGTAACGGGTCAGAAACCAAAACCCCCTAAAAAACCTTTTCCCCCGGCCCCCGAAAAAACGGTTACACCGGCAGAAACCTCAAAGAATTCATCCCGGGGCGGCAATTATGTCGCGCTGGTGCGAAGCGGGAAAGATTGGGGATACATTGATCAGGAGGGTCATTACGCCTTTGACCGGCAATTTGAAAATGCTCGGCCTTTTGCAAACGGACTGGCCCGGGTGCGGATGACCGGCGATTGGGGATATATTGACAGCGAGGGAAATTATATCATCAATCCGCAGTTTGAAAATGCAGAAGATTTCAGCGAAGGACTGGCACGGATTGCGAAGTTTAAGAAATGGGGCTATATCAATAAAACAGGCGTAATAGTGATCAATCCACAGTTTCATGATGCAGAGGATTTTCAGGAAGGTGTTGCGCGGGTGAGAATGGGAACCCAGTGGGGAATTATTGAAAAAAACGGAACTTATGTGGTAAATCCGCAGTTTAATGCTCTTGGACCTTTTTGTGACGGGCTTGCCCGTGCCCGGATTGGTAAAGATTGGGGATATATCGATAAATCAGGAAGCTGGATTATAAATCCGCAATTCGATGATGCCGAAGACTTCAGTTCAGGACTTGCCAGGGTGAAAAAGGGGACACAATGGGGGTTCATCGACAAACTGGGAAATTACATTATTAATCCGCAGTTCGAAGCGGTTGGAAATTTTCAAGAGGGACTTGCCAGGGCCATGAAAATGCATCAATGGGGATATATTAATGAAAAAGGTTCCTGGATGATCAATCCGCAATTTGACAATGCAGGCGATTTCTCGGATGGATTTGCCCGTGTGAGAAAAGGGAAAGACTGGGGTTATATCGGGAGTTCGGGCACCTATACGGTAAATCCACAATTCAGCGATGCGGAGGACTTTAACCGGGATGTGGCCCGCGTAAGGAAAGGAACACAGTGGGGATTTATCAATAAAAAAGGGCTCTATACCATTACTCCGCAATTTGATCAGGCCAATGATTTTATCGGCGGATTAGCGCTCGTCCGTAAAGGAGTCCGTTTTGGATTTATTAATGATGAAGGAAAGTTTGTCGTTAATCTGATCTATAACGATGCCAATGACTTTAGTAAATAATCCCTGCGCTTGCTGATACACATTTAATCCAATGCACCGGATCTCCGGCCGCATGGAATTCCTATGACCTTAATCCACGGATGATGGCAATTCAGGTCAGTTTGCAGTTTTGATAAGGTAATAATTCTTTTTTCCTTTCTGCACAAGAAGATATTTCCCATTTAACAGATTTTCGGGAGTGAGGGTGAATTCTTCCGTGACTTTGGTTTTGTTGATCTGAACACAACCCTCCCGGATCATACGCCGCGCCTCGCTTTTTGACTGGAAAATCCCCGCTTTTTCCGTTAATAAATCTACCAGGCAGGTCGTGGAGAATACATCGGTCGAAGAGATCGTACATTGCGGGACGCCTTCGAACACCGACAACAGGATATCTTCAGGTAATTTTTCCAGCATACTGGTTGTCCCCTTTCCAAACAATATTTCTGAGGCTTCAACCACTTGTTCCAAATCTTCCTTTGAGTGAACCCGGGCAGTAATATCGGCAGCCAGAGCCTTTTGCAGAATCCGTAAATGGGGGGCCTCGTTGTGCTGAACTATTATCTCATCGATTTCTTCCTTTGAAAATAAGGTGAACTTTTTGATATATTCTGCCGCATCAGCATCACTGGTATTCAACCAGAATTGGTAAAATTGATAAGGTGAGGTCTTGGCGGGATCAAGCCAGATATTCCCTGCTTCCGATTTTCCGAACTTCCCGCCATCTGCCTTGGTTATTAAGGGACAGGTCAAGGCATAGGCTTCACCACCCAGTTTTCTTCTGATCAGCTCGGTTCCCGTAACAATATTGCCCCACTGATCAGAACCACCCATCTGCAATTTTACTCCTTTATGTTCGTACAACCAGCAAAAATCATAGCCCTGAACAAGCTGATACGTGAATTCCGTAAATGAAATTCCACTTCCCGATTCCATTCTCTTTTTAACCGAGTCCTTGGCAACCATGTAATTGACGGTTATATGCTTGCCTACATCCCTTAAAAACTGAAGGAAGGTGAATTCTTTGGTCCAGTCATAATTATTTACCATTTCAGCCGAATTCGCTCCGCAATCGAAATCGAGAAACTTTTCAAGTTGCTTCTTGATACATCCCTGGTTATACCGCAGAATTTCTTCATTCAGAAGATTACGCTCCTCTGATTTGCCCGAAGGATCGCCAATCATTCCGGTAGCGCCTCCGACAAGTGCAAAGGGCTTATGCCCGGAACGTTGCAGGTGCACGAGCATCATGATGGAAGCAAGGTTCCCGATATGAAGGGAATCGGACGTGGGATCATAACCAATATAGGCCGATATGATTCCTTTCGACAGCTCCTCTTCCGTTCCGGGAGTCATGTCGTGAATCATCCCCCTCCATTTCAATTCTTCAATGAAATTCATTTATAACTGATTTGTATTTCAACGGTCCATAATATATCCATGAAGATTATATTCACGTGTTCCTCATGCAAAGACCGTCATGATAAATGTATGAATTATTAATTGGCGCAAAGGTAAGAAAATCCTTACAGGGATTGATGTACGCTCTTCATAAACCCGTTCGGATCATTTCTTTACCGACCTGATGAAATAAATGATCATGGGAATAAAAACGAATCCCAAAAACACCGGAATAAACCAAAATCCTATGCCTGAAGAATTCCCGTGTGAAACCGAAACTGTAGCATAACCGATATAAAAGAACATAACCAACAGGATTAACTTCAGAATCCTTATTAATCGGGTTGCTAAAGTGTACTGACGCATGGCGTTTTGAGGTGTTATTTTTGTCGGATAGTTGAACTTATGCGGAATAAAATTGACCATAGTCAACATAAAATAGAGCAACACCGCGATTCCAGGTAACATCCAGATATTGTTTTTTCTGCCATAGTCATCAGCGAGCCCGGTTGCGTTAAAATGAGTCGGGATGATATCAGGAAGCCGTTGATAAATGTAAATCACATAGCCCAGGAAGCTAAAGAGTGTTAACAGGGCCAATACCTCTAAAAGCCAGTCAAAAGGCTCATATTCGGGTCGTGTCAGAGGACGGTCAGGTTCAATGGATCGCCCTTTCGAAAATATCGAGATACCAAATTTATCAATGATCATATGATTTCCTTATTTTTGACTGGTTCCGACCCTGACCAGGATGACTTACCCGGCGTTCGTCGATGCTCTTTTAGTTTGGCATCAATGATCCATTCCAATTGTCCGTTTACGGAACGGAATTCATCAGCTGCCCATTTTTCCAGCGCCTCATAAACTGCCGGATCCAACCGGAGCATAAACACTTTTTTCTTTGACATGGTTCTACTGGTGCAGGGTTCCTGTGTTCACAACCGGGGTGGTATCTTTATCGGAACACAGAACAACCATCAGGTTGCTTATCATTGTGGCCTTCTTGTCTTCATCAAGATCCACAACGTGTTTTTTACTCAGTTGATCTAAAGCGAGTTCGACCATGCTTACAGCACCCTCAACAATCTTGGTGCGGGCCGCAACAACAGCTGTTGCCTGCTGCCGGCGAAGCATAGCCCCTGCGATTTCGCTGGCATAGGCCAGGTAACTGATCCGGGCCTCCAGTACTTTGATCCCTGCCATCGCCAGGCGCTCCGACAATTCATTCTCCAGCGCCTGATTTACCTCTTCTCCGCCGGCCCTGAGCGTGATCTCCTTCTGCTCATCATCAAAATTGTCATAGGCATAGTGACCTGCAAGCTTCCGGGTGGCCGACTCACTCTGAATATCTACGAAATGCGCGTAATCATCCACCTCAAAGGCCGCCCTGAAGGTCTCCTCTACTTTCCAAACCAGTACAATGCCGATCATAATCGGGTTTCCCAGTTTATCATTGACCTTGATCGGATCGCGATTCAGATTCCGGGCACGCAAAGAAATTTTCTTCCGGTGGTAAAAAGGATTTATCCAAAAAAATCCATTCTCTTTCAACGTTCCCTTATAAGCTCCGAAAAGGGTCATGACAACCGATTCGTTTGGATTTACGACTACAAGACCAAGCATCGAAAAGAGGGCAACCAGGATCAAAACCAGCGACAGAATTAACAGCGGAGCTACCTGATTGAACAGGATAATCCCCCCGATTCCCAATCCTACAGTAATGAAAAACAGGATAATACCTGAATATCCTGATGATGCGGAAGCAATTTTTTCTTTTTCCATGACAAATGATATTAAAATAATATTAAAATAATTCTGCAATAATACTACATTTTTTCTCCGTTGTCAAGAAAAATTTTCACAATGGGAGGTCTGTACCATACCATGATCAGAATATTCGGGCAATTGGATCAACGCCAGTCATAAGAAAAAGAAGGAAAGCCTTTGGAAGATAAATAATTGGCGAATCAGGAAAAAAATCAACGACCGAAAAGAAAAGTATCCAAAGGAAATTGCAGAAAGTCAGAAGGTTACAATTTTACTGCGCGGAGCACGCCCTGGTCTGTTGAGGTACTTATCCGGATGAAGTAAATGCCTGCCGGAAGAGGTTCAAATCCATTAATCACAAAGGGCTCCCCGGGATGAAAAACACCCTCCTGAATCTGAATGATCTGACCGGTTAAATTGATAATTTCAATTTTACAGACCCCGGTCGTTGATACCTTATTCAGAATAATTGGATTTACACGAAAAGGATTTGGATAAATATTAAAGGGGCCGCCAGTTTGTGTAGTGAAATCAAGGGTCGAAAGATAGACACGTGCGTTGACCAGATCGGGGATTCCATAACCATAAAGAGAATCAGGATCAGCAGCCCTGGATGCAGTGTTCCTTACTGCATTTCTTATTTCCTGCGCTGAATGAAGTTTCATGGATTGCCACAAGCAGGTTAGTCCTCCTGCCATAACGGGCGATGAAAAAGAGGTTCCGCTCCCAGTTTGCACGGCTCCCCACCCTGAAACGACCGTGGTGTTTTCGCCCTGTGCCACAACGTCGGGCTTAATCCTTCCGTCGTAAGTCGGCCCGGTCGAACTGAAGGATGCATAGATTCCCTGACTGTTCACGGCTCCGATCGCAAATACACTGTCCCCGTCGGCTGGAGCGCCCATAAAATGCCAGGAAGATGATCCTTCATTTCCCGCGCTGTTCACTACCAGTAAGCCCCTGCCTGCTGCAAGATCGGCAGCACGGGTCACCGGCGTGGTATTGCCGTCCATATCCGCATAGGTGTGATCATAAACCGGGTTATCAAATGTGGTATAGCCCAATGAGGAGTTGATTACATCTACCCCCAGGCTATCGGCAAATTCCGCGCCTCCGGCCCAATTGTACTCCTCAATCAACGCTTCGTAATCTCCTACTTCAGTCCGGATAAGCCAGTAAGACGCATGTGGTGCGGTTCCGACCATTTGTCCGGGTAAATTTGCTCCCATCGTTGAGAGTACACTCGTTCCATGCGTATGCATATCATCGCCAAAAACATTATTACCCGGAAGATGGAAATCACGCGTGCCAAGGATACGATTGTTTAACCATAAACTGTCAAATGCGGCAATCTGATCCACATGAAAGAATCCGGCATCTAAAACGGCAATGATCATTCCTTCGCCCGAAAAACCAAGATTATGAAGACCATCAGCTTTGATCATGTGGGCCTGATTGTAAGCCATTCCATAATCATAACTCCCGGTCGATTTAATCCTGGCAGATGGGATCGCAGGGTACAGCGTATAAGGTGGTACACGATCCAACCGGTTGATTCCGGCTTTACCAGAATTGCCTCCCGGATTTTTAGGAACGACCTGATCGATATGATCTACAAAAGGCAACGCAGCAATGGCAGCCAGGACCGAAGGATTGAAGGTCATTATCACCACCGCGTTGAACCATTTTAAAGGGTAGATGACCGATGCTCCCGTGGCGGCAATTTGTGCAACATAGGAAGGAGTGACCGGAAGATCTTTTTCATCCAGGATAATGCCATACCGGGCCCGTCGATCCAGAGATCGTTGGGTAAGGAATTCACCGGGATTGGACAACGAATAGGGATTATTGTCTTTATTTTTCAGAAAAACAACATGCTTCTGGTCAGGGGTTTGCGCAATCCCACAAACGATGTTGGCAATCAGCAGAATCAGGGTTAACAGACTTTTCATGACAATTTATATTTTCTGATGATTTTCAATGAAACGGATTAAAATATTACTATCGGTTACGGGTTCCAGCCTGCAGGTTTGGGGCCCATGAGAAACTTCAACGTTCCGCCATCCGATAATTCCCGGTGATCGAGGAATGGCCGGTCCAGCTTTTTCCCGTTAAAGGTCGCCTTTTCAATGTAAAGATTCATTTCACTTAAATTGGTTGCCTCAATTTCTAATTTTTTACCGTTGGGAAGCATGATAGTAGCTGCCTGTAGGCATGGACTTCCGATGGCATAGCTGGTACTTCCCGGGCATACCGGATAGAAACCCAGGACGCTGAAAAGGTACCAGGCGCTCATCTGCCCACAGTCATCATTGCCGCATAACCCATCCGGTTTATTCCGATACATGGTGTTGACAATTTGATGGATACGTTCCTGTGTTTTCCAGGGTTTTGATGTCCAGTCGTAAAGATATGCAATATGATGACTGGGTTCATTGCCATGAACGTAATTTCCGATCAGTCCCGATCGGGTCACATCCTCGGTTTCGGCAAAAAATTTATCATCCAGATGCATGGTAAAAAGAGAATCCAAACGGCGGATGAACACCTCTTCGCCCCCCAGCATTCCGATATAGTTTCGAATATCGTGTGGAACATAAAACGAATAGTTCCATGAATTGCCTTCGATAAAACCCTGACCGTGGGTGCTGAGCGGATCGAATGGCTTTTTCCAGGATCCGTCGGAAAACCTGGCCCGGATAAATCCGGTGCTCCGATCGAAAATATTCCGGTAATTCTCCGATCGCCGGGTGAATGTAAAAACCTTTTCAGCCGCGCTTTTTCTTAGTGCCGGATCGAGGCTCAAATCAGCCTCCACAGCCTTTGCAAACTGGGCAATTGTGTAATCATCATAGGCATATTCGAGGGTCACAGAAGCCGAATTGTTTCCTTTGTCTTCAGGCAGATATCCGTACCTGATATAATCAGAAATCCCATCATACAGCGGGTTTTCGGCAGTCTGCACACAGGCATTCAGTGCTTTTCCCGCATCGAAACCCCGGATCCCTTTAAGGTAAGCGTCGGCAATGACAGGGACTGCATGATATCCGATCATGCACCAGTTTTCATTACCGTGATGTGACCATACCGGCAGCATTTTTTCAGGACTTTGCTCAAAATGAGCAAGCATGGAGTTAACCATATCGGAAGTTTCACCCGGGTAAAGCAGGGTGAGAAAGGGATGAAGCGCGCGGTAGGTGTCCCATAATGAAAATACCGAGTAATTGGTAAACCCGTTGGAGCGATGGATTTCCTGATCGATGCCACGATAACGGTGGTCCACATCCTCGAAGATAACCGGAGAGAGCAACGCATGATAAAATGCAGTGTAGAAATTAACTTTCAGGTCGTCAGTCCCCTTAATCCTGATTCTGCCAAGTTCTTTCTCCCATGCAGCAGTGGCATTAGCACGAGATTGTTCAAAATTCCAGCCGGGAATTTCTGCCCTGAGGTTATTCAGCGCCCCTTCCATGCTCACTGATGACAGTCCGACTTTGATCAGGATTTTCTCTCCGGCTTCGGTTCTGAAATTGAAGTAAAGTTTAATTTTTTTTCCTGCAATCTCCGGAAAATTCTGGTAAAGGTTGAACCGGCGCCAGAAGCCTCGATAGGGAGGTTTATCTGCGTTGACATATCCATAACTTTCGATAGGTTTGGAAAGAACCATCGCGAAATAGAGGTACCTGGTCCGGGCCCAGCCACTGGTTAACCGGAATCCCTGGATCAGGGTATCGTTAACAATCCGTGCCGACGACCATAAAGTCTTCCCTTCATAGTTATAAATGCCATGAACCAGGTCAAGAATGATGTGGGCGCTGTCGCTTTCCGGAAAGGTGTATTGATGGAATCCGGTACGTGTCGTTGCGGTGAATTCAGCCTGCACCCGGGGATCATCCAGGAATACTTTATAGTACCCCGGGAAGGCGATTTCGGTCTCTTTTCGAAAAGATGAACGGTAGCCCGATTCGGGATGATCGGCAGTTCCGGGATTCAATTGCAGCGGGCCGGTTGATGGCATGATCAGAAAATCACCAAGGTCGGAATGACCGGTACCATTGAAATGGGTATGTGAAAATCCGACAATTGTTTTATCAAGGTACTGGTAACCGGCGCAGTAGCGATAAACCTCCGGATTGTACTTCCCATCTTTTTCATAAGGGATGGTGTCGGTATCGGGACTTAATTGTACAAATCCGAATGGAACACTCACCCCCGGATAAGTATGTCCCATCTCCCGGGTGCCAATAAAAGGGTTAACATACTTTATCAGGGATTCGGCCTGTTGAATATTCTGGGCCGGAATCGCATAGTTCATGAGGGCCGGGATCAGGAACAATAAGAATCTTTTCATAGAATACATATGTCGTTTCCGGAACGATTAGCAGTGCTCCCGGTTACATCAGTATCAGGAACAATGCAGGGAGCAGGATGCCAATTGCAGTCAGCCAGGCACCCCTGCCTATGATTCCGTTTTTCCCGCGGATCACGAATAACCCCGTGATGGCTAAAATTATCAACCCTGCTGCATAAATATCTGAAAACCAGGTATAAAACTTTTTCAGATTGTTATAATGCAGGAGGTTGAATTCCTTAATGATGTAACGGGTAGTCTTTTTTTCTAATTGCGCTTCACCCGACCGGGTGTCGATATAGAGGGATCCGTTTTTAAGAAATATCTGTACATAACCTTCGCCCGGCACATGGCTTTTATAATTGCCGCGGGAATCCACCCGGTCAAGGACGGAAAAAACATACTGTTGATCAACGTTTCCGTTCTTTGGTAAAGGCACTGTGAGGTTGGTAAACGATTTACTGTAATCGGGATGTTGGAAATCACCCGCCTTAAAGTGATTAAGAACGATTCCGGAAATAGCATAAATCAGCGTCATTCCCACGCATAAATAACCGATATCACGGTGTAACGCGTTATTCCACCGCCTCAGAGTTTTTCGCCGGATCATTATTTCAGTATGGTAAAAGAGATTCCTTCGACCGAGAAGAAAGAAAGGTGATCCTTACCGCTGTTTTTAAGTTCTTCGCGAAGCGCCTTGATCTGGTCAAGCTTTTCCTGCATACCCTGGTCTTCATGACCTTTCGCTCCGGTATGAATTCCTACCTGATGATTTTCCTCAGGTTTCTTTACCTCAGCCTCCCACTCATTCAGGTATTTGGTATCGATACGCTCCTCCTTCAGGGTTCCGAAAATACGAACCCTGCTTCCGATAAGACTTTCATCAAATTTTGCAATTGTCGGCCCCGCGGTAATTTCTACCCTGATACTGTCGGTACCGTCGACCAGGAACATTCTTTTTCCGCCGTGTTTACAGGTGTGCAAAACAGTTCCCTCGATAAATACCGGCTTATCAATCAACGAATCAGCCTGTTTTTCGAAATTAAGAACCGTGATAAGGGTCGTGTCGGCTTTTACTGCAACCTCTTCTTTTGTTCCACTGTTACAGGAAGCAAGGATGATCATCATGAGGATGATAAAGGGAAGAACTTTGTTTGTCATTTTGTTTTTTTGACAAAGATCGGACTTTTTTCCATACAGTAAAACTTCGCCGGGTCACCGGATCTGTGCCGCGCAATAATAAACTTTTGCCCGAAACCGTTGTCCGCAAGGTTTATTTGCTTAATATTGTTCATATGAAGATGGTGAAAATCGAAACCTCGATGACGCTCCTCGTCATTTTTTTTTCCTTTCTGACACCCGTCATCAACGCCCAAAAAATTCCCGATTTTAATCGGGCCGACAAGGTGGCGAAATCGGTTCCCGATTCTGTTACCCTGACTATCGGTCGGCTCTCAGAATATTTTTCGGACCGGCTTCAGAATAAAGCTGAACTGATCAGAGCTTTCTATTTCTGGATCTCCAACAATATCCGGTATGATGTTGCCAACATGTATTCATACAAACCGGTTGAAAACCCTGCCACGCTGATTGTCCAGACACTGGAAAGCCGCGCTGCGGTTTGTCAGGGTTATTCTGCGCTGTTCGGGGAGTTGTGCCGTAATGCCGGGATAACCTGTTATATCGTATTAGGTTATACCCGTCAAAACGGCGTTGTAAGGAACATGAATCACACCTGGATCCTGGCAAAAACAGATTCCTCCTGGACTTTTTACGATCCTACCTGGGGCGCAGGATTTCTTCAGGAACAAACGTTCATAAAAAGATTCACCAATGAATATTTCATGGTGAAACCAGAACAAATGATTAAAAGCCATATGCCTTTTGACCCCATCTGGCAATGTTTACATTACCCGGTCACGCCGGAACAGTTCCAAAATCAAACAACATCAGGGAAGCGGGAACATCCCTATTTTAATTATAATGACAGTATAAAGGTCTATAACAGTCTGACAAAACCCGAACAATATGCTGCAGCCCTCAGAAGAATAGAGATGAATGGGAGTATCAACGAATGTATCTCTGAATACATACGGTATCTGAAACAAAATATCGATATTGAGCGAATCAACAGGGATATCAGCGATAAAAATGAGATGATTTATCAATATAATATGGCTGTTTATAATTACAACGCCGGGGCCACCCTTTTCAACGAATATGTTTCGTATCTCAACAAACAATTCAGGCCCCTTCACTCCGACCACGAAATTCGCCGGATGCTCGATACCTGTGAAACAATGGTAAGGCATAGTAAGCTCATAATCAGTCAGCTCGATTTTGAAGATGAATCGATGAAGCGTGGGCTAAAATCATTGAACCAAACGGTTGACATCCTCCTGAAAAGAATTGATGAACAGCAGGTCTTCCTGCGTGAATATCTCGCAACTCCGAAAGATGACCGGAATGCGGTAATTGGAAGGTTTAAATGGGAATATCAATAATTTTTCCTGAATATCGGATCCATTTGACTATTGTAATCAAAACAGGTACAAATGAAAAAGTTACATCTAACCCTTTTAATCATAGCGTCAGTACTGGTTATTTCACTTTCAGTGACGCTGGCCTTGCTGAAACCTGTCGCCGGTACCTTTGTCAGGGTTAATCCGGCGTTTGGTCAATATGTCCAGGCATACACATCAGGAATAATATCCGGCAGGGCAGTTATAAAAGTCCGACTAACCGATGATTTTGCGGATACAGCCACTTTTCACATACCCCTTAAAGAGAAGTTAATGGCATTCAAGCCCTCCATTTCGGGGAAAATTTACTGGAGTGACAGCCGTACCCTGGAATTTCTGCCCGATGAGCCACTGCCCCAGGGGAGTACCTACCGTGCTGAATTTTACCTTTCTAAAATTCTACCGGTTCCTGATTCTCTGCAAACCATGATTTTTGACTTTCGGGTAATGGACCAGGTAATTTCTGTTGGGATCGACAATCATAAACCCTATCACAACGCTGACCGGAGTCGTGAATTTCTTACAGGGATCCTAATGACAAGCGATCTCGCCGAAAACCATCTTATCGAAACGGTGCTTGAAGTAAAACAGGGAGGGAAGAAATTGCCGGTCTCATGGACACATAACGAAAGCAATAAAATTCATCAATTTAAGGTCGATTCCTTAATCAGAGAAAATAAAGCCGGATCGTTAAAAGTGTCTTGGAACGGATCATCAATCGGTTCTGAATCGGAAGGATCTGTTGAAGTGGAAATTCCGGCTCTGGGTGATTTTAAAATGATGGGAATCCAGAGTGTGGAGAACACGCAGCAAACACTTAAGATCAGGTTTTCCGATCCGTTGAACCGGGAACAGAACCTCGAGGGATTGTTCCGTGTCGGAAAATATTCTGATTTGCGTTATTCAGTGGAGGACAATATTTTATGGATTTATCTTCCCGAAACAAATGATACGAAAGTCCGCCTTATTCTGGAACCAACAATTAAAAACTTTGATCAAAAACTGTTAGGAAAGGAAATCGTATCAGAAGTTATCCTGGAAAGCGTGAAACCGGGTATACGATTCATCGGTGATGGAACCATTATGCCCAGTTCCAACGGAATGTTGCTTCCCTTCGAGGCAGTCAATCTAAAGGCTGTTGATATTAAGATAATCGAAATATTTGAAAAAAATATCCTTCAGTTCCTACAGATTAATGAGCCTGGTACAAACAGTGAACTGGCCCGGGTGGGCAGAATTGTACTGAAGAAGACAATGCCCCTGAACGGGGTCACCGATTACAGTAAATGGAACAGATTCTCGATAGATCTGAGTAATTTCCTGAAGACTACACCTGGAGCGATCTACTCGGTTATTCTGGGTTTCAGGGAAGGATATTCGACCTATCCATGCAGCGATTCAACGGTATCGGACCGCTATCCTGAGAACCTTGTTACGATTGCCGATACCAGAAAAGAAAATGAAAAGGACTGGGGGTATTACAGTAATTATTATGACGATGACTATGCCGATGGCGGATGGAGAAATTACCGATGGGAAGAACGGGAAAACCCCTGCAGGCCTTCCTATTATTTTAACCGTACCATCAGCAGGAATGTAATAGCTTCGGATATCGGAATTATTGCAAAAGCAACCGATGATGGCAGGTATCATATTTTCATTACAGATCTCCTCAGTACCAAACCCTTGTCGGCTGTCGAAACTGAATTCTTTAATTTTCAGCTTCAATCGCTTGGAAAGATCAAAACTGACGGTAAAGGGATGGCAGTCATTACCCTGAAACAGAAACCATTCGTTTTAGTCGCAAAGCAGGGCAGGCAAACCGGTTATTTAAAACTGACTGATGGGAATACATTGTCGTTGAGCATGTTCGATGTGCAGGGGGAGCCCGTTCAAAAAGGGATCAAAGGATTTATTTATGGTGAACGCGGGGTATGGAGGCCGGGCGATTCCATATACCTTACTTTCATTCTGGAAGATAAAAATCACAATTTACCGGCTGACCATCCAATCGGGTTCTCCCTGATAAACCCTTCAGGACAATTGATGAACCGAATGGTGAAAACCCGGTCGTTGAATGGTTTTTACAACTTCAGTGTTGCGACTTCACCCGATGCGCCGACTGGAAACTGGCTTGCCCGGGTTAACGCAGGAGGGCTGGAGTTTCAGAAAACTTTAAAGATCGAAACCATAAAGCCGAACCGGTTGAAGATCCATTTTGATTTTTCAACGGATTATCTTATTAAAGATCAGATCAGACCGGCAATCCTGAAAGCAGAATGGCTGACAGGGATGAACGCAGGCAATTTAAAGGCAAAGGTGATGCTCACCCTGACCAAATCGGTTACTTTCTTTAAAAAATATCCGGATTATATGTTCGACAATCCTGCTTCAGGATTTGCTGCCGAAAATGTCACCGTTTTTGATGGGAATCTGGATCAAGATGGGAAGACCCTGATCACACCGAAGATCCAGTTAAAAGGTATCGCACCCGGAGCCCTGCGCGCTTCTTTTGAAACCATGGTCTTCGAAGAGGGAGGCGATTTCAGTGTCGATCGTTTTACCATTCCCTTTTATCCCTATCAGACGTATGCCGGACTCCGGGTTCCCGCTAACAATACTGAACGCAACCTGCTGACAGATAAAGAGTACACAATTCAACTGATCAATGTCACCGCGCGGGGTGAAGAGGTTCCTGCAGGTCAATTGAAACTTGAACTTTACAAATTGGAATGGCGTTGGTGGTGGGATAATACCGAAGAGGGAGCAGCCAATTTCATATCGACCGATTATCTTAAACCCTCGAATGTGGAACTGATTCCTGTGGTTCAGGGTAAGGCGGCATATACCTTAAGGATCGGGTACGATGATTGGGGACGGTACCTGATAAAAGTCACGGATATGAAGTCGGGACATTCAGCGGGGAAAGTCGTATACATTGACTGGCCCGGCTATTTCAGAATGCCGGGTGGTGAAAAACAGGCTGCTTCAATGATCACCCTGACAACGGAAAAAAGCAAATACAGGCCCGGTGAGAAAGTAAAACTTATCATTCCTTCGACTCCTGAAGGGAAAGCGCTGATAACGATTGAGACGGGTTCAAAGATACTGCAGTCATTCTGGACTACCACCCACCGGGGATCGACTTCTGTTGATTTTCAGGCGGCCGAAGATATGGTTCCCAACTGTTATGCCAGCGTCACCCTCATTCAGCCGCATGCCCAGACAAAAAATGATTTACCGGTCAGGCTTTACGGTGTCGTGCCGGTATTTGTCGAAAATCCTGAAACACATATCAAACCGGTAATCACGATGCCAACGGGATGGGCCCCCGGCAAGGAGATCACCATTGGAGTGAGGGAATCGTCGGGAGAGGCGATGACATACACCATGGCCATAGTGGACGAAGGGCTACTGGATCTGACACGTTTTAAAACACCCGATCCTTGGAACGTTTTTTATGCACGCGAAGCGCTGGGCGTGAAAACGTGGGATCTGTATGACCAGGTTATGGGCGCCTTTACAGGAGAGTTACAGCGGATTCTTAGTATTGGCGGGGATCAGGAGAATGAGATCAGAGGCAGTTTAAAGGCCAACCGGTTTAAACCCATGGTGCGATTTTTCGGCCCGTTCGAATTAAAAAAAGGACAACAGCGATCAACTACTTTCCGGATGCCGGAGTATATAGGCTCTGTAAGGGTTATGGTGGTCGGAGGCCAGAATGGCAATTATGGAAAAGAGGAGAAAACTGCGACTGTAAAAAAACCGCTCATGGTTTTGGGAACCCTTCCCAGAGTTCTTGGCCCCGGGGAGAAAGTCCGACTTCCAGTAACCGTGTTTGCTATGGAACGATCTGTGAAGAATGTCAGGATTGAGGTCTCCGTTAACGATTATTTCACTATCGCTGGTAGTTCTGCAAAACAACTGGTGTTTCAAAATACAGGAGATCAAATTGTTACCTTTGATCTGAATGTCAAACAACGTATAGGAACCGGAAAAATACAGATCATTGCTTACAGTGGTGGTGAAAAAGCTGAACACACCATCGAAATTGATGTACGAAATCCCAATCCACTTGTCACCAATATCGATGAAAAAGCGCTTCAACCCGGAGCGTCCTGGGTCTACACCGTCATGCCTGTCGGAATGGCCGGGACCAACCGTGGGACCCTTGAGCTTGCATCCATACCATCACTGAATATAGAAAGCAGGTTAAACAGTCTGATTTTGTACCCCTTTGGATGCCTGGAACAAATCACTTCAATGGCATTTCCGCAATTATACCTGCAGGATGTCGTCGAAATTTCCGATCATTCGAAAGCAGAAATAACACAAAATATTACCCGAACTATTCAAAGGATGAAATCTTTTCAGGTTGGTTCAGGCGGAATGGGCCTTTGGCCGGGTGCAGCCTACGCCGATGATTGGGCCACCAGTTACGCGGGACATTTCATGCTGGAGGCTGAACAAAAAGGATATTCGGTGCCGGTGAACCTGGTAAGTTCCTGGAAGGAGTTTCAGCGTCAAAAGGCTATTTCGTGGAGTTTTAATGAAGGATTCTTCAACAATGACCTGGCACAGGCGTACCGGTTATTTACCCTGGCTCTTGCGAGAGTGCCGGAACTTGGGGCGATGAACCGTTTAATGGAGCGAAAAAACATCTCGGTGGCCGCCCGATGGCAGCTTGCCGCTGCCTATCACCTCGCCGGCCGGGATGAAGTGGCCCGTCAGTTGATAGGAACAGTTACCCCTGCAATCCGGCCTTATCAGGAAATGTCAAACACCTATGGTTCCGATCTTCGTGACAAAGCCATTATGGCCGAGACACTGTCGGGATTGAAAATGAAAACCCGCGCGGCTCTGCTGATCCGGGAGCTTTCTGCCGCTCTTGCTGGAACTAACTGGTACTCGACCCAGACTACCTCTTTTGCACTGGTCGCGATAATGAAATATTCTATAGGATCATCGGGCAGTGGAATCAGCGCCTCCATCAAACAAAACAATAATCCGGAAGAAAAAGTGACTTCAAAAAAGGAACTCATTTCCAGAAAAATGAATTCCACGATAAACATGAACGACAAGATTAAAGTCACTAATTCAGGGAAAAACACGCTTTTTTCCAGATTGATTTTATCGGGAATACAGCCATTCGGGGGTCAATCGGCGGCAGCCAATGATCTGAAGTTGCAGATTGATACCAAGAATCTCAAAGGAGATCGGATTCGCGTTGACGCCCTGCCTCAGGGTACGAATTTCGTTGTTGAAATAAAGGTGACACATCCGGGTATGAGAAGCGCGTACCAGCAACTGGCGCTTTCGTTCAGGATGCCCTCGGGATGGGAAGTTATCAATTCGCGTAACAGTGAATTTGCCGAAGCGCTGACCAATTCCGGTACTTTTACGTATCAGGACTTCCGCGACGACCGTGTGAACCTGTTTTTTGATCTGGAACCAATGCAGACGAAAACCTTTAGAATTCTGGTAATAACAGCTTATTGCGGAAGGTTTTACCTTCCCGCTACAACCTGTGAAGCAATGTACGACCAAAGTATCAATGCACGGGTTCCCGGAAGGTGGATTGAGGTTGCTGCAGCTCAGAAGTGACCGAACCCGCTGCTTCATGGATGTTCCTCCAAATCCGTTTATGCCTTCGAGGCTCAGCCTGTGTCAACCGACACGGGAAAGGCGTCGGAAGATTTTCAGGATGTTGATCATCTTGGGTCTTGCCCTGCTTCTCCTCCTCTTCTTCCTGATCCTTCCCCGGCCATTATTCCGGGATGATACATCAACGGTTCTCCTTGACAGACAAGGGTTACTGTTAGGTGCAAAAATTTCCGGAGACCAGCAATGGCGATTTCCGGATCGGGATTCAATACCTGAAAAATTCAAACAGGCTATTCTTCATTATGAGGATCGTTATTTCTACTATCATCCGGGAATAAATCCCCTGGCGATTATCAGAGCGGTCTATCTGAATGTTAAGTATCATAAGATTGTCAGTGGGGGAAGTACGTTGTCCATGCAGGTCATCAGACTTGCAAGAAAAAAGAAGGATCGCACCCTGTTTCAAAAAGCGCTGGAGACATTATTGGCCTTCAGACTGGAATTCACTTACAATAAACAGGAGATCCTCAGTCTCTATTGTTCTCATGCGCCTTTCGGAGGAAATATCGTGGGTCTTGAAGCGGCATCCTGGAGGTATTTCGGAGTGGATCCGGGGAATTTATCCTGGGCTGAAGCTGCCACATTGGCCGTTTTGCCCAATAGTCCGGGGCTCATTTACCCGGGCCGGAATCCCGGTCAGTTGCTCACAAAACGAAACGGGTTACTCGACAAATTATACCAGCAGGGAATCATTGATGCATCGACCTGTACCCTGGCGAAAAGTGAGTCGTTGCCGGTGAAGCCATATCCTATCCCGCAATGGGCGCCTCATTTACTTGACAGGGCCGTAAAAGAGGGGCACAAAGGTGAAAAATCAGTCACCACCATCGATCGTGCCCTTCAGGAACGCGTTGTCAATATTCTGGAGATCAACAGTCAGCGCATGAAATCAAATTTTATTTACAATGCTGCAGCGTTGATTGTGGAGGTAGGGACCGGAAATGTTCTCGCATATTGCGGAAATCTTCAGTATGGATCGGGACAAGAACATGGTCATCAGGTCGATCTGGTTGTGGCGCCCCGAAGCACCGGCAGTATTTTAAAACCCTTTTTGTATGCTGCCATGCTGAACGACGGGCTGCTTCTGCCCAATACGCTTGTTCCCGATATTCCGACACAGATCGGAGGGTTTGTCCCCGAAAATTATAACCTCACTTATGATGGCGCTGTTGCTGCAAAAATGGCTTTATCCCGGTCGCTTAATATTCCGGCAGTGAAAATGTTGCAAACATATGGCTATGAGCAATTCTATGCCCTCTTGCGTAATTTGGGAATGAGAACGTTGACCCGGCCGGCCGGTCATTACGGATTGGCACTGATATTGGGCGGCGCCGAAGCGACCTTATGGGATTTGGCCGGGATTTATGCTTCCATGGCCCGGACCCTGAACCGTTTCAACAATGACATGACCTGTTCAAAGTCTGTTTTTTTTGGGCCAAAGTACATCAATTCTGCCTCAGGCACCCGGATGACCGGCAGGGATTTGGATTCCTGGCTTGATCCCGGTTCAATCTGGCTGACATTCGAAGCCATGGTCGAAGTGTCACGGCCTGATGAGGAGGAGCAATGGAAACACTTTTCATCATCGGGAAAAGTCGCCTGGAAAACCGGGACCAGTTTTGGGAACCGGGATGCCTGGTCCATCGGCGTGACCCCGGAGTACATTGTTGCCGTTTGGGCCGGAAATGCTTCGGGAGAAGGACGGCCCGGGCTGACCGGAGTCGGTACTGCTGCGCCGGTATTGTTCGATATCTTTAAAATTCTGCCGCCCACCTCCTGGTTTTCGAGACCCGACAGCGCCCTCGAACATATTCCGGTTTGCCATAACAGTGGTCACAGACCTTCGACGGTTTGCGATGTTATCGATACCATCTGGGTTCCAAAGGCCGGGTTAAAGACGCCGCCATGTCCCTATCATCAAATGGTACATCTTGATAAAACAGGAACCTGGCAGGTCAATTCCCGGTGCGAATTACCAGATGAAATGCAGCATATGCCATGGTTCATTTTACCGCCTGTCGAGGAATGGTACTTTAAAAGCAGGAATCCGTTTTACAAAATGCTGCCACCCTTCAGAAGTGATTGCGCAGCAACCGATTCAAGAAAAAATATGGCTTTTATCTATCCCAGGAATAACAGTAAAGTATACATTCCGGTTGATCTCGACGGAAAGCCCGGAAGTATCGTGGTCAAAGTGGCCCATAGGGATCTTTCTTCACGGGTTTTCTGGGATGTGGATGGCCGTTTTTCGGGAAGTACCTCCGCACCCCATCAAATGACGCTGGCCCCGGAGCCGGGATGGCACAGGCTTACCCTGACCGGGCAAAACGGCGAGGTCATTTCCATAAAATTCTTTGTGATTCAAAAAAAGGACGACCAAAGAGATCAGCGAAAATTATAAATCCAATCATATAAAAGCTAGTTTGATATAAAATATTTATATATTTGTTGGCTGTAAATTTAAAAACCCAGTCACTTTGATTACAATTTCAAGTCTTCTCTGCAGAAACCGTATCCTTTTAATGCCGGTCACTTTACTGTTTTGTTTTATTAACGGACTGTGCCGGGCACAGGCGACTTTTGAAAAAGGTTATGTCACAGATACAACCGGCCGGCGGATCGAATGCCTGGTACAGATACCCAAATGGAACGGAACGCCGGTTGAGTTTTACTATAAAATAAACGATTCATCCGAAATCCATCATGGAATTCCAGGGAATGTCAGGGAGTTCGGATTGGCAGGCAGCAACAGATTCCTGGGCGTTAAAGTAAACATCGACATTTCGAGTGAAGATGAGAGCAATCCGAGTGATATGAAGGAACCTGACTGGAGTGAACAGAACCTTTTCCTGCTAATCCTGGTTGAGGGAGATGCCTCCTTGTACTACTATGATCAACCTTCGATCAGACGGTTTTTTTACCGGGTGAACGAAACGAAAGTGAAGCAACTGGTTTTTAAGAAATATAAGTTATCCGGAAATCATCCCGACGAAATTCAAACCAATGCCAAATTTCGTCAGCAATTATGGTCGGAATTGAAAAACGAGAACTATTCCCAAAAAGAGGTGGAAAATCTTGGATATACGAAGAAAGAACTTACCGAGTATTTTACCGGATACAATAAAATCAAAGGGAATCCTTATTACGTCAACAGAAAGAGAAAAGAGTATCCGGTTTTTAACATGAAGATCACCCCGGGGCTAAACTTCTCGAAGTTCCGTGTATCGAATACTTACAATACCGGTCAGGATTTTTTCTTTGACGGTCAGTTTGGATTTCGATGCGGGCTTGAATCAGAGTTGATATTTCCTTACACCTATCAGAAAGTGAGCCTTATGTTTGAGCCTTCCTACCAGTATTTCACCGGTTCAGAAACAAGCGATGACCAGGAATTTTCTGTTCGCATGCACTTTATTGAATTTCCGGTGGGGGTGAGGTACTACGTTCATTTCAACAAATCCCTGAAAGGATTTATCAATGCGCTTTATGTACCGGCTGTCTGCGTGAACCTTAATTCGGAATTCATGTTTGACGGTACTGAATATCCCCTGAGTTTCAAACATAACATGGCTGCCGGTATCGGAATTTCCTGGAAGCAACTGGGTCTTGAATTCAGGTGGTACTCGGGGAAAAATGTTTTGGGTGGAAGTGATTATTTGGTATCAAAGTATTCAAGAATTTCATTTATTGCAAGTTACCGCTTATTCAAAACCAGGCAGTATCCCTGACCTGATGGGGTGCAATTGGACTTGATGGTTCCTCTTTCCAAAGAAAAATGAATCTCATTTCTTACTTTTGCAGCATATTTATTTCTCATGATACTCGTTACGGGAGGGACCGGGTTGCTCGGTTCCCATTTACTGCTCGACCTGCTGAAATCCGGTAAAAAGGTCCGTGCCATCCGGCGTGAAACCAGCGATACCGGAATGGTAAAGAAAGTATTCTCCTACTATATTGATCAGCCGGAGGAATTGTTTAACCGGATTGAATGGGTCTGTGCCGATCTGATGGATTTCGGCGCCATGGAGGATGCCGTTCAGGGCGTGGATGAAATCTATCATGCAGGCGCTGTTGTATCCTTCTATCCGAGCGATCATAAGACGATGCTCAAGGTGAATATTGACGGAACGGCAAACCTGGTGAACCTTGCATTAAATCGAAATGTCGGGAAATTCTGTTATGTAAGCTCCATTGCAACCATGGGGGTGGCCGAAAACGGAAGCGTTTCGAATGAAGAAACCTATTGGGTACCTTCACGTGACAATTCAGTCTATAGTATCAGTAAATATGGAGCGGAAAGAGAGGTATGGAGGGGCATGGAAGAGGGATTGAATGCCGTAATCGTAAATCCCTCTTTCATCCTGGGTCCCGGCTTCTGGAAGGATAATTCGGGATTGTTCAGATTGGTATGGGAGGGATTGAAGTATTATACTGCGGCAACCAATGTATATGTTGATGTTCGCGATGTCTCGAAAGCCATGACCGGCCTGATGGATAGAAATCATTTCGGCCAGCGGTTCATCTGTTCAGCAGCCGGTTTGTCGTATCTAGATTTCTTCAGCCTGATTGCAAAGTATTTGGGAAAACCTGCCCCATCAATCAAAGTATCGCCCTGGATGACTTCGGCAGCCTGGCGGATCGAAGCGGTGAGGTCATGGATAACCGGGTCCATACCTGAAATCACAAAAGAGATGGCAATCGCAACGACACAAAGTTATCGTTTCTCCAGTGAAAAGCTTTGTAATACGCTTAATTTCGAATTCCGCCCCCTGGAAGACACCATCCGGGAAATCTGTCATATTTTCCTTAATGATCAGGGTCACAGGCTGTCGAAGAACTAATACGGCAGCGGATATTTCGAAAATCAGAAATCAGGATATTCATTTCCCAACATCAGTTCAGACGTTCGCTGATCAGATTCCTGTAATGGTAATACCGTGTGATGATATCATCAACAAATCCTTCGGTCTTATAATCTCCCGTAAAGGTATTCATGGTATCGGCAAGCCCATGAGGATTCTTTTTTGACCGCCGAAGAAGATAGTAATCGACATGCCGGTTCCAGCGGTTCTTATCCCTGCCGTATTGACCGGCCTTTTCACGGGCGGCCAACACCCGTCCGATTCCAACGTTGTATGCTGCCAGAACAAAATTGATCCGTTCGAGGGGATTGGTAATTTCATCTGGGATTTGGGTATCGAGGTAACGCAGATACTTTACACCGCCTTCGATCTGCCGGGCCGGCGTGGAAGCGCTGTCGATACCAAATCTGGCTGCAGTTTCAGGCATTAACTGCATCAACCCGCTGGCATTGTATTTGGAGACCTGACCCTGCCTGAAATTGGATTCTTCATAAATCAATGAGGCTACCAACCTCCAATCCCAACTCAATGCTATGCTGTACTTTTGAATGGATTCATCAAATGGCGAGAGCCTGTTCGTGTTCATAGAGCAAAATCCCGACTGCATGAAGCGTGCAAGTCGCTGATTATCGAAATAATCAAGATAGATCTGCTTGTATTCTCCCGTCCTTTTAATTGTTGTTAACCACGAATCAAGCATCATTCTGAGGGAATCAGATTCATGGTTAACGCCCCAGCCATAAAAGAAAAGCGGGAACGCCAGCACCGAAATATCTGTATTGTAATAATATCTTTTAAAGGCCATGGCAACATTTTCCTGGCATATAGCAAACCGGATCAATCCTTTTGAGACCTGACGGATCAGATCTTCCTGACTTTCATCACGGACTTCTTTCAGAACAGCCCTCCCCCGGGTCTCTTTATAAAAATGGTGGTACATCGGGCTTAGAAAAGGATTGCTTCGCACATAAACGGTATCCGTCGGAAAATCCTTTAATGACTTTACTAACGGAGGATCTGTTCCATTTCCGGAAGGTTTTTTCTGAACCAGTACCAAACGGGTTTCCCCAAAAGGAAGGGAGTACTGAATATTTTTTTTCCCCTGGCGTGACAAAGGAATATTCAACGCAATGAGATCCGCGGCATTGTAAAATAAATAATATTCCAGCCGGTTTATGTCATCTGCTGAGATAATCCTCAGGGGGACTTTCAGATATCTGGCAAAAGATTCCAGCAATTCAAGCTGATATCCCATTGGTTCACCCCGGTAGACAAAATAATTCAGGGTATTTCGGTCGGTCAGGGCAATCAAATATCCCCTTTCCTGAATCCGACGGAGAGAATCGGTTTTTTGTTCTTCACGATCGAAAAGCTTCCAGGATATTCCGAAGGCGATGGCGGCAAGCACCAATCCAAGGAGTATCGCTCTGAAAATATTAAAACGATGCGTCGGTCTGTTCAAAGCTAAATATTATGCTACATTCCGATATCTTCTGTTGGCAAATGAAAGAATTAACAGTTGTTATTGATGAAAAGATCTGGTCCAGAAAGTATTCCTTCCAAGCAGTGATATGCCAATAAAGCCTCTGATTTTCAGTTTGTTTGCCGACTCAAACTGAATGTAGCACTTGTAGGTTTTTCCATTTTTGGGGTCATAGATCGTCCCCCCCGACCATTCATCCTTCCCGTTGAATGTGAAGTTTTTCAGGTTGGCCAATCCGATCAACGGTGTGGATTTTAATTTAGGGTCCGGATTTTCGTTATCGGTTCTTGGTTTTCCGGTTAATGAATCCAGCGGAGTACGCAGCCAGACCAGTTTCCCGAAAAAACGGTCACCTTCCTTGAAAATCTGGATCTTTCCTGTCGCTTCCTGGTTCAACCAGACGCCGAGGATGTCGTCAGCCTTATGGGTCTGGGCAGTCCCGGTAAAGGCCGTAAACAGAAACAGAAAAATAAGTGATGTTGCTGATTTTTTCATGTTCTATTTTTTTGGTTTAACAAACGGGAAAAATTACTTTGGAATTTTAATTTTCTGTCCGGGTTTCAGCCGGTGAGCGTTTTTCAGGCTATTAAGGGTTTTGATCTGGGAGACGGTAACATCAAATTTTACTGCAATATCCCAGAGGTTATCGCCTGACTGTATGGTATAGATGGTATATTTCGCACCGGAGGATTGGGGCGCAGGTTTGGTTTTCTTTTCAACAACGGTTGCGGGTTTTGTTGATGCGGCTGCTGATGCCGGGACACCTCTTACAGAAAGCTTCTGACCTGGTGTAATATTGGTGGTCGAAAGTTGGTTCCACTGCATCAGGTCATTGACTGTACAATGGTACCGTGAAGCAATAACTCCCAGTGACTCTCCGCTTTTAACATAATGAACCGTGTTATTGTTAGCTGCAGATCCCGTTTGTTTTGGATTTTCAATCAATGCTGATGAATCACCAGGACCTTGTCTGACAGTGGTGTCTTTCCGGGCGGGAACAGGAATGTATGTGGAAGCCAGTTCTTTTTCACCGGCGGGTTCTTTCCTGGGTTTCGAATAGACCAGGATCTTTTTTTTGGGTTTCAGGGTATTGGAACGCAATCCATTCAGTGTTTTTAATTCAGAAACAGTCATTTTGAATTTTTTAGCGACCGAAGTCATGGTCTCCCCGCTTTTAACCGTATAGAGTTCTGTTTCCCTGTAGTTATTGTAAATGAGTTTCATAAGTGAATCCTGAGCCGACCAACCCCTGGTTTTATATGCATACAGGGCTTCTTCATTGTTGATAAAACTACCGACGAACTTTTTCCTCAGACGGACCTTATATGGATTTTCAACGGTTGCAGGAATAAAATCCTGTTTGAACGAAGGATTTAAAAATTTGATTTCATCCAGGGGGATATTCAGCATTTCTGAGATCTGATCAAAGGAGAGGGGGCGACAGACGGTCACCGTATCGACTTCATAATAGAGTATTCCCGGGTCTACCGGATAAATCTTATGTTCATTGGCATGGGTCAACACGTAACTGGCGGCAATGAAAGCCGGAACGTACGACCGTGTCTCCCGGGGAAGGTACCGTTGGAGGAGCCAGAAATTCTTAACTCCGCCCGCGCGGCGGATGGCCTTATTTACATTTCCCGCGCCCGAGTTATATGCGGCAAGCGCCAGCGACCAGTTCCCGTAAATATCATAAAGGTCATTCAGGTGCTCACAGGCCGCAATGGTGGCTTTGTACGGATCATAGCGGTCATCGACGTAGGAGCTGACTTTTAAGCCATAGACTTTCCCGGTTCCGTACATGAATTGCCAGAGTCCTTTTGCACCTGCCCGGGAAGTGGCCACGGGGTTGAGTGCAGACTCAATAACCGCAAGATATTTCAACTCCAGGGGCATGTTGTATTTATCCAACTGTTCTTCGAACAGGGGAAAATATATCTGTGACAGACCCAATATCCTTGCAGTCAGTTTCCTTTTTTTTACAGCATACAGGTCAATGAATTGTTTTACCTCATTGTTGTAAACGTATTCGAATGGTGACTGTTCATTCATCTGGGCAATCCGTTCAAAATAGACTGAATCGGGAAATCTTGGAACGTCTGAATCGGTATAGGTTGCCCAGTTCTGATATTGATTGGAATTCGGGAATTCGGCATCTTCAAACACCCGGAGGCTGGCCAGACTGTCGAGCATGTTAACGACCGGGTCATCTTCAATCAGGTGTGCCCTTTTTATGAGTGTATCAATTCGAATGGAATCCTGAGCAATACAAAAGAAAGGAATAAAAATCAGCAGCGTGAGTAAGCGGAGAGGTCTGTTTATACCCATGAATCAACAATTATTCAATTCGACATTTTTAATATAACTGCAATCTTTTTCTTTTATTTTAGAATTCTTCTACATGAATGGTCACCTCCGTGTGTTCGAATCGGCTTTTGATATCTTCCTCAATCTGGTCACAGATTGAATGTGCTTCGCCAACTGTCAGGTTAGGGTCCAGGTTCAGGTGAAAATCGATATAATTATAGTTACCCGCTTTCCGGCTGCGCAGATTATGGAAAGTCATGTTGGATTTACAGTGTTTGGTAATAATGGCATTTATCTGTTCGACTTCTGATGCAGGAAGCGCCCGGTCAAGCAGGGGAGCATAGGCCCTGGAAAACAATTCAAAAGATTCCTTCAGGATCAGGAGGGCAACAAAGATCGCAATGATCGGGTCGATCAGATGAATTCCGCTGACGTACATCAATGCAAGACCGGTTGCAACTCCCACCGACGTGTAAACATCGGTCTTTAGGTGAAGGGCATCCGCTTCAAGGGCAACAGAACCGGTTTCCCTCGATACGGCATACAGTTTCCGAGAAACGATAATATTGACTATCGCGGCAATGATCATGACCACAAAACCGATTTCAAGCTGTTCGACCTCCTGCGGTGTTATAATCTTTTTTACGGCTTCGTAAATAATCCAGAAAGCGGCAATAAAAATGAGCAGGGCTTCAATGACTCCTGAAACGTTTTCAAATTTACCATGCCCGTACGGATGCTTTTCATCAGCAGGGGTGTCTGAAATCCTGACGGAAATAAAAGCTACGACCGAAGCGATCAAGTCCATGAGCGAATGAATTGCCTCGGAGATAATGCTCACGGAACCGGAGATGATACCTGCTGCTAACTTTAATATAATCAGACTGGTATTCGAAAAGATGGACAATCTTGCTACGCTGATTTTTTTGTTCACCAAGTTCAAATTTCAGCAAATTTAGTCATTTTGAAGGAATTGCGAAAATATTAATTTTGCAGTTCAAACCGAATGTTATGTACCGATCGATCTCCATTATTTTATTAATCCTGGCCTTGTCTTACCAGGTAAAAGCTCAGGACAACCTAACAGATAAAAACCCTGTTCTCCGGCATACCATGACCCCTGAAGAATTTGCACGGAGACATGAAATCGGAAGAAATTTTATTGAGACACCTCCCCCGGACGGTCCGGTCAGGAATGTGGCAGAGTACGATCGCATGCAGGGAGCCCTGATCCGCTATCCTTTCGGGATCCCGATTTCCCTGATCAAAGAGATGGCATCCGGCGTAATGGTGACTACCATCGTGAAGAACCAGACAGAAAAAACCACGGTCCTGAACCAATATATTTCGAATGGCGTAGATACCAGCCACTGTAATTTCCTGATCGCCCTTACCGACAGCTACTGGACCCGGGATTATGGTCCCTGGTTTGCCACCGACAGTTCCAATCAGATTGGAATCGTGGATTTCCCTTATAACAGACCCCGACCCAACGACGATGAAATTCCAAAGCTCTTTGCTGCCATGCTGGGAATCCCCTGGTACGGCATGAATGTCATCTCAACCGGGGGTAACTATATGACCGACGGACTGGGTATCAGCTCATCGACCGATCTCGTTTATGTTG
Source organism: Bacteroidales bacterium (assembly GCA_028706295.1). Taxonomy (GTDB): domain Bacteria; phylum Bacteroidota; class Bacteroidia; order Bacteroidales; family FEN-979; genus CAIVAT01. Next base: position 100,123 of record JAQWBQ010000003.1, read on the forward strand.
AAAATCCGACCCAGACTTCGCAACAGGTTAACGATAAAATGTTCGATTATTTAGGAATCGAAAACTTCCGTGTCGTACCCGACCCGAATATTTCCTCTACAATCGATCATATTGACTGTTGGGGGAAATTTCTGGGCCCCGACAAGATCCTGATCCGTCAGGTACTCCCAACTGATCCCGAGTATAATGCTTTGGAGAACCAGGCTACCTACTGGGCTTCTCAGATCTGCTCCTATGGATATAATTACCGGGTATTCAGAGTAAAGACACCCCAGGATCAACCCTACACCAATTCCGTAATCCTGAACGACAAGGTGCTTGTTCCATTCATGAACAGTGCCTGGGACGATAGTGCTAAAGCTGCTTATGAAGCAGCTATGCCCGGTTATACCATTAAGGGCTTCATTGCAAACGCATCGACTGCCTGGCTTTCGACCGACGCCCTCCATTGCCGGGTTATGGGTGTTGCAGATGTCGGACTCCTTTACATTCGCCATATTCCGATTTCGGGAGTGAAGCCCTGCGAGTCGGATTATCAGATATCAGCAACCGTACTTGCTTCCAGTCAAATGCCGGTCATTGAGGATTCGGTGCGCATACATTTCCGGGTTAACGGAGGGCTTTACCAGGTTGTCCAGATGACTAACCAGGGCGGTTCAGATTACTCCGGGTTCATTCCCAAACAACCGGCCGGAAGCCTTGTCGAATACTATCTTTCTGCAGCCGATGAATCGGGACGGTCAGAAACTATGCCACTGATCGGGGCTGCCGATCCGTTTCAATTCACGACAACCTACACCAACCTGACACCGGTTCCTGATACCCTCTGGTTCATCACCCCCGACGATTGCCTTAACGGTAAGATAACGCAGTTGCACAACTACCTTACCACGCGGATCACCCTCGATACCATTCAGCAATACGGAAATTCAGTGCCTTGGATGGTCGATTCCGTTTCAGTCCCGGGTTATCCTTCCCAGATTGACCCCGGCGACAGCGTTGCGGTGAGAGTCAGGGTTCCTGTTGTGGTTGCTTTGCTTCCGGGTATGAATTTTTATAAGGACAGCCTGGAGTACATCACATCAGCAGGCAGTAATTATGTTATCATCATGATCAATTCCGATCTGCTATCGAAAATCAATGAAGAGCAAGACCTTCCGGAGATCGGAAGACCTTACCCAAATCCTTTCCGTGATCGAATCTTAATTCCCCTTTCGTTGCGACAGCAGGAACAGATCCGGATCGAAATTGTTGATTTACGGGGCAGGTCGATCACGGTTTTATGGAATGGAATAGCTGATGCCGGTGACAGATTCTTCACATGGGATGGCACAGATGACACAGGGAATCCGGCCGGGAGTGGCATTTATCTGCTAAAATTCACGACCCGTGGGAGATCTGAATGCCAGAAAATCTTACTGCTCCGGTAATTAGATCAGCCGGGGAAATTCCAGTTTTGCAGTTTTGATAATTCCCATGCGGGAAGGATAATTAATACATTCTCTAACCCCGCTTTTCGGGCCGCATTTGCGGAAAGAACAGAACATCCTGGATAGAAGGAGAGTTGGTCATGATCATGGTAAGGCGGTCGATCCCGATGCCAAGCCCTGCTGTAGGAGGCATCCCGAACTCCAAAGCACGGAGGAAGTCTTCATCCAGAACCATCGATTCCGTATCCCCGCGACGGCCGAGTTCAAGCTGTGCTTCGAATCGTTCACGCTGATCGATTGGGTCGTTCAGTTCAGAAAAAGCGTTACATAATTCCTTCCCGTTGCAAATGGCTTCAAATCGTTCGACCAGTCCGGGTTTACAACGGTGCTTCTTGGCCAGGGGTGACATTTCCACGGGATAATCGGTGATAAAGGTTGGCTGGATGAGGAAAGGCTCACATTTCTCCCCGAAGATCTGGTCGATGATCTTTCCTTTGCCCATGGTCTTATCAATGGGAACGCCAAGTTGTTGCGCGCGTTGCACGAGTTCTTCCTCGGTTAAATCGGCGATGTCGGTACCGGTGAAATGGTGGATCACCTCGTACATGGTGAACCGCTTCCAGGGACGCCGGAAGTCGATCAGATTTTCACCCACCTGTACCTGTGTGGTCCCATGGAGATCAAGGGAAATTTTTTCAACCATTTCTTCAACCAGGTCCATCATCCATTCGTAGTCTTTATATGCCACATACAACTCCATCTGGGTGAATTCGGGATTGTGGAAGCGATCCATGCCTTCGTTTCTGAAATCCTTAGAGAACTCGTAAACCCCTTCATATCCCCCGACAATAAGGCGTTTGAGGTACAATTCGTTGGCGATTCTCAGATAAAGTGTCATGTCGAGCGCGTTATGCTGTGTCTTGAAAGGGCGTGCAGCCGCTCCGCCATACAGGGGTTGCAGGATCGGGGTTTCCACTTCAAGGTATGACCGGGAATTCAGATATTGCCGCATCGAATTGATCAGCCGGGTGCGTTTTACAAAAACATCCCGGATTTCAGGGTTCACAATCAGGTCGACATACCGTTGGCGGTAACGGAGCTCGGGATCGGAAAAAGCATCAAACACTGCATCGTCTTTTTCCTTGACAATCGGCAGTGGACGCAGTGATTTACTGAGTAATTCCAGGGCCCTGACATGAATCGTGATTTCTCCCATCTGGGTAATAAAAACATACCCGGAAATACCTATCAAATCACCGATATCGAGTAATTTTTTAAAGACCACATTATACAGGGTTTTGTCTTCGCCGGGGCAGATTTCATCTCGTTTTATATACAGCTGAATTCGTCCGCTTTCATCCTGCAACTCAACAAATGATGCTGCTCCCATGATCCGGCGGCTCATGATCCGCCCGGCAATACTGACATCCTGATACAAAGAAGGATCAGTGGAAAAGTTTTTCTTAATCTCTGAAGCCCTGACATTTACCGGAAAGGTGTGAGGAGGATAGGGATTGATTCCCAATTTAATAAGCTCATTCAATGAATTTCTGCGGATGGTTTCCTGTTCGCTTAATCCTGAAGTCATAGTGCCAAATTTCGGCAAAGATAGGGAATTAGGACAAAACAGTATGGAGGATATGGTGGGATTGGAGATCCCTGAATCCGGGAAGGTGCAATTTATAATAGAGCAATATGGTTTCAAGGATCTGATCCCGTTTGCGAGGCGACAGGATTACTTTTAAAGAAGACACACCTGCGTCGTCAGGAACGGAAAGAAGTTGATGAAACAGGACACTGTCCGCTTCATCCAGGTAGTTTGTGTGACCGGGAATATTGGCCTGAAAAACCCCTTCCCGTAAGTTGAAAATCGTGGTTTGCGGGGTCAGGTTTCGTTGCGGGTATATACCCAGATGGTGCATCAGACGAAGCGCAAAGAACAGATGATAATGGGAAACCGGTCCTTCAGCCTGATCGAGTTCGATGCAGGAATTCCACAGAAAATCAAATAATTCCCGGTTGGGTTCTTCTTCGCGGATGGCTTTGTAAGCCAGTTCACAAATGAAAAGTGCAATCGCGCTTTTACGGATGTCCAGGTGAACAGACTGATAAGGGTGGTTGAGTTGCACTTCTTTGATGGTCTGCAACGAATTTCGTTCTTTATTGTAAACAACAAGTTCGAGCAATGAGAGCGGTTGAAACAGTGCAGGTTTGAACCGGGAGCGTGGGGTATGAACCCCTTTTATAAGGTAAGAGCGGAGTCCGAATTGTGATGTGTAAAGTTTGGCGATCAGACTGGTTTCGGCATATCTGACCGTATGAAAAACAATGCCCCGGGTTGCATAAAGCATCAGTCGATGATCAAAATCTTGGTGACCACCTTTTCAGTACCGTTGTCATTGGAAGCAAAAACCAGGTAAACACCCGACCGGGCTCTGCGTCCGTCAAAATTTTTTCCATCCCAAATGGCCTGTCCGCCTTCGGCCCTGGTTGAATAGACAAGAACCCCGTTCACATCGGTTATTTTGACCTGGGCGTTTGAGACCAATCCCTTGATGGCAATATATCCCTCGTAATCCTCCTTTACCGGGTTCGGAAATGCATAAACATTTTCATTGGTATCGCCTCCGGGGGTGGCTGATGACCGGAAGGAGATGACCCCTTTATCCGTTCCGAAAAAGACGTCTCCATCCTGGTTGATGGCCAGACAAACGATTCGGTCGGAAAGCAGAGGGCTGTTTTCGGCTGTAAAATGGTAGATTTGGGAAGTCCCATCGGCAGAAAAAAGATAGACACCGCCCCGGTCGGTCCCGATCCATTTACGGTTTGCGCCGTCAACAGCAATGGCGTTTACAGTTTCATTTTCAAGAAGATACTGCACATATCCGCCCTGGGTTATCAGGATACGCTGTGCATCGAAATTCTGACCGGAGAATACATTTTCAGGGGTATAAAAAACCGCAATGCCTTCTTCGGTCCCAATCCATATTTCGCCGTTAAGGTCTTCGACCATGGCAGAGACGTAGTTCCCCGGAATTTTGCCGCTTCCGGCGGATGAATTCAGGAGTTTGGCCTGATCATCGGCCAGATTATCGGGTGTTCCGTTTTCTGTAAAGACCATGATGGAATTTGGATTGGTATTACCATAACGCATCTGAATCCATTTTTGGCCATGGCGGTCCACCAGAATCTGACCCAGGTCGCTTTCATTTACGATCGGGATGGTAAATCCGGTCCATTGGTCGCCTTTTTTCATGGAGAGACAGCTGTTGTTGTGAGAGGTGACCACCCACAGGTTCCCGGTTGCGTCGAAAGCAGCTCCACCTACCCTGACGTCTTTAATGTCGCTGCTGGTATGATGCCCCAGCGTGCTGTTTGAGGCATTGTAGATCTTGACTGCCGAATCGTTTTTTAATTCCACCAAGCCTTTGCCATAGGATCCGGCGAAGACATGGCGGTGATCGAATGGATCAATGGCAATGACATCGATATCATAGGTCGAATCCATCAGGGGACTGTTATATCCTGCAATGTTAAACCAGTTGGAATTATCAAAATGGTAAACCTGAGGAGTGGTGTAAATGGGTGAATAGGAGGTACTTCTGCCACCGGGTGCGATATAAAGATTGTTGCCTGCGCTGCTCATACTGAAAGCCAGCGCGGTGAGCGGCCCGCTCAGGCTTATGTGGTTGAAATAGTTGTGGGGTTTGTCATAATGGATCATTCCCCGATAGGTATCAACAATCCAAACATGGCCCTGGTCGTCGGTCAGGGCATCCTGAGGGAAGGGGGCGCCGGGCTCATAACCCCAAACATACGTGTACACATCCAGATTAAGGTCGAGAACCGTCACAAAATAGTTGTACGCGACTGTCAGATACTTTTCACCTGCCTGAAGGTTCATTACCGGATTATAATAGGACATCGGATGAGGGGTCCATCGGCCGCCGGTATGACGGTATAACGTATCAGATCCCGAAAAGGCAGTCCTTTTATTCACAAATACAGCCCCGGCAAAACTTACAATTGAATTATATTTGGCGGTGGTATCGATACCGGTATCTTTTTTCCAGACCTGATAATTGGCCAGGTTCGGATCTTTCGACCAGGCTTTGTAAATGCCTTTTTCACTGGCAGCATAAAGACTATCTTGGTCATCGATCGTAAGGGCAAGTACATTGACCTGCCCACCCTGATTTCCGATATAATAGGTCTCACTGATTTCATACTTGCTGATATCCAGAACCACAATTCCAAAGCCACAGGAGAGGTATGCGTACTTACCTTTGAAATAAATGTTATTGATGGTTTTATTCCCCAGGATCGATTTTCGTTTGATATCGGAGATGTTGACAATGGTATTATCCCTGATCAGATCAATATTGGCGTTGGTGTACGCGATGACCAGTGTTTTATATTCTTTGTTATAGTTGATGCAACTGATCCCGATGTCAGAAAGCCCCGTGATTTTGGTAATACGCACCACGCTGTTATCTTCCCGGTCGTAATAAAAAACCGCATAGGGTGTTGAAGCATAAATTCGGGTTCCGGCATCGGTGACCGAATTACACAAAGTATAGGGAAGCTCATCGCGCCATTGACCAATAGGGACCTGCTGTGCAATTACCGGTTGAATACCGTTTATGATGAGGCAACAGGCGAAAAAGTATCTGAAAATCTTCATGAAAGTCAGTTTTCGTGTACAGGTGATGTAAATTCTTTGTAATGAACTGTTTTTTTGGAAAAATATTGTGGTATAAACCCATTACACGATCATTCCGGCCGCCAAGGTTTCATTGGTTGCTTCATCAATCAGGATGAGGCTTCCGGTGATCCTGTTCAGGGAATAGGGGTCATAATACAGCGGTTTCGTGGTCCGTATGCGGATTCGGGCAATGTCATTCATCCGTATCTCATCCACCGGTGTGATCGTGTCAAGCGTACTGATATTCAGAAGATAAATGATTTCTTCGACCTTACACCGGACCTCATTGGTAGTGTGTTTTACGGTATAACGACCTTTCATCTGCAACGGTTTCGGATTCATCCAGCAGATCATAAGCTCCACTTCACTGGATTCTGTAGGCAAATCGGAAGCGCCGGTTATCATTCCACCCCGGCTGATATCCAGATCATCTTCAAGTGTAAGGGTCACCGACATGGGCGGAAATGCCTCGGTCAGGGTGTTGTTCAGGGTGTCGATCGAGACAATTTTACTTTTAATCCCTGATGGCAGGACTACGACCGGATCCCCCGGATGAAAAATCCCGCCTGCAATGCAACCTGCATAACCCCGGTAATCGTGGTGTTCGTCGGATTCAGGACGGATTACATATTGAACCGGAAAACGTTGGTTGACGAAATTATGATCCTGATTAATGGGAATGGTTTCAAGGGTGTTTAAGAGGGTGCCTGCATCATACCAGGGCATCCGGATGGAGGGTTTTACAACATTATCGCCATTAAGGGCGCTGATGGGAATAAACCGGATATCGTGCAAAGGAAAAACACGATCGGAAAACGTCTTGAAATCAAGACGGATCTGATCAAAAACATCCTGACGGTAACCAACGAGATCCATTTTATTGATGCAAACGATGATATGGGGGATTCCCAGAAGGGAGGCAATAAAGGCATGACGGTGCGTTTGCTCGATCACACCGTTTCGGGCGTCGATAAGTACGATGGCGGCATTGGCAGTTGAGGCGCCGGTCACCATATTCCGGGTGTACTGAATATGTCCGGGAGTATCGGCAATGATGAATTTTCTTTTCGGCGTTGCAAAATACCGGTAAGCCACATCGATGGTGATTCCCTGTTCTCTTTCGGCGCGTAAACCATCGGTAAAAAGCGCCAGGTTGAGAAAATCGCCACCTTTTTGAAGGCTTGCCCGCTTCACCGCGTCAAGCTGGTCCTCAAAAATGGATTTACTGTCGTAAAGAAGCCGGCCGATCAGGGTGCTCTTGCCATCATCAACACTGCCGGCAGTGGTAAACCGCAGCAGCTCCATGTCGAGATAAGCCTTACTTGAAAAACTTGCTTCCATCAGAAATATCCCTCCTTTTTCCGGTCTTCCATTGCTGCTTCGGACCGCTTATCATCGTAACGTCCACCCCGTTCCGTTACGCGGGTGGCAGCAATTTCCTGGATAATGTCTTCGACGGTGTCGGCTGTGGAAAGGGTAAGGCCGGTACAGGTAATGTCGCCGACAGTCCGGCATCTGACGCTTCTTCGCTCCACAGCCTCCGAAGGTTTCATCTGCATGAAAGGGGCTGCTGCAAGCCAGATCCCATCGCGATAGAAGACATCCCTTTCGTGGGTAAAGTAAATATTGGGGAGGTCAATATTCTCGGCCAGGATGTATTGCCATACATCCATTTCAGTCCAGTTGCTGATTGGAAAAACCCTGAAATGTTCTCCGAGGTGTTTCCTTCCGTTAAACAGGTTCCAGAGTTCGGGACGCTGGTTCTTTGGATCCCATTGGCCAAACTCATCCCGGTGCGAGAAAATCCGTTCTTTTGCCCGGGCTTTTTCTTCATCACGCCGGGCGCCTCCGATAGCAGCGTCGAATTTGAATTTTTCAATGGTGTCGAGCAAGGTAACGGTTTGCAACACGTTCCGGCTGGCATTTATTCCCTTTTCTTCGACTACCCGGCCGGTATCAATCGATTCCTGGACCGAGCCTACGATCAGCCGGCCCCGTATTTCCTTTACCAGCCAATCCCTGAAATCAAGGGTTTCGATAAAATTATGTCCTGTATCAATATGAAGGAGCGGGAAAGGAATGAGCGCCGGGAAAAAAGCCTTGCGGGACAGATGGACCAGGACAATGGAATCTTTTCCCCCGGAAAAAAGTAGAACCGGGCGTTCAAATTGGGCGGCAACTTCTCGCAAGATGTAAATGGCTTCAGATTCGAGTTCTTTGAGGTGTGTCAATTGATGGTCAGCCATTGTTCGATCGGCAAGAATGAAATAAATGGCAAAAGTACTTTTTTTCTGGTAATTCAGGAATAGGCTGAGCGGAATAATGATACGGGATAACTACTTATACTGCCTCTCCGAGCAGGGTTGCTGAAGTAACCCGTTTGATCCTGACCGAAACATACGATCCGGGACCGGGACCGGTCTTTGGAAAAACAACCACTTTATTCTGCGAATTTCTGCCGAAATAATGATCGGCCGATCGCTTGGATATTCCTTCGATGAGAACTTCGAAGGTTTTCCCAATGTCGGCTTTATTACTTTTTTCCGACAATTTATGTTGGAGCTGGATGATCTCCTTCAACCTCCGTTCCTTGACTTCTTCAGGTACATTGTCCTTCAGGGCTTCAGCTGCGAGAGTTTGCGGACGTTCTGAATATTTGAACATAAAGGCCGACGCAAACCCGGCCCATTCCATCAGGGAACAGGTCATCTGGTGGTCTTCTTCCGATTCGTTACAGAATCCGGTGATGATATCCGTGGTGATGGTGGCTTCAGGAAGGATGCTACGGATGGCTTCAATCCGGTCCATGTACTCCCTGCGGGTATATTTCCGGTTCATCAGGTCGAGTATGGCATCGCTGCCCGATTGGACCGGGAGATGAATTGATTTACAAATATTTGGGAAGCGGCTGATGACCTGTAACAGGTCATCGGACATATCTTTGGGATGAGAAGTAGCAAAGCGGATCCGCAACATCGGGTCAATAGACGCGACTTTTTCTAGCAAACCGGCAAAGTTGATGGGGTTGAAATCCTTGTTCCAGGAGTAAGAATTTACATTTTGTCCCAGCAGGGTCACTTCCCTGAAGCCCCTGTTGAACAGGTCGGCAGCTTCTTTAACAATCGAACCTGCATCCCGGCTTCGTTCCACCCCGCGGGTGGACGGAACAACACAGTAGGAACAGTAATTTTCACAACCCCTCATGATAGAGATAAATGAAGAAACGCCGCTTGATCCGATTCTGACAGGGGTGATATCGGCATACGTTTCATCTGCCGAGAGGATGGTATCGATAGCATGGCGGCCGGATTCCACCTGTTCAAGAAGTTGCGGAAGATGACGGTAGGAATCAGGTCCTGCCACCAGATCGAGCAATTGTTCCTCCTCCATCAGGGCGGTTTTTACACGGTCGGCCATGCAACCCAGGAGTCCGATCAGCAATCCGGGATTCTTTTTCCGGAGCGATCTGAAATAGTGTAACCTTTTCCTGACACGGTCTTCTGCATGTTCACGGATGGAACAGGTGTTGATCAGTATGATATCGGCCGAATCCAAATTTCCCGTAAAAGAATACCCGCATTCCTTTAAAATTGATGCGACAATCTCACTGTCAGAAAAATTCATTTGACAACCGTAGGTTTCAATAAAAATATTTCGGTTCATCCTGGTATCTGTCATCACTTTTCCGGTTTCAAACGATTAACCATAAAAAAACGGTGCAAAGGTAAGGATTAAGTTAATTGTCTTACTTTTGCACCGGATTTCGAAATATTAACACGGTATCCCGATGACAAAGAATTTAGTGATTGTTGAGTCCCCGGCAAAGGCAAAAACGATTGGAGGATTTTTAGGAAGTGATTTCACCGTTAAGTCGTGCATGGGACATGTTGCCGATCTTTCAAAAAAGGATCTCGGCGTGGATATTGAGAATGGATTTATTCCCCAATATGTGATCTCCCCGGATAAAAAGAAGATTGTGGCAGAGTTGAAAAAACTTGCACAAACTTCTGAATGGGTTTGGTTGGCATCTGATGAGGACAGGGAAGGAGAGGCGATTTCCTGGCACCTCCGGGAAGCCTTGAATCTTGAAGAGTCGAAGATCAGGAGAATTGCTTTTCATGAGATCACCAGATCAGCTATTCAGGAGGCTATTGAACACCCCCGGGCTATTGATCAGAACCTGGTGGATGCCCAACAGGCCCGCAGGGTGCTCGACCGACTGGTCGGTTTTGAATTATCGCCACTCTTGTGGAAAAAGATCAAACCCTCCCTGTCGGCAGGTCGTGTTCAGTCGGTTGCCGTCAGGTTGATCGTGGAACGGGAGGAGGAGATCAGAAATTTCCGCAGCACATCATCATTCCGAGTGGCTGGAGATTTCCTGATCAGAAACGGTTCTAAAATATCACCGGTAAAAGCGGAGCTTAATAAAAGATTTCCGACCCGGGAGGAAGCGCTTGACTTCCTGAAAAAATGCTTGGATGTTTCCTACGTGGTCGAAGATGTTGATACACGGCCCGCGAAAAAATCACCCGCCCCTCCCTTTACCACCTCTACCCTTCAGCAGGAAGCATCCCGGAAACTTGGCTTTTCAGTGGCAAATACCATGCGGGTTGCACAGGAACTTTACGAATCAGGATTGATCACTTACATGAGGACCGATTCGGTGAACCTTTCCGACATGGCGCTGGCCATGTCGCGGAATGAAATCACTGCATCATTCGGAGCAGCCTATGTGAAGACGAGAAAATTTACCACACGGACCAAAGGGGCACAGGAAGCGCATGAGGCAATCCGTCCGACCTATCTGAACAATAAAACCATCGAAGGGGATAAATCCCATAAAAAGCTTTATGAACTCATCTGGAAGCGAACCATCGCTTCCCAAATGGCAGATGCCGAACTCGAAAAAACCAACGTGACTATTGGTATTTCAAATTCGAACTTGAAATTCATCGCGAAAGGGGAGGTCATCAGGTTCGACGGATTTCTGAAAGTATACATGGAATCGGTGGATGAAGAAGAACAAAATGGCGAGGAGGGCATGCTCCCTCCTTTAACTGTTGGCCAGTTCTTAGAGTTATCGGCCATGGAGGCCCAGGAAAAATTCACCCAGCAACCTTTCCGCTATACGGAGGCCATGCTCGTCAAGAAACTCGAGGAATTGGGAATCGGCAGACCTTCGACCTATGCCCCCATCATTTCCACCATCCAGAAGCGTGGATATGTCGTTAAAGAAGATCGTCCGGGGATTACCAGATCATATCAGGTAATTTCCCTGCGGAAAGGCGCCCTGAGTGAAGAAATAAAGAAGGAGAACGTCGGCTATGAAAAGGCAAAACTCTTTCCAACGGATATCGGTACGGTGGTCAACTCCTTTTTATTGCAGCATTTTGACAACATTCTTGATTACAATTTCACTGCCAATGTGGAGGAGGATTTCGATGAGATTGCCGAAGGAAAAATGATATGGAATGAGATGATCCGTGAGTTCTATCATCCTTTTCACCGGCAGATCGAAGGAACACTTGAAACTTCGGGAAAAGTCAGCGGTGAAAAGTTATTAGGGAAGGATCCCCAGAGCGGGGCGCCTGTTTTTGTCAAAATCGGACGTTATGGTCCAATGGTGCAGGTGGGTGATGCCGATGCCGAATCTAAACCCCGGTTTGCTTCGCTCCAGAAGGGTCAGAGCATTGATACCATTACCCTTGAAGAGGCGCTGGACCTGTTCAAACTTCCGAGAATGCTCGGCGAATTTGAATCACATGAGGTATTAGTTTCTACAGGCCGCTTCGGTCCTTATATTAAGCACAACGCGGCCTTTTATTCCCTGCCCAAAAGCGATGATCCCCTGTCGGTGACCCTCGACCGGGCCATAGAGGTGATATTGGCCAAGCGACAACTGGATCAGCAAAAGATTCTGAAAGAATTTACATCCGGAACACAGATAATCCGGGTCCTGAACGGGAGGTATGGGGCTTATATCACCAGCAATAAGGAAAACTATAAAATTCCAAAAGGAACGGATCCCGGGAGCCTGACGCTTGAAGCATGTCAAAAGATTATTCAGGAAACGGAACCCACCAAATCAAAATCCAAAAAGAAAAAGTAATGTCCCATGGATATTTCTGTCTTTTTTGAACCCCTTGATCTGGCTGAATTCCCTCACACAGGGGAGGCAACCGGTCAACCCAGGTTAGGAAACCTGATCCGAATTAATGCGGATGCCGGGAATTTTCCCGATTATTCCTCCTATCACCTGGCGATTATCGGCGTGAAAGATGACCGGAAATCGGTTGATAACCCGGGATGCGGTATGGCTCCGGATCAGATTAGGAAATTTCTGTATCAGTTGCATCCGGGACCTTATCCGCTCAAATTGGTTGACCTGGGGAATATAAGGAACGGATTTGCAGTTTCCGACACCTATTTTGCCTTAAGCAGTGTTGTAGCCGAACTGGTCTCCTGCAACGTGTTACCGGTCATTCTGGGAGGCAGCCAGGACCTGACCTATGCCAATTACCAGGCTTACCAGAGTCTCGGTCAGATCATCAACATTGTTGCCGTTGATCCCATGTTTGACCTGGGGCGGTCGGAACAGGAACTCGATGCCCGTTCCTACCTGAGCAGCATCATCCTGCATCAGCCGAATTATTTGTTTAATTACGCGAACATTGGATTTCAAACCTATTTTGTTGATCAGGATGCACTGAAACTTATGAAGAATCTCTTTTTCGATACGTACCGGCTCGGAATCGTCCGGGAGCGTCTCGAAGATGTTGAGCCCATTGTGCGAAATGCCGATATGCTTTCCTTTGACATCTCGGCCATCCGGGCATCTGACGCCCCGGGAAACGCCAATGCCACACCCAACGGATTTTACGGTGAAGAGGCCTGTCAGGTTGTCAGGTATGCCGGTCTGAGCGACAAGCTTACTTCCATTGGTTTTTATGAAGTAAATCCCTCCTTTGACGTATCGGGTCAGACATCACACCTGGTGGCACAGATGATCTGGTATTTCCTTGACGGATTTTACAACCGGGCTCACGATTTTCCATTCAGGAATGAGGAAGATTACCTTAAGTACCGGGTCAGCATCAGTGATCATAAAGAAGAGATCGTTTTTTACAAAAGCAAAAAAACCGACCGGTGGTGGATGGAGATCCCATTACCCGCTGAACAACGGATCAAATACGAGCGCCACTACCTGGTACCCTGTTCCTATAAAGATTATCAGACCGCTTGCGAAAACGATATCCCCGACCGGTGGTGGATGGTTTATCAAAAGCTGATGTAATACAATTGACAATGGACAATTGAAAACGATTTGAAAATGCTGAAGATTTGTTAACTATAATTTTCCCTTGTGGCTTATAGCCAATGCCTAATCCCTGATTTGGATTATAAACTTTAAATTACTTCCTCTCCTATTGCCTGTTTCCCACCCGCTTTGGATTCGCGTTGACAAAAGCCTTCCATCCTGAGAATTTCTTATCTGCATCGGGACTTCCTTTTTGAAAATAATGACACACCGCAGCTGCAAGACCATCGGTTGCATCGAGGGTTTCGGGATTCTCGTCAATTTTCAGCAAGGTGGTGAGCATTGCGGCGACCTGTTCCTTGGAGGCCGATCCCTTTCCGGTAATGGATTGTTTGATTTTTCGGGGTGAATACTCCGATACCGGTATGGATCGCGAGAGGGCGGCAGCAATAGCGACACCCTGGGCCCTGCCGAGTTTCAACATCGATTGGACATTTTTTCCGAAAAAGGGAGCTTCAATCGCCATTTCATCGGGATGATACATCGAGATAATCGCGATCATCCGTTCAAAAATCATTTTCAGCCGAACAGCGTGATCATCATACTTGCCCAGCTTGAGCACACCCATTGTGATCAGCTTGATTTTCCGGTCCGTAACACAGATCAGTCCATAGCCCATAATGGTCGTTCCGGGATCAATTCCCAGGATAATCCGGTCAACTGTCATAGTTACAAGTTGGGAGTCCAAAGGTATCAAAATCCCGATTTATTCTGATAGGCCGGATCAGAACAGGTTTGTAAATAAAGAAGTTCATCTGGATCTTCCCATGAGGAATCCGGCAATTTCCAGATCCTCACGGTTTGTGATCTTTATATTGTTATAATCTCCGGGGATCAGATTGATCTTTTCACCCAGACATTCCACCACGGTGGCATCATCGGTAAATTGTTCCCGGTAAGGTTGCCGGTAGGCTGATTTCAGCGAACCTGGCGTGAAAATCTGCGGGGTCTGTATCAAACGGTAAAGATTCCGGTCGACCGGTGAACTTAGGTCATGTTCCATCTTTCTCATGGACTCTTGAACAGGGATGGCAGGAACCCCGTTGCCCAGTTTGACGGCACAATCAAAAGCCGCGCGGATCAGGCTTTCAGAAACCAAGGGACGGGCGGCATCATGGACCGCCACCAATCCTTCATCCACAATAAGATCCAGGCCGTTTTTTACAGAGTCGAACCGGGTCACTCCCCCCGGGGCAACGCGATGGGGCAGATCAACATGGTACTGCTCACAAAGGGACTCCCAGGTTTTGAAATGTTGTTCCGGAAGGACAACTATAAGATCGATTCCCCGGCAGGTAAAAGAGAACCGTTCCATGCTGTGCAGCAGCATGGGTTTACCCTGCAACAACAGAAATTGTTTAGGCATCGTCGCGTGCATCCTGGATCCGGATCCACCTGCAACGATGATCACCGATTTTCTCAAAAGAAAGAGGCTTAGAAAATGAGCATCGGGTGGCCGTAGGTAAAGAATTTGTATTTCTTTTCAACGGCAGTTTCATAGGCCTTCATCAGAAGATCATAACCCGCGAATGCGGCAACCATCATCATCATGGGCGATTGGGGGAGGTGCAGGTTGGTGATCATGGCGTTGGCAATGCTGAATTCATAAGGCGGGAAAATGAATTTATTAGTCCAGCCCCGGTAAGGTTTCAGGTTGCCTGAGATGGTGACCGACGATTCGATGGCTTTCATGCTGGTAGTTCCGACGGCAACAATACGACCTTTGCGGGCCATCGACCGGTTGACGATCTCTGCAGTTTCAGGTTCAATGATCATCTCCTCCGAATCCATCTTATGTTTGGTTAAATCCTCCACATCGATGGTTCTGAAATTTCCCAATCCCAGGTGGAGGGTGATCTCGGCGAAAGAAACACCCTGCAGTTCAAGACGTTTTATGATTTCACGGCTGAAATGAAGTCCGGCTGTTGGAGCGGCTACGGCCCCTTCATGTTTGGCGAAGATGGTCTGGTACCGCTCTTCATCTTCCGGGGTTGCCTGACGGTTATGAATCTTGGGTAACGGGGTTTCACCCAGACGTTGTATGGTTTTTTTAAACTCCTCATAAGGTCCGTCGAACAGAAAACGAATGGTCCTGCCCCTGG
The DNA here is from genome assembly GCA_028706295.1 of Bacteroidales bacterium. Classification (GTDB taxonomy): domain Bacteria; phylum Bacteroidota; class Bacteroidia; order Bacteroidales; family FEN-979; genus CAIVAT01. The sequence goes on from JAQWBQ010000003.1 coordinate 115,678, forward strand.
AGGTTGTATTGTCAATGACTTCAGCAACCAGCGAATCATCATCACCAAAATAGAGTTTGTTCCCGATCCTGATTTTCCGGGCAGGATCTACCAGCACATCCCAAAGACGCGAATCCCTGTTCAATTCCCGTAACAGGAAGACCTCGATTTTAGCTCCTGTTTTTTCTTTCTCGCCATATAATCGGGCGGGGAATACTTTGGTGTTGTTGATGATAAAGACATCGCCATCGCCGAAGTAGGTGAGAATGTCTTTGAATTGCCCATGTTCGATGGTTTGTTTCGTACGATCCAGGATGATCATGGGAACTTCATCACGCTGTTTTGGGGGGTGATTGGCAATGAGTTCGGGGGGAAGGTGGAAGCGAAATTGAGATAATTTCATATTCTTTTGCCGGTTAAAAGGGGGCGCAAAGTTAATGCTTTTTTAGGCACATGTCAAGTTTTTTCCTGTTACGAATTCAGATTGGATTCAACCCTCCGATTCGAAGGAATCATCCCTGAAAGTAACGACAGATTCAACTCCTGAACAAGACAAATCCCGTAAGATAATCTGAATTGAAGGGATGATAAGGGTTTTAGCAGCCCCAATCCATTATCCTCCAAAGAGATCCATAATTTGTTCACCCTGATCGATCCGTAACCGATATCCGTGAAGGCCCGCCACACGGGAGCCCTCCACATGCTTCAATGTGTCGTCGATAAACAGGGTTTTCGCAGGATCGAGCTTGCTGTCGTTGATC